>ONMH01000020.1 GCA_900318875.1 uncultured Lachnospiraceae bacterium | reverse complement strand
TGCATCCCGGTACTTGTTCACCTCCGCATAGATGCTGTCACGGTCGGCATCGCTGACGCCCTCCCGGATTAGGGGATAGATGTTTTCGTCAAAGATATGATTGATCCTGGGGAGTACCAAATCGGCGCCTTCCTTTTTCCTCTCCCCGCGGGTTACATGAAAGGTCTCCGAGTGGCCGCTGACCCGGCATGCATTTAAAAGGTCCTTGTACTCATCATCCGTGCCATGAAATTCGATGTCGATGGTACTGTCGCCAGCGTGGTACTCGTTGTAAATGATGTCTGTAATCTTCTGTACCTGAAAAGGAAAGAACCCGTGCACGATTTTATCCTGCAGAAGCCTACCGTTAGGATGGTTCTGCTCTGTGATCTCGCTCCACTGGTTCTTTGTTTCCTCTCTGACATAAAACGTCACCTGTTTGTTATACGGGTCGCTCACGATTTTCAGTACTGTCATAACCTCTCCCTGCTGTCTTTGCTGGTTCCTTCCGATAGTATCCCTGTGTGGCTTGATCTCCTTCCTGTCTCCATGAAATCTGAATGGAAACAGAGGCATAAGGAGGTGTTGATTTTATCAAATGAAGAACTGTGCTCTGATTATTTACAGCTTCTATGATCATATCATAAATTAACATTGTTTTACATTGTGTTGACTAATCAGCCTTTTAGACTGGCAGGGTTTATGAGCATTTTTCACAAATGGCGTCCGGTCCTCTTCAGTTTGCCACCTTGCTCCCAAGCGTTTTCAATATCCCAGAAGTGATGAATAAGCTTATTTCACTCCGTTCTTCTGTATTTCTGTACCATTTGGATCTCCACGACATATCCATCCTGTGATCCTGCAGGTGAGTATTCACCATGTCCTGCATTCCAATCTGAAGGTGTCGACTCTTTCAAAATGCAGTGCAGAGATCTGCAACTGCAGTTAGAATAAGACCTGTGACAGAAATTCCGGATTTTACACTGCAAGGAGAACAGAAATGTCTGATTACACGGATTACCTTGAAGATTCTGCAGAAAGGCTTGACCCCACCGATGAGGTGTTTGTCCCAAAGCTCCGCGAGATCTGCACGTCTTTTCATGGTTTCGGCACCGCACTTGGCGAATACCTTGCGGAGAGGTTTGCCATCTCATCGGAGCCGGAAGTGTGCATTCCGTTCCTGGAAGAAAAATTCAAACAGAACATCGGCAGAAAGCCCCGAAACATGGACCGGTGGTTTGGCCCCAGAGGGAAAATCCAGCGGGAGACTGCCTTTCAGATCGTGTTTGCACTGGATCTTGACGTGACACAAACGGATGACTTCTTCCGCCGCGTCTACCTTGATCGGAGCTTTAACTGCCACGACATCAGAGAGGCAGTTTACTATTTCTGCCGGATGCAGAACCTTTCCTATGCACACGCCCAGGACCTGATCTGCTGCGTTATGCAGAAAGCAGAGGAGGCAGAAAGGAAAGCGCCGTCCTCCGAGCGGCTCTACACGCAGTCTATCCGGAATGAGATCTCAGCCATGACAGGGGAGGATCAGCTCGTCACCTACCTTTCTGAAAACTATGCAGACTTTGCTTATTCCCAGGTAACAGCGCAGGACAAGATACGGGAGCTGTGGAATGACATCACCAAGGAGGATGGACTTGCCATGTGGGAGTCAAAGTACCTCTCCTATGTGAGCTCCCTGCATAGCTCAAAAACGGCAGATTCTACGGACGCTGAAGATGCTGCACGCTTCCGGGATGAAACCCCTGCGGTAAAGACAGAGAGTGATTCTGTCTGGAGTACACTGGCACAGATCTTTGGACTGGATCAGAAGGAGATGAAGGGCTTTGGCAGGAACCGGTCGATCAAACCGATTCTTGTTGGCAGCTCGATCCTTAACACGATGGCGGAGAGTGATTTCCCGGACCGCGACGGCATTCAGAAAGTGCTTCACAGAAGACCGATGGAACATGACCGTGTCAGGAAGATTCTGGTTCTCTTGAGCTTCTATCGCTTCTGGGCTGCAAGGCTCTATGATGAGAGCGGTGCAAAGTCTGACGCAGCCGCAAAGGACGCCGCCGACTGCTTTTACACGATGAACAGTCTGCTCCTTGAGGCAGGATTCCAGGAACTCTATCTTGGAAACCCGTATGACTGGATCTTCCTCTGGTGCATGAACGATGAGGAACCACTGGATACATTCCGCTACTACCTTGGTGAGGTCTTTGCAACCCACATTGAAGAGACGTCCGGGGCAGATGTGGAACTGCCTTCTGATCTGCAGTAAGAAATCCAGTTCCGATCTCACGCCATGTATTCTGTGGCTGACGGTGGTGTTTGACGATAGCAACGGCAGGTATCATGGACACAAGAACGGCATTGCAAAATGGATATGAGCTCCGGCTAAAGAGTAGGAACAACGGCACGCTGACGGTGTATATCAGCAGGGAACTGGGCCGCGGCGGATCCTGCATTGTCTATGAGGCGTATTATCTTGCCTCGAACAACGACCGGAAGTATGTCCGGCTCAAGGAATGCTGCCCTGTGGGTCTTGAGATCAATCGTTCCGCGGATGGAAGCCTCCTTGTACCCCAAATGAGTGCTTCCCACTTTCGGGAAGCCTGTGAGCGAATGAAACATGACTTTCATACGCTCACCGGGCTCTATTACAAGGACAGCGCATATGATTCGTTTGTCTCCAATCCGGAGTTCTATACTGCCTGCGGGACTATCTACTCCCTCCATGCGTACGGCTCCGAGTCTACCCTTGCAGACAGGCAGCCTGAGACGCTGCAGGGATGCATCGGGATCGCTGCCAGAACCGCAAAGGCCATCCTGATCCTGCATGACGCAGGGTATCTCTATCTGGACTGCAAGCCGGAGAACATCCTCTACATCTACGGACAGACAGAGCGGGTGCAGCTCTTTGACTTAAATTCTCTGATCCGGCTGGATGCGCTGCAGGCAGACCGCTGCACACCTCCGGAGCGGATTTCCTTCACCCCGGAATACGCTGCCCCGGAACTTGCCCTTGGCAAGATCTCCCACATCGGCCCGTGGACAGACGTCTACTCTCTTGGCGCGCTGCTCTTCTGGCTGCTCTTTCACCGTGCGCCAAATGCAAGAGACGGCTCCCCGGATGCCGTCTATTCTTTTCAGGACATGGTCTTTCTGCATCCTGCTGCTTCTGATCCCCCCACTCCAAAACCCGATTCGCGGGCAAGGGAAACTGTTCTTCCCTGGAGTGACGTCCTGCTCCGAAAGCTGACAGCGTTCTTCCACAAAACGCTTGCGCCCTACTATGGCAGCAGGCTGCAGGATATGCGGGCCGTCATCCAGACACTTGAGGAGATGGAGCCGCTTGCCGACGAGAAGGCGCCGTTTCTTCGCTCCAGCCATATCGATGCCCCGGAGGTCTTTCTTGGAAGGAACAGGGAGCTCCATGCACTGGATGACTGGCTCTCTGACAGGGCTCATGCACTCCTCTGGATCACAGGTGCAGGGGGACTGGGAAAGACGGCACTGGTACAGAACTTTGCAAGCCGGCAAAGGAAGAAAATCGACAACCTTGTCTTTCTCTCCACAGGGGATTCCCTCGAAGAGGCTATCGCCGATGACTGGCAGGTGCGGATTGAAAACCTCCGCCGTGCATCATCCGAGACTCTCTCAGAATATGCCCTCCGAAAGCTCTCCCTTCTCCAGAAGACGGCAAACGAGAGTGATAGCATCTCCCTGTTTGTTGTGGACAACCTGCCGGCGGCGGAAACCATTCCGCAGGATCTGCTCTCTCATCTGTCCCAGCTTGGCTGGAAGGTCATCCTGATCTCCCATGACCGTCCCCTTACCTATACGGGGGCTGCGCTGGAGCTGCAGGGTCTTGAACCTGCAGCAGGGAAGGAGCTCCTGATCCGATCCATTGGCTGGGATTCTGTGCGCATTGGCAAAGAAAGTCCCGGGATCGATGCGATTGCGGATCTCTCCGGCGGGAATCCCTTCCTCCTAAAACTCATGGCAAACCAGCTCCGCGAGGAGCGGATGACAGTGGCGACAGCAGTTTCTCTGATGCGCGGTGGCAAAGGTGAGTCCTCATCAATCCATCCGGAGGATGGCCTTGTCTCCTCGCTCCAGCGGATTCTCCATGCAGAAAGCCTCTCCAAAGAGGAGATCCTGCTCCTGCACCTTCTGCGGCTGTTTCCCTCCTCCGGGATCGAGGTCCGGTTCCTGCAGGCAATGGCGCGCCGCTCGTTTGATGCCCAGCTCTCGTCCCTCCTGCACGATGGATGGATCCGGTTTCAGAATGGCAGGGTGTTTCTGACCTCTCTCTGCGGCCCGATCATCGACGCCATTGCCCTGACAGAGCAGGACGTCTCTGCAATTACTGCGGTCCTCCGGTCTCTGGAAGGGTATCTGTCCTGTGCCGATGAGGCGCTCCTCGTCCCTGAGGAGTTTTTCCCGGTTCTTCGAAGGCAGTCCGGAGAAGACAGTTCTTGGCCGGAGACGGCTGCTCTCCCCGGGATCGAACCCTCTGAGGTCGTCTCCTGCGCCATGCAGGTATTGCAGGCGTTGCAGAGCGGCAGTCTCTCCTCTGACAAGGCTTACCTGGATCTTCTCTTTCACACCATCCTGCTTCTTCCAGCCGGAGAAGAGAGAAAGGTCCGCGACTGGAGCCTTCTGTTTTTGAATCGAAAGTCACCCGGACTGTATTCGGGATTGGGAGATCGTGCAGCCTCTTTGGGTTGCCGCAATCGGGATTTCATTGACGGCATCCCCGCCGCCCTTGCTGACCTGTTTGTTATCGACTTTGCGGTCTATGCATGCTTTCGGATCTGCGATGAAAAAACCGCATCCTGGATGGCTGACCTGATAAGGCCGGTTCTTAACAGCACCTTTCATATCCCCGGAGATCCTGCCGGAACATGGACTGCCTATGCGAAGGCCCTTGCCTGCCATATCTTAAGCGGAATCGATGATGAACTGCTGAATGGCGACTATGCTCCGAACAGTCATGATCATTCCGCGATCCGAAAACACATGCTCTCCTACAATGAGATGGGGATCGCCTTCGCCGAAAAGAGTAAAAAGCTCGATGGCGGAAGGATGCTCGCCGCCAGTCTCTGCACTGCGGCAAGTGACATCCTGCGGTTCTACCAGTTTCCGGGGGACCGGCACGGATTCTCCAGGATCCGTTCCTCCGTATCACTTTCCGCTGACAGGGTAAAGGTGCGAATCCTCATGCAGCGGGCGGAGAAATACGTTGGTTTTGGAAAGGCAGAGGATAAAGATCTCCAGATGTGGGTTCTGCTCAACCAGGCCTGGTACTACACCGTCATGGACCGGAATTATCAGATGGCATACGATTACCTGCGTCGCAGTTATAAGCTGACAGACTTTGATATGAAGGGGCCGTCCTTCGTGTCGGTTGCAGACATCGACAGCTGGATCGTTCCGGCAGCGGATATTAACAGGACCTTCCACCGATATGGAGCTGCCATCCGCATCCTGGAGCAGGGCATTGACCTCTGCAGGGAGAAGCCCGGGATTGCGCCTTTTGAGCGGAAGATCAAAGAGCTCACTGACTGCATTGAGGACTGTATCGCTGAAGAGGAGTACTTCGAAAAGACCGGCCGCTAGAGCCGCCCTCCGCTGTTCCCTGATACGCCTTCCCTGTCCCATCAACATGCAACGCAAAATCCAGATCGAAAATACTGCGGACTATGATGATCTCATAGCAAGGGTGATTCCCTTGAAACACCAGAAGGATGTGACCAGTAAATCTCTGAGGGTTTATCAGGATCGTCTGGGCTCACCCCGCTGACAGGTTTTTCTGTAAACCATGAAATGGAGGTAGCGCACATGTTCAAGAGAAAAACAAGATCAGACTGTACCGTTGGAACCCTGGAAAAGAAGAATGGATTGCCGCCCGGAACCATCCGCAACCCAAACGGCCGGGATACCAGGAGCGACAAGAAGGTTGGAACCATTCGCAGGGAGTACGAAAAGAGAAAATAGGCTTATCGGAATAAGAAACCGTCAGGGGAGGCTATCATGAAAGCAAAATTTGAAAGAGTCAGAAGAGCAATCAGTGTCGTTACTGCAGCCATTATCATGGCGATATCCGTTGGCGTTCCGTCATTTGCCGCGAACGCGGGTGAGGAAACCGTTTCGAATCTTACCGAAATGGTATGTCCCAAGCTGTCCGCGCAGGAGTCGGGGGACGTGCTTGGTGCTCCGTTTATCTGGCCCACCAATTTCGAACCCGGATTTCTGGGACTCAGTGTTTACTTAAGCCCCACAAGCTGGGATACCGAAACACAGAATAAGGGGGACGGTACTTACTCCATCTACTATTGGCCCTATGGAAGAGCACACTCTACAAGCGGTGTTATTTATTTTACCTATGACCATAACCCATGCCATTACAAGGGAGGAACCAGTGCTGAAACAGATGACGTGATTTATCAGCAATACGCAGCCGGACTCGCTTCATCTGCTACCTCCTTCTGGTATGTAGGGCCGGTAGCAGTAGATGCAGGCGAAGGTAAAACCATAGCCGGCAGAGAATACGCATATACCCTTGTTGTAAACGGCATTACTTATCAATGTGAAGTTTTTGCATTCTTAGCAGAGGATTATCTCTATTCTTATGGTTTTGCAGAAGCCGGAACAATGTCAACAGAAATGGAGGTCTACATCAACACCCTGTTTTTACCGTATCTGGGGATCGTTTTCTGACATCGCTGACTTCAAAATCTGCCACAGCTGGCTCCGGGATTTGGATCCACCTTGTGCAAAGAATGACAACATCATAAAGAAGCTGACCGTCTGTTCGGCCTTTTCCCATCTTTCCCATCTTAGACAAAATCATCAAGGCATAGGGAAAATCACAAAAGCCTGGGAAAGGAGGTATCACTTTGGATACGCTCCCTTGCCAGGCTTTTTCTATTGTGTTCTGCTGTTTTTCAGTTGTCTTCTCTTTTGGTATGCTTCATGAAAAATCCATCGGCATACACAGAAAATGCCGACACCATGATACGGTTTGGACTTGACAGATAGCCCTTGAACAGCCAGAGCTTTGAATGTTTTCCGGAAGATCAGAGAATGTCGATCATCTCTCCCGCAAGTGCCTTGTTCATCGAACGCACTGCGCAGAACTTGCCGCACATGCTGCAGGTATCGGAGTGGTCATCCTCCGGCGCACGGGATTCACGGATGCTGCGCGCCCTCTCAGGATCAATCGCCTCCTTATACTGGGCTTCCCAGTCGAGCTTTCTTCTCGCCTCTGCCATGCGGTCGTCCTGATCCCTTGCACCGGGAATTCCCTTGGCAATGTCCGCGGCATGCGCTGCGATCTTTGAGGCAATGATACCCTGCTTGACATCGTCCACGTTCGGCAGGGCAAGGTGCTCTGCCGGCGTAACATAGCAGAGGAACGCGGCGCCGTTCATGGCGGCGACAGCACCGCCGATTGCCGCCGTGATGTGATCGTACCCGGGTGCAATGTCTGTGACAAGAGGCCCCAGCGTATAGAACGGTGCATCCTGGCAGATTGATTGCTCCACCTTCATGTTTGCCGCAACCTGATCGAGCGGAACGTGACCGGGGCCCTCCACCATGACCTGCACATCGTGGTCTCTAGCGCGCTTTACCAGCTCGCCGAGTCGCACCAGCTCTCCGATCTGCACGCCATCCGTTGCATCCGCAAGACACCCCGGTCTGCAGGCGTCGCCGAGACTGATCGTCACGTCATGCTCTCGGCAGATGTCCAGGATCTCATCGTAGTACTGATAAAACGGATTTTCCTCTCCCGTCATAGACATCCAGGCAAAGACAAGGGATCCACCGCGGGAGACGATGTTCATCTTTCTGCTGCCGCTTTTTATCTGCTCAATGGTCTTTCTTGTGATGCCGCAGTGGAGTGTCACAAAGTCAACGCCGTCCTCGGCGTGCAGGCGGACTACATCGATGAAGTCCTTTGCGGTCAATGTCGCAAGATCCCGCTGATAGTGGATGACCGCATCATACACCGGAACTGTGCCGATCATCGCAGGGCATTCCCTGCAGAGTTTCTGCCGGAATGGCTGGGTGTTCCCATGGGAAGAGAGGTCCATAATGGCCTTGGCACCCATGTTCACGGCGCTCATCACCTTCTCCATCTCCACATCATAGTCCTTGCAGTCACGGGAGACGCCAAGGTTTACATTGATCTTGGTCTTCAGGAGCCTTCCGATGCCGTTCGGGTCAATCGAGGCGTGCTTTTTGTTGCAGGGAATGACGACCTTCCCCTCTGCCACCATGTCTCGGATCCAAGCAGGATCCCGATGCTCCTTCTCTGCTACCTTCTTCATCTCCTCCGTCAGGATGCCTTTCTTTGCGGCGTCCATCTGTGTTGCATACGCAGTTTCCATCTTCTGTTCTCCTCCTTTGGGAAGCTGATTCGCAAAACTCCGGAAGGGTCCTTTTCTTGGATTGGGACACATCTTCCGGTCTCAAGCGGTTTTTCTGTTACCGCTGCAACATCCCCGGAGCAGACAGATTCTGCGTCTTTGTCCGTTCGAGGCCTTCTTCAGCAGGGTACGCCGGACAGACTCCGGGACCGTCTCCGGTCCATCGGATATCCGGCGCCTTGCCAGTACACGTTCGCATGGCATTTTCTCCTAAAAGGTTTTGTATTGCGACAGAAGGTGGTGCCCCCGGTCTGCCGCATGTCTGTTGTTTTCGTCTCACCTGCCCCGGGCCTGCCGATTCCAGAAGCAGCACAAGACATACTGCAATTTTCAGTTTTCTTCTTTCCGGCAGCAAAAAAGGACAGTACCCTTTTCGGATACTGCCCACACAAACCAGCTATAAAACCACAGCGGTGCACCGCTGCAAGACACATCCCTACGTTGGCATTATCCAAATCAGGTTCAGGGTCGTGCAGGTATCTGCACCTCTCAGCAATTGCTCCCCTTTGTCCAATATTCTGTTTACAGAGGACATTCTACCGCAGAATGTCATACTTGTACACGCGGCAGAAATCTTCATGGCTTATGAGAAAATCTCGGATGGTACAGCATCCTCTCCCGACGTTTCCTCCTTCCGAAACACTCTCATCTCAAGACAGTGCTGCCGCAGCTCCATCATGATGTCATCCAGCGGCACTGGTTTTAGGCCATGGCTGTCAACACCCACATGGCAGGCAAAGGGTAACCCCTCCGTGAAATCAACTGTCTGATGCGTATGACCAAACAGGCAGTAGGTGGCACTGTGGAGACTTGTCGTGCCTGCGTTTCCCGTGATTACGGGAAAATGCGAGAGCACCACCGTGTGCTTTCGCCACCGGATCCACTCCGTCCGTTGGATGGAGACGAATGCAGGGATGTTCTCCCGAAGGTAGTCGAGCTTTCTGTCCGTGTCATGATTTCCGGTGATCAGGCGGATGGAGCCGTGCAGGCGCCTTAGGATGGCTCCCGCCTTCTCATAGTTTTCCCCGCCGTTCAAAAATACATCACCAAGGTGGTAGACCTCATCATCCTCGCCCACCACGCTGTTCCAGTTGGCAACAAGAGTTTCATCCATCTCATCGATATTAGAGAAGCCTCTCTTCTGCCAGATGAAGGGCTGATCATGGCAGAAGTGCGTATCAGAAGTCGCAAAAATCATCTGCTCTTCTCCCGTCTCTGACGGGATCTGTCCGCCAGTATTCTGCCTCCGGTTCCCATCTCAAACCAAGGCCCCGGAGCGTTTCCGTATGCTTCCACAGAATAGGACAAAGGAACCAGAGGCAGCAATGGTCTCTTTGATAAAAATACGCCGGAGACCAATGTTGTTTCCGTTGCGAATGGAAAGTCAGCTGCAGCACCCCAAAAGGCACTGCAGTGCTGCCTGGAATTGTAGTGCTTCCTTTGAGGATACAAGGAATCAGGCATTTCAGGGTTGTATCATCTGCTGTATTGTTCTAATCCTGCCAGGGTCACGCGCTCTGTCTCTTGTTGTTGATCCGATCGATCTCTTCCTGAATGAGATTTTCCAAGCTCCGATTATCGACCTCAATCTTCTCCACAGCGACGGATTTGTCGGCAAAGGCGTCGAAGATCTTCTGTTTGTCCTCGAGCAGCTTCATAATGCGCTCATCGATGGTATTCTCACACAGGAGTCTGTAGACCAGGACATTTCTGCCCTGTCCCATCCGGTATGCCCTTGAGATTGCCTGATTCTCTATGGACGGCTTGAGCTGCGGCTCACAGAGGATCACGACGCTTGCCGACTGGATGTTGAGACCGGTACCGCCCGCAATGATCTGTGCCGCCAGGACCTTTCCCACCGGCGAAGCATCAAAGTCGTCAATGATCTCCTGCCGCCTTGCAGGCGGCACAGCGCCATTGATCGGTTCACAGCAGTTCTCTCCGAGCAGATCCTTGATTTTGCGGATCGTGTCGAGGTAGAAGGAGAAGATCAGAACTTTCCGTCCTTCGGACTTTGCCTCCTCGATCAGCTCCAGCATCCGCTTCGCCTTGCAGGAATTCTCGAGATTGTCGATGTCCCAGGAAACGCGCCGCGCTCCGTTGTAGTTCTTCGCGAGTACCTCCTCCTCGTAGACCTGCTCTTCTTCCTCATTGAGTTGGCACCACTCCTCTTCCATCACCAGGTCGGGCAGTTCCGTGAGGACATCCTGTCTCTTCCTTCTGTAATAGACCGGTGCGATGGCATTCCTGAATTTCGGTGCAGTGACAATCGACTTCATTCCGATGAGATCACCCGCAATATCCGGCCTCAGCGTTCTGACCAGGCTGATCATTTCGTCGACGTTATTCTCAATCGGTGTCCCCGTCATGTAGAGGAGCCGTTCTGCATGGGCAGCAAGCTGTAAGGTATCTTTGGTTCTTCTCGCCTCCGGATTTTTGATATAGTGTGCCTCGTCCACGACAAGTAAGGTAAACTGAAAGTCCTCCGGCAGATGGAAATATTTGGCGGTCTCATACGTCGTTACCGCAACGCCGCCATCCTTCTCCCATTCCGATATCGCACGAGTACGATCACTGCCATGTACGCTGATCACATGCAGCTTGCTGAACTTTCGAATTTCTCGATACCAGTTCACAAGTACGCTGGCCGGGCTGACAACAACAAAGTGTGTTGCACCGGTATTCTTCAGAGAGACCATAACCGCAATCGCCTGAATGGTTTTTCCAAGTCCCATCTCATCGCCAAGAAGGACCCGGCCCTGATGGAGGATGTACTTTACGCCCCATTCCTGATACCTTCGAAGATCACAGAGAAGGCCATCCGGGAAGAAGCATTCCTCCTCTACCTGCCTTGCCAGGCCCTCCGGAAGGCCATATGTGGTATCCACCCGACCCACAGTGCCGGGCGCAATCTGGTCGATCGCGCTGATATACTTGATTGGATTCTCACGGAAGGATTCCCATACTTCATTGTTATCCAGCACCCGCGCGTTCTGCTCAAAGAAATGAACCTGGGAAATGTTCCTGCCAAAGTCTCCCGATAGCCCCTGCTGCAGTTTTTCATATGCCTCTTCCGTCCTGCTCTTCTTGTCCTTCGAGGAGAAGATCCACCTGAAAAAACCAGTCCCTTTCTGCAGTGCTTCCAGGCTTTCCCGATATTGAACGTTGTACTGCTGATTCAACTCCTCGTATTGATGCACCAGGGAATGATATTTCTGATATCGGGAGACTTCGCTCAACAGCGCGGTATATTGCGGGGTCTGACGATCATAATTTACCCGGATCTTCAGACCGCTGTAAGAATCCTCTGCTGCCTTTGCCACAATCATCTTGACAGTCTCTGCTGTGTCTGCACTGATGCCGCGAATGGATGCGATCTCTGCCGTACCAGCCGTGTAGACCGTCGCATAATTGATAAAGCCATTGTCCCGCAAAGCCTTGACGCGGATGCCAAGCTTGTCCCGGTTGACTTCCTCAATAGGAATTTGCTTCAGTGCCTCTACAAGCTCCGCTGCCAGAACTGCCTGGATGCACTCCTGAACCTTCCTGGCGTTTTCCTTTTCCAGCGCCTCCATGGCAATCAGGCTCTGTTCCACGCTCTGATATTGTTGGATCAGCTGCCTCGCATCACTTGTTGTAAAAGATCGTGCCATAGGATACTCCCCCCTGTTCTGCCCAATGCACTTGCCACCGGATTATGTCTGTCAGCACGTTGTTCTGTCATTGCTGGCAGCTGTATGAATCACGATGTGGCTTTCTGATACAAGCCATTAGGCGTTATTCGCTGCCTTCCAATCATCCTACTTCGAGCTGATTCGTCTTGGTGATGTACTTTGCCGGAATCGGATGATCCAGCTTCCAGATGATGGTCATCGGACGACTCCCCTCGTGGCTCTGATAATGGACCGTTCCCAGGAAGGTATAGGGCATGGCCTCTCCCCACTGTCCTTTCTTGGATTCCCGGACAAACAGCAGTACTCTGCTGCCCTCTTCGTCGTGATGAATATAGCGCTGCCCTGTCTTTGAATTCTCCGATGTAGTGCTCTGGCTCTGCCAGTGAAACAGCCACTGACTCATGGAATAGTCGTTGTACATCGTAGAGGGAGAGTAGTCGTTCTCCGACTTGTTCAGCGTGACGAGCAGCACATCGATCTTTTTGTCCGGCAGCCACTTCACGCCTTCCCGAAGGTCTCCGGGCTTTTTGTAATCCAGAGCAGTAAAAAGCTGATCCCTGGTATAGGTGCAGTAGGCACCCAGAGGGCAATCAAAATCGAGGTTCACAGGCTGATCCACAAAATCAATCTTTGCATAGCGGTAGGCAAGCAGGTCCTGCAGCTCCTGCATCATGACCGGGCTCTGCCAAAGGGAGCGAAGGTTCTCCAGGACTTTCGGATTCTGCCAGCTCTCTGCGTAGGAGCCAAATACCGTGATGTAAAACATCTGCAGCATTCTCTGCTCCCGATCGCTCAGAGTTCCCAGCATGTCCGTGCTGCCATCCGCCGCAAGATCCAGAATGCCTCCAAGGTTCTCCTGCAGGAAGCGGATCCAGTCCCTCGAATCAA
Organism: uncultured Lachnospiraceae bacterium; assembly: GCA_900318875.1. Lineage (GTDB taxonomy): Bacteria > Bacillota > Clostridia > Lachnospirales > Lachnospiraceae > CAG-791. The sequence goes on along the minus strand of ONMH01000020.1, from coordinate 3,415 downwards.
GATCGGCAAGGTGCACCAGCGCCTTTGTCAGCGCATCCTCAGCTGGCTCTGAAAAGTCTTCCCGGACCTTTGCCTGTACGCAGAGTCTCGCAAAGCTTGCTTTTCTCACATAGATCACGTGAGGATCCAGGCGATAGTAGTCCAGGAAGTTGACCAGCGTAGGTTTCTTCCCGCTGTCTGCCTCAAAGGTCTGGATTCTGGAGATCAGCCCCGGCTTTGAATCGAAGTTCTTCGAAATGTTATCCAGGATGTGCTGCTTTGCCTTTTCCTCAAGGCGGATGTAGCAGTCGTTCGGGAGGCTGGTGAACCCCCTCTTGATCTCGTCCCTTACATTTCTCCTTGTCTTCTCAAGGAGGGCTGCAAATTTCTCCTCAAAGTTGTACTTCTTATTCGCCTGTCCGATATAGTCCAGCACGGTCAGGCAGTCCTTACCCTTGCAGATACGTAGTCCTCGCCCGAGCTGCTGCAGAAAGATGGTCAGGGACTGCGTCGGTCGAAGGAACAGCACCGTGTTGATCTCCGGGATATCGACACCCTCGTTGTAGAGATCTACCACAAAGATAATCTTGATCTCACCCTTCTGGAGGCGTTCCTTTGCGCTGTTTCTCGTCGCATCATCACTGCCGCCATAGAGTGCCTCTGCGGGGATACTGTGTTCATTGAAGAACTTCGCCATGAAGGTGGCATGTTCGACAGACACGCAAAAGCCCAGGGCCTTCATCTCATTGACGTCTGCTACATACTTCTGAATGGATAGGATGATCTGACCGGCACGCCGTTCGGCGACTTCCCGGTTGTAGACATAGACGTTGTTGAGATCCGACACCTCATATCCGCCGCGGACCCAGCGGAACTTATCCAGATCCACAGTATCGGTAACTCCGAAGTACTGGAAGGAACACAAAAGCCCCCGGTCAATTGCCTCCGGGAGGCGGATCTCTGCCGCATACTGACCGTCAAAGAGGTCCAGTATGCTCTTCCCATCCATTCGCTCCGGGGTAGCCGTAAGGCCGAGCAGAATCTCCGGATTGAAATATCCAAGGAGTTTCTGATAAGAGGCAGCGGCGGCGTGGTGATACTCATCCACCACAATGTACTGATAGTAGTCAGGCTTCAACCGATCCCAGAGTTTCTGGGAGTTGATGGACTGGATGGTTGCAAAGAGTTCATCTGGACTGTCCGGCGTGTGGGTACCATCCAGGATCTGCCCGAAATTCGGATCCTGCAGGATGCCCTGGAAAGTGCCCTGTGCCTGCAGCAGGAGCTCCTCCCGATGTGCCACAAACAAGAGGCGATGCACCTTGTGCGTCCTGCAGAATTCTTTGTAATCAAATGCCGCGATTACGGTTTTCCCTGTTCCGGTTGCCGCGACAATGAGGTTATGGTTATGGTGTCTGAGGACACGCTCTGCCTGGAGAGCATCCAGGATCTGCTGCTGGAATGCATAGGGGCGGATCGTAAAGATGGCTTGGCAGTTATTCCCAGAGGCAGACGAGATCTTCCCCTTTCCACCGCTTCTCTCGTATTCGAGAGCATCCCTCAGACGTTTCTCATCTTCTTCACTACCGGCATGGTATTGTTCAAACCGCTCATCGTGCCAGTAGGAGTCAAACGACGCCTGGACCTTGCGCATGGTATCCGGCTGATCTGCCTCTGTGATCTTGACGTTCCATTCGAGTCCCTTTGTAATTGCCGCCCTGGACAGGTTGGAGGAACCGATATAGGCGGTGGAGTATCCGGTATCCCGGATGAAGATATAGGTCTTGGCATGCATCCGGGTGCTCTGCGTGTCATAACAGATCCGGACTTCCGTATTGGGAAGGGATGCAAGCTCCTCAACAGCCTTGCTGTCTGTCGCACCGGTATAGGTCGTTGTGATAACGCGCAGTGACCCACCGCCTTCTGTGAACTTGCGAAGTTCCGGGAGAATTAACCGAAGACCAGACCACCTGATAAAGGCAACAAGCAGGTCAATCCGTCTGCAGGAAGGGATCTCCACTTCAAGTTCACGGTCAAGACTTGGCTCATGAGCCGCTCCCGTGAACAGACTGCTCCTCGCAATGGATGTCATGGGCCTTGGATAGTCTTCAGCACTCTTTCCGACAGCCAGCAGAGGATCATGTTCAGGGAGGAGGACCTGCAGGGTTTGTGGAGCTGCCTCTGTATCCTGCTTTCCAGAAGCCAAAACCGGAATCTCCAGCTTCTCTTCTACCGGGTTCTCGTCCTCTTTTGCGCTTCCATTCTGATCTTCCAGAAGGCGCACGATTTCATTTGTCAGGCGAACCTGCTCTTTAATACCGCCCTTCTCCTCAGCTGCATCCAGCTTTTTCTGAACTACTTCCTGGATATACTGGGAGAGTACCCTGGAAGCTTCGGCACTGTCGACCTCTTTGGTGCTCTTTCGCTCTTTCTCTATATCAGACAGCTCCTGTGCAAGCCCTTCGTTGATGACCTTCTCATAGAGGCCAGGTTTTAACTGACGTTTTCCCATTTGTACTTCCCCAATGCCGCAATTGTTGCTGATCCCAATGCAGTCACGAATCCAGCTTGACCTAAGGACGTGAAGATAAATAACTTGTGCACATCGTGCGTTTCATGTGATATACTCAATGCATGGACGAAGCTACTACAAAACGCATAAAAACAAATATTGGTTATCTCAATGAGTCACAGCGCAGACTGTACCTGGCAACGGAGGCGATCTCACTTGGACGAGGAGGTATTAAAGAGGTCAGCGAAGTATCCGGAATGCACAGGAACACGATAGCAGCTGGGGTCAAAGAGCTTCAGGATCCGGATTTCAAGGCACCGGAGCACGTTGACAATACAACCAGGATCCAAAAAGGCTGGTGGCGGACGAAAGCCGATTACAGAAACACAGCCAGGCATTCTTGATGCTTTGGACCGGCTGGTCGACCCTGCATCGTATGGCAATCCTATGGTTCCGCTTCGATGGACGACCAAGAGTACGCAAAATCTCGCCGATGAGCTGCAGTCTGAGGGCTTCAAAGTCCACAAGGACAAGGTAGGCGATCTGCTCAGAATACTTGGCTTCAGTCTGCAGCAGAATCAAAAGATGAAGCAGGTTGGCGAGGAATCACCATATCGGGATGAGCAGTTCAAACACATTAACAAAACCTCACGGAGATATCTGGAAGCTGGTGAACCGGTCATTTCGATCGACTGTAAGAAAAAGGAAAATATAGGAAGCTTCAAGAACAATGGTGCTGAGTATTGCCCAAAGGGCGATCCGGAAAAAGTTCTTGACCACGATTTTCCGCTTCCAGAGCTTGGCAAGGCTGTCCCTTATGGTGTCTACGATGTCACAAATAATGAAGGCTACGTCAATGTTGGCATAAGTTCGGATACAGCCGTGTTTGCTGTCAACTCAATAAGAAATTGGTGGTATGACATG
>ONMH01000120.1 GCA_900318875.1 uncultured Lachnospiraceae bacterium | reverse complement strand
ACAGGCGCGGAAACTCCGCTGCTTGCAGCGGAGAGGAGCGCCGTCCTCCTTTCTCACACAAAAGCTTCTGCATGATATACAATTGTTACCATTTTAGATGATACATCCTTTTTTGTAGGCATCCACCGGTGCCTGTGTTCACGAGCAGGCAGGCCGGAACTGGTCTGTCGAATCTGCCGACAGCGCAGCCCACCCGCAATCCGAAGGTTTTTGGACAGGCTCAGGCTACTTACTCAGGATTGCGATAGTGCTGCATCCCTCATGTCCCCGATGAACCGGGTGATGTTCTTCTCATTCAGAACAAACTCATAGTTGTTGTAGTCTTCTCTTCTCTTCCAGCCGATCTGCCTCCAGAAGGCGTTGCCGCCGTCGTTGCTCTTGAAGGCGACGAGCGTGACCTTGTTGATCCCGAGCTCCCGGAGCTTCTTCATGCAGTAGCCCACCATCTGGGTGCCGATCCCCATGCGGCGCATGTCCCTTGCCACGCAGACGTGGTACAGGCTCCCCTGTCTCCCGTCGTTTCCGCACAGGATCGAGCCGACGATCCTGCCGTCGTAGACGGCGACCACGGAGGTGGTGGGGTTGCGGTCGATGAACCTGGTGACATCCTCCCTGGCATCGTCAAGGCTCCGGATGCCAAAGCCCTGGATCGTCATCCAGAGTGCGTGTGTCTCGTCGAAATCCTCCGCCGTCATCGGGCGAAGACGTACCGATCCTTCCAATTATGTGCTCTCTCTTCCTCAATGATTTTCTCCGGTCTTCCCGGATCCATATGGGATTTATTATATCCCCAAACGAAATCCCTGTAACGGACTTTTGCCGGAGCTTCGCACCAGGGGGTCCCCTGGCACATGGCAACATGATACGCCCGGCAGAGGGGGAATGCAACAGAGAAATTCATCAAATATTCATTCTCTGGGATGATTATGCATTATTATGAATATTTATTGCATATATCCCCCGCTCTATGCATATTTCTTTCCCTGTCCCGGCCCCCTCTCCCGATTTTTTCCCGATCTTTCCCTGGATTTGGTCTGCTTTTATATGCATTTTAAATGCATAAAACCGCTTATTTATGCATTTATCTGAATAAATATCCGGTTTCTTGCAGGAAGAATGTATATTTTCAGGCTTGCAAATGGGATAGGCCTGTTGTATATTCATACATGTTTATCGAAACCAAAGGCAGGGAGGACTGCTGCGGGACTATGAGATTCCGCCGTATTCACACCTGCGGAAGATATGGAGGAGAATCAAAAACCATGGCAAAAGAGAAAGTCATCCTGGCGTACTCGGGCGGTCTGGATACCACCTGCATCATTCCCTGGCTCAAGGAGAACTACAACTACGACGTCGTCTGCGTCTGCATCGATGTCGGCCAGGAGGAGGAGCTCTCCGGTCTCGAGGAGAGAGCCAAGTACTGCGGTGCCGACAAGCTCTACATCCTCGACGTGATCGATGAGTTCTGCGACGAGTACGTCGCTCCCTGCATCCAGGCACACGCCGTCTATGAGAACAAGTACCTGATCGGAACCTCCATGGCAAGACCCCTCATTGCCAAGAAGCTGGTTGAAATCGCCCGCAAGGAGAACGCCGTCGCCATCTGCCACGGTGCCACCGGAAAGGGAAATGACCAGATCCGCTTTGAGCTCGGCATCAAGGCCCTGGCACCGGATCTCAAGATCATCGCCGCATGGCGCGACCCCCTCTGGAAGCTCGACTCCCGCGAGTCCGAGATCGCCTATGCAGAGGCTCATGGCATCCACCTTGCCTTCGGCTCCAAGGACAACTCCTACAGCCGTGACCGCAACATCTGGCACATCTCCCACGAGGGCCTTGAGCTTGAGGATCCGTCTCTCGAGCCCAACTACGACCACCTGCTGGTTCTGACCACCCCTCCGGAGAAGGCACCGGACAGGAAGACCTACATCACGATCGACTTTGAGAAGGGCATCCCGGTTGCGGTGAACGGTGAGAAGATGAAGCTCTCCGACATCATCCGCACCTGCAACAAGCTCGGCGGCGAGAACGGCATCGGCATCGTCGACATCGTCGAGAACCGCGTCGTCGGCATGAAGAGCCGCGGCGTGTACGAGACGCCCGGCGGCACAATCCTCTATGAGGCCCATCAGCAGCTCGAGGAGCTCTGCCTCGACCGCGAGACCACCGCAATGAAGATCGAGGTCGCCTCCAAGTATGCGAGCACGATCTACGAGGGCAAGTGGTTCTCTCCTCTGCGCGAGGCACTGCAGGCCTTCATCGAGTCCACACAGCGCTATGTCACCGGCACCGTGAAGCTCGCCCTCTACAAGGGCAACATCATCAAGGCGGGCACCACCTCTCCGTACAGCATGTACAACGAGAGCATCGCCTCCTTCAAGACCGGAGATCAGTACGACCACCACGATGCAGCAGGCTTCATCACGCTGTTCGGTCTCTCCACCAAGGTCCGCGCCATGAAGCTCCAGGAAGTGGCAAAGAAGCAGGGCATCAAGGACTGGCAGAACCTTCTGTGAGTGCTCCCGCAATTCCCCAAAGAAGGATGCCTGGTAAAACGAAGTTGATAATTCCTCTGGATATGGATCAGATCCTCTTCGGGTCTGGTCCATATCTTTTTGTCCTTTTCAATCCGCTGCACGGCAGGTAGAATGGGTACAGCGGCGCGGGGAGGGGCCTTTTGTCGGCGCGCCGCAGTTCTTCCCTCCGGAAAGGAAACGCCTTGCAGCAGCTTTTCTCCACCCTCACAGGGTTTTTCCAGGGGTCCCTGGGGATCCTTGTTCTCTACCTTGTCGTCCTGAATCTTTTGTGCTTTGTCCTCATGGCGCTCGACCGCGTACGCGCAAGGGAGCATGTGTTCCGGACACCCCAGTCCGTATTTCTGGTGCTCTCCCTCATGGGAGGGAGCATCGGGAACTTCCTGGGACTTCTCTTCTTCCGGCTCCGCGCAAGGAGCCTTACCCTGAACTTTCTTCTTGGCATTGTTCTCATTCCCATCCTGCAGCTTGCCGCCGTTCTTGTCATCTGCGCAGCAGCTGGACAGATCCGGTTTTTATGATATACTTGCCTGCGGCAAGTCTGTATCGGCGGGATCGCCGATACGCCGAATGATGAAGGGGACACGGATGATTTCATTTCTGATCAAAAACAAGGGCGCATTCATGTCGGGACTTCTCTCTTCCGGTATGTTTGATTCTTTCCTCCTCGAGGAGGCGACGATTCAGATGGCGGCAACGCTGAACCTGGACGGACACTTAAACCGGGATTTCTTTTCGAAAGAGGTCTGGGACGATCCCCAGAAAAGGCCATATGAATATGCCACATGGAGCGAAATGCGGGGCTGCTGTCGGGACTTTATCAAAGGAAAGACAGCTCCTTCCGCATTTCGCTTTGTTTTGCACCTGAAACCGGAGTACATCCCCCGCACCCTATCCTCTGTCGCCGATTCCACGAAGGAGGCGGTGGAGGCCCTTGGCATCTCCATCCGGCTTGATTCCGCCGGGATCCACCTGGTGACGGGGATTGCCATGAAGGCGTTTGTCCCGGACAAGAACGCAGAGAAGGTCTGGGACCGGACCATGCAGCATTTCCTCTCCGAAAAGGAAGTGGACTACGAGATCGAGTAACGAGGCAGCGGCCGCATACGGCCAGAAAGGGAAACTATGCAGAAACGAGATCTTCTGACACCGCTGGATTTCTCCAAGGAGGAGCTGGACGAGCTGTTCGACAGGGCAGACGACATAAGACTCCACCCGGAGAAGTACGCGCACGCGTGCGAGGGCAAAAAGATGGCGACCTGCTTCTTTGAGCCGTCCACAAGGACCAGACTCTCCCACGAGACGGCCATGTTAAACCTCGGGGGAAAGGTCATGGGCTTTCCCTCCGGGAACGTCTCCTCGGCGACAAAGGGCGAGACTGTGGCGGATACCGCACGGGTCATCTCCTGCTTTGCCGACATCATGGTGATCCGGCACCCGAAGGAGGGTGCGGCAGCGGTTGCCGCCCACTACGCCTCGATCCCGGTCATCAACGCGGGTGACGGCGGACACCAGCATCCGACACAGACGCTGACGGACCTTCTGACGATCCGCACGCTCCGGGGAAGCCTTGACAACTTCACGATCGGCCTCTGCGGGGACCTCAAGTTCGGCCGCACAGTCCACTCCCTCATCAATGCGCTGGTGCGCTATCAGAACGTGAAGTTCATCTTCATCTCCCCGAGTGAGCTGCGCGTGCCGGACTACATCACCGACATGCTGAATGACCGGGGCATTCCGTATAAGGAGTGCATCCGCCTTGAGGACGTGATCCCCGAGCTCAACATCCTGTACATGACCCGCGTACAGAAGGAGCGCTTCTTCAACGAGGAGGACTACGTTCGGTTGAAGGACTTCTATGTCTTAAACCGGGCAAAGCTCAGGGCGGCAAAGCCTGACATGTACATCCTGCACCCGCTCCCCCGCGTCAACGAGATCGCGGCGGACGTGGACGATGACCCGAGGGCTGCGTACTTCAAGCAGGTGCAGTTCGGCGTCTACGTGCGGGAGGCGCTGATCCTGAAGCTCCTGAACATCGACACCGAAGCACTCTGAGAAAGGAGGACACCATGCTGAACGTAGGAAAGATTGAAGAGGGTTATGTCCTGGACCACATCCAGGCGGGCAAGGCAATGGTGATCTACCACCACCTGGGACTTGACAAGGTGGACTGGACCGTTGCCATCATCAAGAACGCAAGGAGCAATGAAATGGGCCGCAAGGACATCCTCAAGGTGGAGTGCCCCGTGGACTCCATCAACCTGGATGTGCTCGCCTTCATCGATCCCAACATCACCGTCAACGTGATCAAAAACGGCGAGATCATTGAGAAGAAGAAGGTTGACCTGCCGAGGGAGCTCGTGAACGTCATTCGCTGCACGAATCCCCGCTGCATCACCTCCGTAGAGACGTCCCTGCCGCACATCTTCTATCTGGCAGATCCGCACCGCAGGATCTACCGCTGCCGCTACTGCGATGAGAAGTACGAGGAGAGCGCAGACAGGTAAACCGTAAGGACAGGATACAAACTCTCTGTGACAGGGATCGTCCCTGCCGCAGAGAGTTTTTCTTTTCCCCGGGTGTTTCGTTCATTCGTATCGTCGGATCTTCTCATAGGCCCAGCGGTCGTCGGTGTCCTCCTGAACGTGAATGATGCCGACTCTCTGGAAGCCGTTTCCTGCAAGAAGCCGCTGCATGACCCTGTTGTCCGGATGGGTGTCGACGCGAAGGTGGCCGTCTGCCTTCTGCAGGGCCCAGGAGAACACGGCATCCGCAACGCCGTGGATCGTGCCGTTTCCCCCGAGGCGGTGGATGACGCCGTAGGGAGTATCCAGGAGCCAGCTGCCCATCTCAATCTTCCGGTAGCTGGGATCGATGTCCTTTCCGGCGAAGAAGGCAAAGGCAGCGCCGATCTTCTCCCCCTCTGTCACCACGTATCCGTGCCCCGTCCGGATGTCCTCAAGGATCAGAGACTTTGGCGGCCAGTGGGTCCTTCCCCACTGATTCGGATTCCCGTTTGCCGCCATAAATTACAACAGGCGCGGGAACCCCGCTGCTTGCAGCGGGGAGGAGCGCCGTCCCCCTTTCTCACACAAAAGCTCCTGCATGATATACA
>ONMH01000110.1 GCA_900318875.1 uncultured Lachnospiraceae bacterium | reverse complement strand
TGCTGCAGGCTCCAGCGTAAAGTATCCGCCGACGGGCACCATCATGACCGTGAGATGGGAAAGGGCTTCCTTCTGCGCATCTGTCAGCGCACAGCCGATGTCTCCCATGTGGGCGATGCGATAGCTGCCATCGTCCAGGATGCGGATCGTGTTGGCGCCGCGCTTTGCCCCATGCACCTCATCGTGATAAGAAGGGAGCTCTGTGATCCGGAACGGATTTTTCTTCGTCTTGGCTCCGGGGCGGATGCGGACACAGGACGTACCGTTGTGATCCGCATGTCCATGGCTTGCAAGGACAAGGTCGCCTTCCGTGCGAAGGGGCGCAAGGCCGTCCACGCTCCCATCCTCATAGGGATCAAACACGATCCGGTATCCGTCCTCTTCGACGGCCATGCAGCTGTGCCCAAGCCACTGAATCTTCACCTCACCCATTGCAATCCTCCCTTCTGCCGTTTCAGTCCTCTTTCAGGACCTTTTCAATGAAGCCGACATACATCGTGTGATCATTGTGATCCGCATACCATCTCTCCGGGATGCCGGGTGCCATGCCGCTCTCCGGCATGGCAAAGACGCCGGCCTTTCTGCAGAGGAGTACCGTATTGGACTCCTCGATGAACGGCGTATCGCACTCCTCTTTGGTGTGGAGGCCGCTCTCTGCAAACTTGTCCTCGTCCCTTCCGGAGACCGTCCCGAAGTAGTTCTGCACGGGGCGGTATGCCTTCGGATCCAGAAAGTTCAGGGAAAAGGTATCAGAGGCGTCGAGAAACTCCTTGGTATAGCGGCTCTGTCTCACAAAGATGAAGACGACATCTCTTCCCCACAGAACGCCCATGCCGCCCCAGCTGGCGGTCATCGCATTGACTTTTCCCTCTTTTCCAGCTGTGATCAGGGTCCAGTCCTTCCCGATCAGATCAAACACGGAGCGGGTAAGCTCTTCCGGTACAATCTCTTTTTTTGCCATAGCGATGTTCGCACTCCTTTCTCTGCAAAGAGTATAGCAGGTTTGCAAAGCATCTGCATTGGCTCCGCATTGCAATTGCATCCTACTGTGCGATAATGAGGATCATGAACCGAAAAAGAGGAGGAGCCGTATGGAACCCGATAAGATTCAGGCGCTGACAGCGCGCATGCACGAGTATGTCTCAGAAAAGGAGTTTGCCGGCATCTCGCTTCTCTATCAGGAGAAGGGGTTTGAACCGGTCTTTCTGTCAGCAGGGTATGCAGATCTCGAAGAAAAGCGCCCGATGGCAAGGGATACGATCTTCCATCTCTACTCCCAGACAAAGCCCATCACCGCAGCAGCGGCGATGCTCCTTATCCAGGATGGGGTTCTGGATCTGTATGACCCTGCGGCAAAGTTCTTCCCGTCTTTCCTGCACCAGAGCGTACAAACCGATTCAGGGCCGGTGCCGGCAGCGCATCCCGTGACAATCCGGGATCTCTTAAACATGACCTCCGGCCTTGTCTATCCGGAGACCCGCACTCAGGCAGAGGCGGCAACAGGACTTGTCTTCTCGGACCTTCTGGCAAGGCTGGACTCGGACCATCCCATGACAACCGGGGAGTTTGCGGACCGGATCGGACAGTGCCCGCTCCAGTTTGACCCCTCTTCCGACTGGCAGTACGGCGTCTCCGCCGACGTCCTCGGTGCCATTATCGAGAGGGCAGCAGACATGCCGCTCGATGCGTTCATGAAAGAGCGCCTGTTCCTTCCGCTTGGCATGAAGGACACGGACTTTTATATCCCGGAGGAAAAGAGGGGCCGCCTCTGCGCCGCCTACATCCGGCACGGGGAGGAGGATCTTCCCGCAGGCACCGGAAAGGCGGCCTCCGGAAACTTCGGGGAAGGGGCCGTCAAAGAGGACGGGCACCGCGGTCCCTGGCTCTCGCGCTACACGGGAAACAACCTCGGGATCCGGAATGACGGCAGGAAGAATGCCTTCCTCTCCGGCGGCGCAGGGCTCTTCTCGACGCTCGATGACTACCTCCTCTTTGCGAAGATGCTCCGAAACCATGGGCGGGCTGAAGACGGCGCACAGATCCTCCGCCCCGGAACCGTCGCCTTCCTGACCTCCCATCAGCTGGAGCCTCAGCAGCAGGCATCCTTCCACAAATGGATCGGCCTCAATGGGCACAGCTACGGAAACCTGATGCGGGTTCTTATCGACAGCAGGCAGGCCGGCATCATCGGAAGGGACGGCGAGTACGGCTGGGACGGCTGGCTTGGCACCTACTTTACCAATGACCCCGAGGACGATGCCACCCTGCTTCTCGGCATCCAGCGCTATGACTACGGCACAGGCCCCTGCACGAGAAAGCTTCGCAACATCGTGTTCAGCTGAGCAGGCATGCGGATCAGAAAGAGGCGGACCGCCTCCGGGAACCCCCGGGGTGCGGCCCGCCTCTTATTGTGATCTCATCCGCTGTCTTCTGTGCTTTCTTTGCTGTGCTCCCGTTCCCGCTGTCCTTTTCTTTTTCTCTCCCTCAGACCTTTTCCGCAGCTGGCTTCGGCTGCCGGTTCACCACGTAGATGCCAAGGCACACGAGGAGAAGTGCCAGGATCGTGATCCCATGGAAGGCCTCTGTCCCCTCGTGCAGGAACAGGGCAGAGAGGAGAACGCCCATCACTGGGTTGATAAATCCAAGAACCGAGACCCGGCTCACCGGATTGTACTTCAAGAGGATCCCCCAGAAGGTGTAGGCACCCGCGGAGATAAAGCCCATGTACAGGATCAGGGGAATGCAGAGACTGCTCCCCGGATGGAGTCTTCCTCCCGCCGCGTACCCGAGTGCTGTCATCACAAGGCCCCCGAGGAGGAACTGCCAGCCGGAGAGGGTGACAGGATCCTCCCTCTGGGAGAAACGCTTGATGAGGCACCCCGCAAGGGCGCTCGAGAATGCGGCAAGGAGCAGTGCACCCTCTCCCTGCAGGGAGAAGCTCCCCTCTGCCGCAGCGGCAAGGCCCTGGCCTCCGGATACGATGATGGCAACCCCGACAAAGCCCAGGATGCTGCCGATCACCTTGTTCCTTGTCAGTTTCTCAAAGCGGAAGGCAAAGACCGACAGGAAGATCGAGAAGAACGTTCCCGCCGCGTTGACAATGGACCCCCGAACACCCGAGGTGTGCGCAAGGCCCATGTAGAAGAAGATGTACTGGATGATGGTCTGACACAGGGCCAGGGCAGCGACATATCTCCAGGAGGTCCGCTTCGGGACGAGCGGTCTTCCTGCCGCTGCGCTTCCCGCGGCAAGGACCATGAGGCCCGCAATCGCAAAGCGGATGCCGGCAAACAGGATCCTCGACGGCGTATCATCCGCACCGATCCCAAAGAGCTGATAGCCGATCTTGATGGACGGCGAGGCGCTGCCCCAGAGGGTGCAGCAGAAAAAGGCGGTCAGGATCACAGCAGGGAGCTTCTCCCAGATGACCGGTGTATTCTTTGTCTTGGTGTCTGTCACAAAACTCCCCCGTTCTTCACTTCTTCTCATCTGTCTTTCCCTTCGTGCATTCTCAGAGTTTCCTCTCCACAGGGACTGCGGTCTTCTCCTCCACCTCCCTGGCAAAGGCGGCAAAGGTCTCCTCGGAGACCTCCGGGTTCACCTGGACCTGTAAAACGCCTCTTCCCGGCTGCCAGGAGGGGTTCTTGCAAAAGGCAATGCCGTTGTCCTCCATGGCGGCCCTTGCTGCTGCCATGAGCGCGTTCTGGTTGACGCTGTCGGCAATCACAAGGCGCCACCCGATCTCCTCGGAGAGCGCATTCAAAAACTCTGCATTTCTCCTTCCCTGTGCGGGAGAGAGGAAGAACAGCCTGATGCACTTGCCGTGCTGGTCACTGGAGAGTCCGAACTTGTACGGCACATCCTGCCTTCCCGCAAAGCGGTCCCGGATCCTCTGGAATGCCGCGTTCTGCTCCATGGGCTCGGAGCCCGCCCTGTCAAACTCATTTTCTCCTGCTGCCGTCACAGTTCCCCCGCCGGCGCCCTCATTCAGGACACCCGTGAAGGCAAGACCGTATCCCGTCATCTCCTCCCACTGCTTCTTCAGGGCAGCCAGCGTTTCAGGATCCGGGTTGCTGACAAGCTTAACCGTGACGCACTGCTGGGACTTGTTGATGGAGATCTTCTGCACGGCATTTCCGAGCTCCTTCTGGAGAAACTCCTGCATCGCGTGCTCGTTCGGCTGCTGGGAGACCTCAACGGTGCAGCCGGTTCTTGCCTGGAAGGCCTTTATCGGCTCCTGTAATGCCTCCTGATAGGGCTTTGGGAAGTCCAGCGTCAGCGTGATCTTTTTCTGGCCCATGTAGTAGCCGAATTTCCGGACAGGGATGCCCGCAAAGAGCTCTGCAGCCGCATCCGCAAGGTCCTGCTGGGTGAGCGCTGTCTTCTTTTTGGCCTCCGCAAGGTCCTCATCAGAGGCGGGGACATAGAGGAACAGCCGCCTGCGGTCCGTGGCAAAGTACAGGGATTCCTGCACCGCTTTCTGGAAGGCGGCAAGAGTTCCCTCGTCCGTGATGGTTTTGCCGTAGTAGACAAAGGCAAGCTCCGGCAGGGAGAAGCGCTGGTTCGGATAGTGTGCAAGAAGATACTCCCGAAAGTGCTGCTCCAGAGCCTCCCGCTGCCCCGGATCTTCGATCTCCCAGAGATCTGCATCCTGCTGCAGGGTATACGGGAATTCCTTCTTCCACTGCTTTCTCGGGGAGCGCAGCACAATGTCAAACTTCTCCCCATCCTTCGGGGCGTAGATTCTCGTCCTGTAGGAGAGGTCGAGAGACGAGGCAAGGACCGGAATGACCTCCGGGTCTCCGTGGACGAGGAACAGGTCCCGGGAGTCGAGGCGCTGGGCAAGGCCCTGGATCTCCGAGCGGTCGCCGTGGGCGGAGAGGCCCACCTGACAGAGCCTGCAGGCAACCGGCACGGGCTTTCCGTCGAGGCGGAGGATCCGGTCTGTGCCGGGAGCTGCAGACATCAGGTTCTGGATCTGGCGGCCCGGGGCCTCCTCGTCCTGGTAGCCCGTGATCACGATGTAGCCGTTCTCCATGGGGGCAATCCGGGAGGCATACTCCACAGAGGGACCGCCGGTCAGCATGCCGGAGCTTGAGACGAAGATCTCCGGCTCTGCTGTGTTGAGCAGCTCCTTCCTGTCCGCATTCAGCGGCACCGGCTGGATCTCATCGGTCCAGAAGAGGGGCTTTCCCTTCTGGGCCTGCTTTGCAAGATTTCTCTTTAAGAACTCCGGATACCGCTCATACACGCCGCAGATCTGCCGCACCATGCCGTCGGCATAGACTTTGATCTTCGGGATGGCGCCCTTTGCCATGCCGCGCTTTAAGATGAGGAGCACCTCCTGGGCACGGCCAAGGGCAAAGGCGGGGATCAGCATCTTCCCGCGCCTTTCTGCGCACTCCCGCACAATCTCAAGAAGGCGGTCCTCCTCGATCTCCCGGTTTGCGTGGAGCCTGTCGCCGTAGGTCGACTCGAGGATGGAAACATCCGGCCGAAGTCTCGGCACCATGGCGCCCTCAATCGTGTTCTGGGCAAAGGAGGAGAAGTCCCCGGAGTAGAACAGGGACCCTGCCGGGGTCTGCAGATAGATGCAGGCAGCACCTGCGATGTGGCCTGCGGGGTACATGGTAAGCGTCACCTCCGGGAGAATCTCCAGGGGCTCCCCGAAGCGGACTGGGCGGACGCGATCCAGCATGTCGAGGACCTGCTTCTCCGCATAGAGCGGAATCCCATCTTCCGCGTGCTGCATCAGCTTGATGGAGTCATAGAGCAGAACCCGGGAGAGGTCCATTGTCATCGGAGTCATGTAGATCGGGGCAAAGGGGTACTCCGCGGAGATAATCGGGAGCGATCCCGTGTGATCCATGTGGGCATGGCTCACCAGGATGCAGTCCACGCCGCCTTCCTCCTGGATACGGCGAAGATCCGGCAGGGTGTCCTTCCCGGTCTTCTGGCGGATGCCGCAGTCCATGAGAATCTTCCAGCCTGCAATCTCCAGGAGAATGCAGCTTGCACCGACCTCCATGGCACCGCCGAGAAACGAAAGATTCATTCCTGCAGGCGTCTGGCTTGGATGGGCAGTATTTTCAGGCATCATTGGCCACTCCTTTTCATTGTTCTTTTCGTTTTCCGACTGCAGGCGCAGTCTGGCGGACATTGTAACACATTTGGCAGACACAAAGACAGCCTGTGCGGGGAATACACCCTGCACAGGCT
>ONMH01000078.1 GCA_900318875.1 uncultured Lachnospiraceae bacterium | reverse complement strand
CACCGCAGAGCAGTGGACTTGTGGAGCATCCACTGGTGCCTGTGTTCACGAACAGACAAGCCGAAACTGATCTGCCGAATTTGCTGATAACGTAGCCCACCCGCAAACCGAAGGTTTTTGGACAGGCTTAGGCTACTCACTCAGGGCTGTTATGGTGCTGCAGCCCTCACGTTACGCCGATGGGGCTGTGTTGCCACAACCCCCATGGCTTGCCGTGGGGTTAGTGAGGGCGATGATCTCTCCTTTTCTCTCCTGCCGGTCCTGCGGCGATGATCTCTCCTTTTCTCTCCTGCCGGTCCTGCCGGCGCTCCCTATCATAGAACAATTGGGGCGGAAGGGCAAACCAAAATGCCGGCGGGAGCTCCCTGCCGGCATTTTGGCTGAAATTGCTGGACTTATTCCTGCGGCGAAGCCGGGAGACTTCCCTGCTGGAACTCTTTCGGAACTTCCCGTACGGTCAGTCTTGTCCCGGCAAGGGCCTCCTCGGAAAGAGAGAGGCAGTTGTCGGAGATACGGTCCATGTTGTAGAGGATATCGACAAAGACCGGCGTGAGAGAGGCGTCGCACTTCTTCTCCTTGACTCTGGCAAGATGCGCCTTCTCGATGTTCTTGATGTTCTTGCGGAGCTTGGACTTGGCCCGGGAGATTCTGCCTGCGGCCTCGAGGGAGGGCGAGCCGTCCTCCAGGAGGGATACGGTACCCGCGTAGATCTTCTCCACGGTGGCAAGACTTGCCTTTAGCTCCTGTCCCGCCTCCTCGGAGAACGAGACGCCGCGGGAAGCCATGTCGTCTGCGTGCTGCACGATGTCATGGCAGCGGTCCGAGATGCGGTCTGCGTTGTTCGAGAGGACGAGGAACCCGGAGGCCTCCTCTGCCTGCTCTTTTGTCAGGGAGCCGACGGAGAACATCGCACTGATGTATTCCGACACATCCCGGCAGCGGTCCTTCTCCTCGGAGAGCGCGGCGGCAAAGGC
This sequence comes from uncultured Lachnospiraceae bacterium, assembly GCA_900318875.1. GTDB lineage: Bacteria > Bacillota > Clostridia > Lachnospirales > Lachnospiraceae > CAG-791. Next base: position 12,077 of record ONMH01000078.1, on the reverse strand, counting down.
TGCGAGATTCTTCTCCTTTCCAAGAAGGAGATCCCCCATGGAGGAGAGAAGGCCGGTGATGCCGGCAAGTTCCCTGCGGATCTCCGTGGAGACAAGGGTCAGGGCGGCAGCAGGCTGGGAGATGACGCGGATGTCGAGAGCACTCTCCCGCTTTTTGGCGGGGACGCCTGTGCGGTCCGGGATGATCCACTTTACGATCTTCACCATGAGGGGAAGGAGCGGCACCCAGACCAGGGTGCAGACCACGTTGAAGGTCGTGTGGGCGTTTGCGATCTGCCGGGAGATCACGGAGATCTCCGGCCCCTTCGGGGAGATCCAGCGCACGAAGGACGCAAACTGGGAGATGAAGAAGGCAAACACGATGGTGCCCGTGATGTTGAACACGCTGTGGGCGATGGCAGTTCTCTTGTCGTGCCGATGTTGTCGCCGAGAAGGATCGGGATGGCACCCGTAAGGCCGATCACCGAGGCAGCGCCGTCAGGACCTGCCTGGGCGGCGAAGCTCTGCAGGATTGCGATCGTCGCAGAGGAGCTCTGCACGATGAGCGTCATGCCAAGGCCCAGGAGGATGCCGAGAATCGGGATGTCCTTGACCTTTCCCATCAGCTCCGTGAAGACGGGGCTGTTTGCCACGGGCTTCATGACGGAGCTCATGATCTCGATGCCCTCAAACAGAAGGCCGAAGTAGAAAATCACGAGGCCGATGTTTTTGACATTCTCCTTTTTGGACAGGAACTGGATGAGAAAGCCCGCAAAGATGATGGGATAGATGTAGTCGCTGATCTTGAAGGCGATGAGCTGCGCGGTCATCGTGGTGCCGATGTTGGCGCCGAAGATGACGGAGATCGCCTGCGGAAGCGTCATGAGGCCTGCGGAGACAAAGCCAATCGTCATGACGGTGGTTGCGGAGCTCGACTGGAGGACCGCGGTGACCAGGGCACCGGCGAGCGCTCCCATGACCCGGTTCCTCGTCAGGAAGGACAGTACGGCCTTCATCTTCTCTCCTGCCGCCTTCTGCAGCGCCTCGCTCATCCCCGTCATGCCAAAGAGAAACATGGCGAGACCTCCTGCAATGCCGAACACGGATGTCAGGACTGTACTCATATGTGTATTACCCTCTTCCTTCTCCTTATTCTCTGCTGCGACATTTGCCGCAGATTCCAACTTTACCGGTCCTATCGTAGAAAATGCCGCAGAAAAGAGAAATCAGAGGGGTGTTAAGTATTTGTTAAATCCATGTAAAATGGGCCGCTCCGCTTTCGAAGAATCTCACTTTGGTTTTACGGAAGATGGAGGAAAGATTTTACAGAGAAGGTACTGCGGAACGCTCCCGGTGCCCTTCCGGGCAGAGAAAAAGCGCCGCGTTATGCGGCGCTCTCTGCTCCTATTTCTCTTCCTCTGTCTTTTCCTGCCTCTTCTGTCCCTGGGCAGCAGGGCGGCTTTCTCCCTTTTCCCCTTCTTCATCAAGAGGGGCAGAGGCCTTCTTTTCCTCTTCCCGCTTCTTCTCCTCCTCCGGCGGGACGATGAGCTCCATGCGGGTGCCCTTTCCAAGCATCGAGTCGACGTGGATCTTCGCACCGTTGATGATGGCGCCGTGCTTTACGATGGAGAGGCCAAGGCCGGTTCCGCCGATCTCCTTTGAGTGGCTCTTGTCCACCCGGTAGAAGCGCTCAAAGATCCGGTCCGCGTCCTCTTTGGGGATGCCGATGCCGGTGTCGGTCACGATCACCTTCGTGCCCTGCAGGGTCTTTCCAACCCACAGGTCCACTCTCCCGCCTTTTCTGTTGTACTTGATTGCATTTTCCGTGATGTTGTAGATCATCTCATCCCAGAGCTGGCGCACGCCGTAGACCGTGCAGGGCTCGCCGGACATGGCAAGGTGCACGTTCATGTCTCTGGCCCGCGGAGTCAGGCGGCTGCAGATGTCCCGGGAGAGGGAAAAGAGGTCCACATCCTCCTTCTGCTGTCCGATCTCGCCCTCGTCGAGCTTCGAGAGCTTCATGATGTCGTCGATGAGAGTCAGGAGACGGCTCGCCTCACTCTGGATCCTGCTCGCAAACTCCGGGATGTCCTTGGGCTGCACGAGGCCGTTTGCCATGATCTCCGCATAGCCGGAGATCGAGGTGAGCGGGGTCTTGAGCTCATGGGAGACGTTGGCGGAGAATTCCTGCCTCGACCGGGCGGCTGCTTCCTTTGCCCGGTTCGACTCATCGATCCTGAGAAGCAGCGGGTGGAGCTCTTCGTAGACGTCGTTGTTCAGCGGATGATCAAGATCCAGCGTGTTGAAGGGGCGCACCAGCGCATCGGCGCTTCTTCTTGCAAGGAGGCTTGCTGCGATCAGCATGACCGCTGCGATGGCAAGCATCACGGGCAGAAGCTCCAGGGCGGTGTAGAGGACCGTCGCCTGCTCCTTCGAGATCCGGATGATGTTGCCGCTGTCGAGGAGCACCGCGCAGTAGTACATCTCGACGCCCAGGGTGTCCGAGCGGCGGATCGAGGTGCCGACGCCGCTCTTTAGGGCCTCCTGGACCTCCGGCCGCTGCAGGTGGTTTTCCAGCGCCTGGCTGGTCTCGGTGTCATAGAGGACCTGCCCGTCCTTCTGGATGAGGGTCAGTCTCGTCCCGCTCTCCACCGAGCGGAACTTCTGAAGATACGCCTCCCCGGAGAGATTCACCGCCTCAGCAATGTACATCGCCTCGTGGCGGATGTTCTCCTGGGCGAGATCCCGGATCCTCGAATAGGCAAAAAGAATGGTGATTGTATATGCCGCAATCAGCGTCACTGCAATCACCAGAATCATGCTTTTCTGAATTCTCTTCTTCATGGTTCACTTACTTGATCCGGTAGCCCACGCCGCGCACCGTCTCAATCAGATCTCCGGCATCGCCGAGCTTGGTCCGCAGCGTCCGGATGTGGACGTCCACGGTTCTCGTCTCGCCGTCAAAGTCATAGCCCCAGATGTCGACAAGAAGCTGGTCCCTCGTCAGGACGACGCCCTCGTTCTCCATCATCTTGCGCAGAAGCTCGTACTCTTTGAGCGTGAGCTGCACCGGCTTTCCGTCCGTTGTGACCTCGTGCCTTGCGCTGTCGAGGCGGATCGGCCCGATCGAAAGGACCTCCTCTGCCGCGGTCTGGCTCTTTGCCTTTGTGCGGCGAAGCACCGCCCGGATCCGGGAGATCAGCTCCATCATGCCAAAGGGCTTTGTCACGTAGTCATCTGCGCCAAGGTCCAGTGCCTGGACCTTGTCAAACTCTGCTCCCTTTGCCGTCACCATGATCACGGGGATGTCCTTTGTGACCTCCCCCTCCCGGAGTTCCTTGAGGATCTGAATCCCGTCCTCCCCGGGGAGCATGATGTCCAGCAGGATGAGGTCCGGGAGCTTTTTGAGAAGGGCGTCCTTGAAGGTTCTTGCATCGGGAAAACCCTCTCCCTCGAGCCCGGTGCTGTTCAGCGTGTAAACCACCAGGTCCCGGATATTCTTGTCATCCTCTACACAGTATACCATTGTTACACCTTTTTTGTGTCCACGCCCGGATTGTGCACGCCGGTGATGGAGAACACGACCCACTCTGCGATGTTCGTCGCATGGTCTGCGATACGCTCCAGGTACTTGGAGACCATGATCAGATCCACCGCGCGGTTTGCCTCGATCCGGTTGGTCCGGATCATGTCCGTGATCTGCATCTTGATGCTGTCAAACATCAGGTCGACGATGTCGTCATCGGCCTCGACCTTACCGGCCAGCTCCAGGTCCTTGTTCACGTAGGCGTCGACAGAATCCGTCACCATCTTCACGGCCTGGTTGGACTCCTCTACGATCTTCGGAAAGTCCACGCTGTCGCAGATCTTGCCGGAGATGATGATCTCCGCGATATCGGAGGCCTGGTCACCGATGCGCTCCATGTCCGTGATCATCTTCAGGGCAGCGGAGACAAGGCGCAGGTCGCTTGCCACCGGCTGCTGCTGCAGAAGGAGCTTCAGGCACAGGCGCTCGATGTCCTTCTCGGCCTGGTCGATCTCCGCATCCGCCTGAATAACTTCCCTTGCAAGGACCATATTACCATCAGAAAGGGATTTTGTCGCCTTCTCAATGGCGATCTCACACAGTTTCCCCATGTTGGTCAGCTCGTTGTTGAGCGTTGCGAGCTGCTTCTCAAAATTGTTTCTCATTTTCTACCTCTACGGACCCCTCTTCCATCAGGGGATAAATCAGCCAAAGCGCCCGGTGATATAGTCCTCTGTCCTCTTGTCGCTCGGGATGGAGAACAGCTTCTCGGTGGTGTTGTACTCGACGAGCTCTCCAAGCAGGAAGAAGGCGGTGTTGTCGGAGATACGGCTTGCCTGCTGCATGTTGTGGGTGACGATGACGATCGTGTAATTCTCCTTGAGCTCCATCGCCAGATCCTCGATTCTCGAGGTGGAGATGGGGTCGAGAGCGGAGGTGGGCTCATCCATCAGGATGACTTCCGGCTCCACGGCAAGGGTTCTCGCAATGCACAGTCTCTGCTGCTGTCCGCCGGAGAGGCCCAGCGCGCTCTTGTGCAGGCGGTCCTTGAGCTCGTCCCAGATCGCAGCCTCGCGCAGGGACTTCTCGACGATCTCATCGAGCTTCTTTCTGTCCTTGATGCCGTTGATGCGGGGGCCGTAGGCGACGTTGTCGTAGACGCTCTTCGGGAACGGGTTCGGCTGCTGGAAGACCATGCCGACGCGCTTTCGAAGCTCAATGGCGTCCATGTCCCTGAAGATGTCAACGCCGTCGAGCTTGACGGTGCCGTCGATGCGGACGCCGTCGACCAGGTCATTCATGCGGTTTAAGGTCTTCAGGAAGGTTGACTTGCCGCAGCCGGAGGGACCGATGAGGGCGGTGATCTTATTCGTTTCGATGTCGATGCTGATGTTCTTGAGCGCATGGAACTGGCCGTAGTGGAGGTTTAGGTTCCGCACGGAAAAACACAACTTTTCAATTTCCTGTGACATAGGATTCCTTTCCAGACATCAGGCTTTTGCGCCGGTCTGCTTCAGTTCCTGTTTCTTTGTGAGATATCTTGAAAGGAGCGAGAAGGCAAGCACCATGACGACCAGAACCATGGCCGAGAAGTTTGCAATCTTCTCCGAATTGGCATTCAGAGACCCCTCTGTTCTCATGACCCAGATGTGCAGGGCCAGAGTCTCGCCGGGGCGGAACGGATTTAACGGGCAGGTCTTTGTCGCGATGTCCCAGTTCTTCCAGTTGATGACCGTGGACTGTCCCGCGGTGTAGAGGAGGGCTGCAGCCTCACCAAAGCCTCTTCCTGCTGCCAGGATGACGCCCGTCATGATGCGGGAGATGCAGGCAGGGAGCATGACCTTCGTGATGGTGGTCCAGTGCGTTGCGCCAAGGCCCATGGAGCCCTCCTTATAGCTCTTCGGAAGGGAGCGCAGGGCATCCTCTGTTGTCGTCGTGATGGAGGGGAGGGACAGGATCGAGACTGCAAGGGCACCGGCAAAGAGGTTCCACTTCATGCCGGTCATCAGGATGAAGACGAGGTACCCGAACAGGCCGACCACGATGGAGGGAAGGGACGAGAGGGACTCGATACTGATCCGGATCGCCTTCGTCAGTTTGTTGTCCCCCGCGTACTCTGCCATGTAGATGCCGGCAAGGACCCCGGAGGGAACGCTGATGAGGAGCGAGAGGAACACCAGGTAGATCGTGTTGAAGAACTGGTTTCCGATGCCGTTCGAATTGAAGGCAAAGATGCCGGGATAGTAGCTCAGGATTCCCTTGATGATGATGTAGCCTGCAAGGACGATGATGAGCCCCAGGAAGAACCCGCCGATGCCGGAGAAGACTCCTGTCATCAGGCGGTCAAAGAACTTTGCGGTTTTGATCCGCTTTTTCATTTCTTCATTCATGATTTCTTCAGCTCTCCTTTCGCGGAGATAAAGTGGATCAGGAAGATAAAGAACATCGAGATGATGAACAGGAGCAGGGCCATGCTCCACAGGGCCAGGTTCTGCTCACCGCCGTTGGCGCTGTTGCCCATGTCGGCGGCGATGGCAGCGGTCAGGTTGTTGGTGGGATACAGGATTCCCTTGGGGAAGGCTCTTGTCTTGCCGATGACCATGGCGACGGCAAGCGCCTCGCCGAAGGCCCTTGCAAGGCCCAGGATGATGCCGGTGAAGATCCCGTTCCTGGCAGCAGGCACCGTGATGTGGCGGATGACCTGCCATTTCGTGGAGCCAAGGCCGTAGGCACCCATCTCATACACCTCGGGGACGGACGCAATGGCATCCGCGGCGACTGTGGTGATCGTCGGGAAGATCATGACTGCAAGGACAATGCCCGCTGCCAGTACGGAGTAGCCTCCCATCGGCGCGTGGAACACGTCGCGGATGAAGGGGACGAGGATCGTCAGACCCACCCAGCCGTAGACGACGGAGGGAATGCCGACGAAGATCTCGACAGCCGGGCGGAAGATCTTATTGCCCGCTTCCCTGACGATCTTGGTCATGAAGATGGCAGCACCAAGGGCAAAGGGCGCCGCAATGAGAAGGCCGAGGCCACAGGTAAGGAGCGAACCCACGATATAAATTGCAGCGCCCACATGGCCGCCGCCTTCCGTCGCCGTGTCCGCGGGATCCCACTCGGAGGAGAAGAGAAACTCCGCGGCGCTGTGATGGTATTTGGTGAAGGTTCCGGTGCCGCGCACGATCAGGAACACGCCGATCAGGATCGTGATCGCGATGATGAGAAAGCCGAACACCGTCACCACGCCCCTGCCAAGGCTCTCATGGATGAATTTCTCCTTGAAGGGCGTTCTTGTCCTTCTGACCGAAGAAGGAGCCGTCATTGTAAACGCCGGCTCCTTACTGCGATCAGCACCTTCCTGTTTCAGTGTTTCGGAAACTGCTGAATCCCTATTCATATCTTATCCTTACTGCGCTGCGTGGGCACTCACGGCTGCATCGGACATCTTGGAAGTGACGCCATAGCCCATGCTCTCGAGGTCAGAAGCGAAGTCATCGCCCATCATGTAGTTGATGAAGGCCTGTGCTGCCTCAGAGCCGTCGCCGTTGGTGTACATGTGCTCATAGCCCCAAACCTTGTAATCGCCGCTGTAGGTGTTCTCCAGTGTGGGCTCAACACCGTCGATGGAGACTGCCTGGACGTTGTCATCGTTGACGAGATAGGAAAGAGCGACATATCCGATTGCGCCCTTGTTCTGCTCGACGGTCTGAAGAAGGGTACCGGAGTCATCGGTCTCGAGGGAAGCGTTGGAGGCTTCCTCTTCTCCGTTCAGAGCCCAGGTCTTGAACAGCGTTCTCGTGCCGGAGGAGCTGGGTCTTGTCACAAGGAGGATGTCCTCATCGGGGCCGCCGACCTCGCTCCAATTGGTGGTCTTGCCGGTGAAGATGGAGATCAGCTGATCGGTGGTGAGGTTGGTCACGCCCAGATCCTTGTTGACAACGGGTGCCATCGTGATGGTGCAGACCTCATGGTCAACGAGCTTTGCTGCGGAATCCGCATCGAGCTTCTCCTCTGCAAACACATCGGAGTTGCCGATATCGACGGAGCCGTCTGCGACCTGCTTTAAGCCCTCACCGGAGCCGCCGCCGTTGACGGTGACGACGCAGTCAGGATTGGCTTCCATGAACTTCTCTGCTGCAGCCTGTGCAAGGGGAAGCAGTGCAGAAGAACCGGCGGCAGTGACCTCGCCGGAGACGGGGGCGGTGGAAGAAGCGGTGTCTGCAGCAGCCTCGGTGGAAGCGGTTTCTGCAGCGGCCTCAGTCGATGCAGCCTCTGTTGCAGCGGTGGTAGCAGCCGTTGTGGATGCGCTCGTGGAAGAGCTGGAAGAACCGCACCCTGCAAGCATACCTGCCGCCATCATGGCAGCGGCGAGAACACTGACGACTTTCCTGTTTTTCATAATGATGTTTTCCTCCTGGCCAATCGGCCTTTTTGTCTGTGCCTGTCTTACTGACAGTGCCTATGGTAGGGGGAGTCCGTAAAATCATTTCGGGAGGTGTTGTAAAATGAATGTTAAGGATTTGTGTTCCTGAGGGGTAAATTCAGAAAACAGAGATAATAGTCATGGAGGAAGAAACTTTGAACACAAAAAGCGGTTCTCCTTTCGGGGAACCGCCGTGAGGGGGAGTAAGTTTTTGAAAAAGCTGTCTGCCAGCGGGCTCTGTCATTCCCTCTGACAAAGACAAGCTTATCAGGAGATTGTGTCCTGCCTGCGACGAAATTGTGACGAACCTGTGAAATTGTTCCCGATTCTGCACAGGGAGGGGGACAAAAAAGAGGAGGCGTCCTGCGGACTCCTCCTCTTCCAGTGCGCCCAGCGGCGCACATTTCAACGATGGGTGCTGATTATTCCTGGCTCAGCTTGTCCAGAATCAGCTTATTGAGACGCAGATACTCCTTGGCCTCATCCTCGCCGATCGCGTCAATCAGGTTCTGGTACTTTGCCAGAATTGCCTGGTAGACCTCTTCGGTGTGACGCTTGCCTTCCGGTGTAAGAGCGACATAGACCTTGCGTCTGTCGACACGGCCATTTGTGCGCATCACGTAGTTCTTTCTCTCGAGCTGGCGCAGGATGTTGGCGATTCGGCCAGATGTCAGATTGAGAGCATCTGCCAGATCACCTGCCACAGTCTGATCCTTTCCGCAAAGATACAGCCACAGCATCATGCCGTCTTCTCCGCCCGTTGTGTTCAGGGCGATGAGATTGTTCATGCCTTTTGCCTGCGTGTATCTGAGAGAGAACATCTCTTCAGCAGTAGTCATTGCACAACCCCCTTTCTCAAATTAATATATAACATCCATTCCAATTACTAATGAAAGTCTACCCTATCCGGGTGTGATTGTCAATAGAAATGCTCTACAATTTCTCAAATATATATCGACTTTCAGAAATTCAAATTAAAAGAAATAACCTCGAACGTTTGATAATACCAACAGCTGTCTACTTTACACAGGGAATACTCTGGCATTATAATACACTTCGATGGACTTGTGGAGGAAAATATCATGAAAGCATCGGAAAGAAGGGAGAAAATTCTGCAGACAATTGCGGCCTCGGAGCAGCCGGTGTCTGCCACGCTTCTTGCCAGGGAATTTGACGTCTCCCGACAGATCATCGTCGGGGACATCGCGCTGCTTCGCGCCTCGGGGGAGAACATCTTTGCAACGCCAAGGGGATACCTTGCGGGCAAGCGCACAAAGGGGCTTGAAAAGACCATCGTCTGCAGCCACAGACCGGAGCAGATGGAGCAGGAGCTCGACATCTGCGTGGACAACGGCTGCGTTGTGGAGGACGTGCTCGTGGATCACCCGGTCTACGGGCAGCTTGAGGGACAGCTGAATCTCAAAAACCGCCACGACGTGCAGGAGTTCATCCAGAGGTGCGAGAAGGACCACGCTGCGCCTCTCTCCGTCCTGACAAACGGCATCCACCTGCACCGGATCCTCTGCCCGGACGAGAGCGCCTATACCCGGGTCATCGAAGACCTCCGCGCAGCGGGGATCCTCTATGTTGATTCGGAGAAGCGGGCGTAGAATTCGCACTCTTCTGTCTTGACAGCTGACCGGATCTTCCTATAATGAGTGACAGTGCATGTGACAAGACAGCATGACTGTCATTTTTTTATGCCCTTTGGCAGGGTACCTTGTATAAGAGGAGACTCTCCTCTCCTGCCGGGGGATGGGAAGGACGAGATGGAAAAGTTCAAGGCATTTCTGAAACGGAAGAATATCGTGATCTCCGCAAAGCGCTACGGCATCGATGCCCTCGGCGCCATGGCACAGGGCCTGTTCGCTTCGCTCCTGATCGGAACGATTCTGAACACGCTTGGGACCCAGCTCCACATTGATGCGCTGGTCACCATCGGCGGCTTTGCCTCTGCCATGTCGGGACCGGCTATGGCAATCGCCATCGGCTACGCCCTGCAGGCCCCGCCGCTTGTTCTGTTCTCCCTGGCGGCGGTCGGGCAGGCGGCAAACCAGCTCGGCGGCGCCGGCGGTCCCCTCGCGGTGCTGTTCATTGCCATCATTGCGGCGGAATTCGGCAAGGCGGTCTCGAAGGAGACAAGGGTGGACATCCTTGTCACACCGATTGTCACGATTGTCATCGGCTGTGCACTCTCTGCGGTCCTCGCGCCGTTCCTCGGGAGTGTGGCCTCTGCCTTCGGCGGCATCATCATGCGGGCAACAGAGCTCCAGCCGCTTCTCATGGGGATTGTCGTCTCCGTGCTCGTCGGCATCGCGCTGACGCTCCCGATCTCCTCTGCTGCGATCTGCGCGGCGCTTGGGCTCACCGGCCTTGCCGGCGGTGCCGCCGTCGCGGGGTGCTGTGCCCAGATGATCGGCTTTGCCTTTCTGTCCTTCCCGGAGAATGGCTGGGGCGGCCTCGTCTCCCAGGGCATCGGCACCTCGATGCTGCAGATGGGCAACATCGTGAAGAATCCGAGGATCTGGATCGCCCCGATCCTGACCTCCGCCATCACAGGGCCCCTGGCAACCTGCGTCTTTCACCTTCAGATGAACGGCTCTCCTGTCGCCTCTGGCATGGGCACCTGCGGACTGGTCGGCCAGATCGGGGTCTATACGGGCTGGGTAAATGATGTTGCCGCCGGGACAAAGGCCGGGATCACAGGATTTGACTGGCTCGGCATGCTCCTGATCTGCTTTGTCCTCCCCGCTGTCCTCACTGTGCTCTTTGGCAATGTGGAGAGAAAGCTTGGCTGGATCAAAGAGGGCGACTTAAAGCTCGACTGAGTTGCCATCGTCTGCGTGCTGGCTGGAGAAAACGGAAAACGAAAATGAAAAGATCCGCCGGAGGGAAGCTTCTCGCCTTCCTTCGGCGGATCTTTGTCTGTGTGGAAATGTCCGTATTATCTTAGTCGGGAGCTATGGCCTGCTTTTCTCTTCTGCCCTCTTGAGGTTCTCTCTTCCGCTCTCCTCTGCGGCGCGCAGCGCTTTTTTTGTGTCAATCCCCGTCCAGGACAGAAACTCGTGCAGGAGCGAGAGGAGGTGTCCATCCTCTGCCAGCTCGGACCGGTCATAGGTGGAGACGAACGAGAACGCCTTCCCCTCCCGCACCCCGGTCACCATCAGGTGTTCCGGGTGGGATAAGAGCCTTTCGGGGGAGATGTGCAGCGCGTGCCGGATCATGTCCTCTGAGAGCACGAAGTGCTCTCTTGCTCTTCCCGCTCCTCCGGCGGAGAGCAGGAACACTTCTGCCCCGGTGCCTGCTGCTCTGACGCTCTCCACGTGGTAGGGGAGCAGGGCAAAGTCCTCTCTTCCGTAGAAGAGGGCAAAGAGGAGGTCTTCCCTTCTCCCCTCTGCCAGCTCGGTGTCAAACAGTTCTTTTGCGTTCATGTCTCTGTTTTCTCCCATTTCTCTACGCCGCTGCTGCAAAATCCGCGAATACGGTTTTGCATCTCAGCCAATCCCGCGGATGCGGAAGGCAAAGTGCAGGTGCTGGGTTTTGGAGGGGACGAGGAACTCCTCGTGGGTTCTTGCGCCCCAGGAATCATCGCCGGCAACGCCCATCTGCATGAGGCTTACGCGCACAATCGTGTAGTGGCGGTGCGGAAGCTCTGTGTGATGGGCTGCGCTCTCGATCTCCTCCGGCGTGTAGGGCAGGGCGGAGAAATCCATGCCGCCCGGGGCGGCATTTCCCCTCGCGCCCCTGGTGTCAATCGCAGTGCCCTCCTCGAAGGAAAAGGCAAGGCCCCGGCCCTGATCGTCGGTGAGCTCTGCCCAGCGGACCGCGGTGCGGTTTCCGCACTCCTGAGGGACGAGGTAGCGGGTCATGTTTTCCGTGACCGTCGTGTGCCAGATGCCGAGCTTTGCACCCCGTTCCCTGTCGCAGTAGCACTCCTTCGGACCGTTCCCGTAGAAGGTGAGGTTTTCCAGCTCCATCGGCAGCGTAAAGAGCATGCCAAACTCCGGCATCTCGGGAAGGTCCGGACGGGGCTCCCAGTCGAGGGCAATCCGGACGGAGCCGTCTGCGCAGAGCGTGTAGGTGACGGGAACCTGCGCCTCAGGGGCTGTCGGCAGGTAGTAGACCTGGCGGATTTCAAGCGCT
>ONMH01000080.1 GCA_900318875.1 uncultured Lachnospiraceae bacterium | reverse complement strand
GACAATGGCGACAGAGAAACGTCCGTTGCCATTGCAACAGCAATTCTGTGAAAGCGTGCCATACTCTTCCTGAAGGACAGGGAATCAAAGATCTGCCCTCCGGGAGGCAATGCGATCATGAACGATGCGGAACTCTTTACCCTGAGCGCCTATGAGACCAGTGCAGAGGCGTTTTTCAAGGCGCTGCGGGAACACCACACGGACCTTGTCCTGGACATCCGTCTCAAGAATGAGAACCAGCTCTGCGGGTTTACAAAGGGGAGGGATCTTGCCTTCTTCGTGCCCGCCCTGACGGGAGCGGACTACGTCCATGACGTGCGCCTTGCCCCGTCCCCGGCACTCCTTGACGGCTACACAAAGCACGTCACGAACTGGGACGGGTACCGGGAGGGATATGAGAAGGAGATGGAGGCACAGGACGTCGCCTCCTACTTTCAGAGCCGCTACGGGAAGTACCGCCACATCTGCCTTCTCGGCACGGCAACGAAGAAGAGAAGAAGCCACAGTGAGGCGCTTCTGGAGCTCCTCGGGAAGAAAACAGACTGACAGAGACTTCGGGAACTCCGGGGTGATGGGAAGGGACAACAGAATAAAAGTATATGAGGGATCCGGCTGAAAAGGCGGGTCTAAAGGGACCCGGTCATAAGACCGGGTCCCTTTGCATAAGCGAAAGTTTTCTTCCGATTGTATGCATTCCCGTCCGTTTATCGACGCGCAGATATTTATGCACTGCAGACGAAGGGCGTTACCCCTTCTCATTCCCCCTGCTTTCCATCATCCTCCTCCAGCGAAAGTCCCAGGTAGAGCACGACGGCATCGGCAAATGCCCGGGGATTGTAGCCGGTTGCCTTATAGATCCCATCCAGCTGGTACTGCAGGGTGTTCTTGTGGACAAAGAGCGATTCCGCGGTCTCCTTGAGGCGGCACCCGTGGGCAAAGTAGGCGGTGAGCATCTCCCGCTCTCTGTCCGAAAGATGGGAGACGACCTTATCCCGGTACCGCTCCCGGATCCCCTCCGGGATACCTGCAAGGAGCATGGCAAGATCGAGGTCATCGTAGCAGGCAAAGAAGGTCCTGCTCTTTTCCGCGGTCCTTGCGGCAAGGACTGCGCTCTCATAGGAGCGCTGCTGCTGCCGCAGGGGCTCCCTGCTCCCCGCGCCGACAAAGAGGCCCTCCGGAAAGGAGGAAGCAAGCTCCTGATAGACGGGAACGGACTTCTGGTATGCGTCCTCTTCCAGAATCTGGACGTACTCGCTGGGATAGCGGAAGGTGTAGAGGCTGTTCTCTGCCCGCTTCAGGCACTGTCGGATCTTCTCGGTGATCATGGAGAGATTCGCGGGATTCCACCGGGAACTCAGCCGGATCACCACCGTGCGGCAGAGGGCGGTCTCGGAAAGGCCCCTTGCAATGAGAAAGTCCCGGAGGTAGGAAGAGGAGATCGCTTCCCCCTGCGTCAGGGCGCGGATCACGTAGGCATCCTCCGCCTGCCGGTTTCTGCTCTCGAGGTTGATCTCCCGCTCGCGAAGAAGGAGGAAGGTGATCTTCTGCGCAAGGGTTGCAAATTTGCGGACCTCCTCCGGGTCCCCGGAGATGCCGATCACGGCGACGGTCTCGCCCCGAAAGACAAAGGGGAGGTTGATGCCCCTGCGGGTGCCGGAGAGGGGATCGTCCGCAGAGACCTCCAGAGTCTTCCCCGTCCTTGCCGCCATCTGTCCGACCTCGTGAAAGGTTCCGACCCGTGCGGGATCGGTGCTCGCCTCGATGATCCCGTCCGGCCGGATGAAGTTGATGTCGTACCCGCAGACGTCCTTGACGGCCTCCACGATCTGTCTTGCGGTCTTCTGGCTGATGGCATCGGACATGGCAGTCTCCCTCCCCATAAAGCAGGCAAGTTGGTATCTGTAACAGATCTTATCATGATATAAGCGAAAAATACAGTACAGTGAACATATCCCCCGGAGGGCAGACCACATAGAATAAACAGCGTAGGAAAGAGGACGGCGCTGCAGGGACAGGCCGGAAGGGGCATAAACAAAGGAGAATGGCGATGAGAGTTGTGGTGGCAGTAGATTCGTTCAAGGGGAGTCTGAGCTCCCTGGAGGCAGGAGGTGCGGTGAGAGAGGGGATCCTTCGGGCAGACCCTGGGGCGGAGGTTGTCGTCCGTCCCCTTGCAGACGGCGGTGAGGGCACGGTGGAAGCCCTGACAGCCGGTATGGGAGGAACCCTGACCCACGTCACGGTGACGGGACCTCTTGGCAAAAAGACCGATGCGGTGTACGGAATCCTTTCGGATCAGAAGACCGCCGTCATGGAGATGTCCCAGGCTTCCGGCATCACGCTGGTTGCTCCCGCAGAGAGGAACCCCCTGAGGGCGACCACTTACGGCGTCGGGGAGATGATCCTCGATGCAATACACAGGGGCTGCCGCCGCTTTATCGTGGGCATCGGCGGCTCCGCGACGAACGACGGCGGTGCCGGCATGCTGCAGGCGCTGGGCTTTGGCCTTCTGGATGAAAAGGGAGAGCAGATCGCAAGAGGCGCAGAGGGACTTGCAGTCCTGTCCCGGATCACGAAGGACCAGGCGGTGCCGGAACTCTCCGAGTGCACCTTCCGCATCGCCTGCGACGTGACAAATCCCCTCTGCGGGGAAAAGGGGTGCAGCGCGGTCTTTGGTCCCCAGAAGGGCGCAGATGCGGCCATGATCCAACAGATGGACCGCTGGCTTCAAAACTTTGCGGAGACCGCAGCAAAGACCTTCCCGGAGGCGGATCCCCTGCACCCGGGAACCGGGGCAGCAGGCGGCCTTGGCTATGCGTTTTACACCTTCCTCCACGGGGAGCTCGAGTCCGGCATCCGGATCGTCCTCGGGGAGACGAAGCTCGAGACCTTTGTAAAGAATGCGGACGTCGTGGTGACGGGAGAGGGAAGACTTGACGGTCAGACCGTGATGGGCAAGGCCCCGGTGGGCGTTGCTGAAATCGCAAAGCGATATGGAAAGGAAGTCATCGCCTTTGCAGGCTGTGTGACGGATGACGCCAAAGCCTGCAACGAGCACGGCATCGATGCCTTCTTCCCGATCCTCCGGAGGGCCTGCACGCTGGAGGAGGCAATGGATAAGGACTATGCCGCGGACAACCTTGCCGCCACCGCAGAGCAGGCCTTTCGCCTGATCCGCGCATCACGGAACCGCTGAGAAGAGAAAAGAGACAGAGAGTACAGAAAGGAACGCCATGGAAGCAGCAGCATTTACCACCGCAGGAGCCCTGATCGGCCTTGCCGTGTCCATCATTCTGATTATCAGGAAGGTCCATCCCGCCTACAGCCTGATCCTGGGCGCCCTCGTCGGCGGAATCCTGGGAGGCGGAGGCCTCACAGAGACCGTAAACACCATGATCTCCGGCGCGGGGACCATGATGTCCTCGGTCCTTAGGATCCTGACAAGCGGCATCCTCGCCGGTGCCCTGATTGAGACCGGGGCGGCCCAGAAGATCGCGGAGACGATCGTGGACCGGCTCGGCGCAAAGAGAGCGGTCGCGGCGATTGCCATCGCGACGATGGTCATCTGTGCGGTTGGCGTCTTCATCGACATCTCCGTGATCACCGTAGCCCCGATCGCCCTTGCCATCGGCGAGAGGGCAGGACTCTCGAGAAGCGGCGTCCTCCTTGCGATGATCGGCGGTGGAAAGGCGGGAAACATCATCTCCCCCAATCCCAACACGATCGCGCTCTCCGAGGGATTTTCCGTCAGCCTCACCTCTCTGATGGTCAAGAACCTGATCCCGGCTCTGTGCGCCCTTGTGGTGACGATTCTCCTCGCCTCCATCCTCGTGAAAAAGCCCGGGGATGCGATCACAAAGAAGGACCTCGAGAGCAGGAAGGAGAAAGAGCTCCCTCCCTTCTGGAAGGCCATCGCAGGACCGCTTGTTGTCATCGTCCTGCTTGCCCTGAGGCCTGTTGCCGGCATCGCGATTGATCCCCTGATCGCTCTCCCCGCAGGCGGCCTCGTCTGCGTCCTCGTCACTGGGAACGCAAAGAATACGATGCACATCTGTGAGTTTGGCCTCTCCAAGGTTGTCGGAGTGGCAATTCTGCTCATCGGTACCGGCACAATTGCGGGCATCATCAAGGCCTCTGCCCTGCAGGGCGATGTGACGGCGCTCCTCATCTTCCTTCACATGCCGGCATTTCTGCTCGCACCGCTCTCCGGCATCCTGATGGCTGCGGCCACCGCCTCCACGACGGCAGGCGCCACGGTGGCAGCCCAGACCTTTGCCCCGGTCCTTCTGGAGGCGGGCGTCCCCGCCCTCTCCGCAGCGGCGATGATCCATGCGGGTGCGACCGTGGTCGACTCCCTCCCCCACGGCTCCTTCTTCCACGCAACCGGCGGCTCTGTCTACATGGGCATCAAGGAGCGCATGAAGCTCATCCCCTTTGAGGCCCTTGTGGGACTCACCAGCACAGCAGCGGCAACGCTCCTCTACCTGCTTGGCTTCTGAGCAGGGGAGGGGAAGCATTCCCAAACGCCACATATGCACCTGTCCATATGAAAATCCGGCAGAGGGGCAATCCCTTCTGCCGGATCCTTGCTGTTTGCTGCCACGTCATTTCTTCCAGATCGCCGTCAGTGTGGTCTCCGGCAGTCTCGTCCGATAGAGCGTGGACTCGTTCTTCTCGTTGGTTGTGATGTACGCACAGCCGTCGAGGACCGTGATGTCCTCCGCTTCCTCCGGGATGTCAAAGGTCCAGACGCCCACATAGGTCCCGTCGTGGGTGAACACGTTGATGCGCTGTTTGGAGCGCCACTCATAGGTCTTGAAGCCCGCGCTGATCGCGTAGATGAAGTTCTCATCCGCCGCAATCCCCTGGGAGGAGAAGTTCGTGTAGTAGTTGTCGACCTCCGTGATGGAGAGCGTCTGCATGTCGTCGTTCAGGACGCAGAGCGAGTTCCTCGAGTTCTCGTTCTTTCCGATCAGATAAAAGTGGTGATCCGCATAGGCAATCGCCCAGATGTTGTTCAGGAGCGGGAAGGTGTAGTGGGCTACCTCTTTTAAGTTCTCATCCACCTCCATGACACCGCTCGGGTACCCGTCGAGGGTTCCGCCCTCGGCAATGTAGAGGTGGCCTGTCACCGGGGAGTAGCAGATGCCGTTCCCGTGGTCAAAGTCCAGGTTCCTCGCCCTTGCCACGGCCTTGCCGGTGGACAGGTCATACTTGGTGAGCACAGTCTCATAGTGGGAGAGGTCCCCCTTGTAGTAGGCGCTGTCATTGATGGAGGCCGCTGTGACGAGATATCTCGTGCCGTCGTCCTCATAGACGCAGGAGCCCTGGGTCGAGAGAAAGCTGTATTTCGTGTTCTTCGGCTTTCCGGCATCGACGGTCAGGATCTTCCTCGAGTAGGTATTGCCGGACCGGAGGTTTCGGATGGTGTCCATGTCGGAGTAGCGCTGCCCAGTCGCCGAGTCGATCCAGCCGAAGAAGCGAAAACGCGTCGTCGTAAACGTGCTCTTTGGCAGCGTCTCTTCCTTATTGTAGATGCCATAGATGTCGGACATGCTGCCAAGGCCGCCGTTGGCATCAAAGTGCACGATGTAGAGCTGGGGCTCCCAGAGGGCATAGAGGGTCAGGCTCTGGTCCGTGGGGACTTCTGCCTGATCGTCGTAGTCCGGCGTGTCGTGGGAGAGGTCAGTCACCCATCCCCGGAAGATGTAGCCGTAGCGGGAGTACTCGCAGGCGGGGAGCGTATCCGAGGAGGCGGTGATGGCGGCGGACTCCATGGTGCCGGAGCCGCCGTTGGCATCGAAGGTTACCGTCCCGGCCTCTGCCCGGACGGAGGGGAGAATAAACAGCAGGGCTGCCAGGGAAAACGCAAAGCGAAGTCCCCTGCAGAACCGTTTCAGATGAGCAAGCATCCGCAATCGCCTTTCCAATTCCGTAAAATCGAAAACTATCCAGATAAAGCGGCAGACTGTGCGCCGCAAAGCACATGATACCACGGCGCGGACAAAAGGTTAGTCCATTCCAAAAGAAAATATTTCGCGGTATGGAGGCAATATTTGAAAGACAGATGTGGCAGCTGACAGCCAGCTTTCTGAAATATTTGGGCCCTGTCCCGGAAGGCGCTTGCAATCCTCCCTCCTTCTTCGTAAAATGTCTGTTAACTTCCATCGATACCCCGACTCTTTCAGAAGTGCTTCTTTGGAGGACTGCCATGAAGACGATCTTTGTACTGGATGAGAAGAACTATACGGAAGACATGACTGCGGAGGTGCGCTACACTGTGCGGGCGCTGATTGAGCGGGAGGGAAGACTGGCAATGCAGAAGTCCGCGTCCGGGGACTACAAGATCCCGGGCGGCGGCATGGACCCCGGGGAGGACAGGATGGAGGCCCTTGCGAGGGAGGTCCTCGAGGAGACGGGGCTCACGATCCTGCGGGATTCCGTTCAGGAGATCGGGGAGACGATAGAGCTTCGGCGGGATGCCTGCGATGAGACAAAGCGCTTTGTGCGCTATACCTACTTTTACAGGGCGGAGGCCGGCACCTCCGTGCTCTCGCTTCACCTGACAGAGAGCGAGAAGGAGCTTGGCTTTACGGCAGTCTGGGCGGATCCCAACGAGTGCATTGCGGCAAATCGCAGATCGCTGTCTGCAAAGTACTGCACGGAGCGGGACACGAAGTTCCTCGAGTGGTACGTGGCAGGAAGGCAGGCGCTCTCCGGGGCAGAAAAGGCACAGGTCCTGCAGCGGACAGCCCTGTGAAGAAGACAGCAGTGACGGATGCCCTCCAAAAAGGATGGCCATTCGTCATTTTTTTATGAAATCGTAAGAAAACCGTCACACATCGGACGGAAAAATGGTGCATACTGGGTACAGATAACCGGGGACACCGGAATGGGAGGTGCAGATATGAGTTCCATTATGCAGAACATTACGGACGGACTCTCTCAGGCAGGCCAGGTGCTTTCGAAGTCCGGAAAGAAGGCGGCTGCCGGCGTGCAGACCGCAGCGGAGCTGGCAAAGCTCAACTGGAAGCTCGATGAGGCAAAGAAGGCGAAGGAGGCGGCGTACGCTGCCCTCGGAAAGGCCTACTACGAGGCCCATGAGAGCGAGAACGGGACGGAGTTTGAGTCCGACATCGTTGCGATCCGCAGGGCGCAGCTCGAGATCGACAGGCTCGAGGCAAAGATTGCAGACTGCCACACGCCGAAGGACGACGCGAGGGCGTACACCTCGGTGGAGCCCGCACAGGCTGCAGCGGAGGCGCCGGAGGAGAGCAGCGAGGAGAAGACCGCAGAGGAGGTTGCCGCCCAGGCAGCCGAGTCCGAGGAGGCTGCAGAGGCTGTCGAGGCGGCGGAAAAGGACGAGGAGACCGGCTCTGATCTCTGACCTTTGGCGAAGGCTTTGGAATAATGCAATAATCGCGTCAAAAGTGCGTCAAAATCCTGAAAAATGCCAAAATTTCCGCTTGCAAGATCGCAATGAGTGTGTTAAAGTACAAAAGCTTCAAAAACGGCAAAGACGGCAGAGCGGGCCGAGGAGATCCTCGCCCCGATCGCCGCATCCTGCGGGGTGCGGGTGTATGACGTGGAGTACGTGCGGGAGGGAGGCGACTGCTTCCTTCGCTGCTACATTGACAAGGACGGGGGCGTGACAATCGAGGACTGCGAGGCCGTCTCGAGGCTCCTCTCCGACGCCCTGGATGCGGCGGACTTCATCCCGGAGGCCTACACGCTGGAGGTCTCAAGCCCGGGCCTTGGCAGGACCCTGACAAAGGACCGGCACTTTGCCCAGTCCATCGGCGAGGAAGTGGAGGGAACGCTGTTCCGCCCGATGGCAGAGAAAGGACCGAAGGCCTTCTCCGGGATCCTCCGCAGCTTTACTGCCGACACCGTGACGCTGGAAGAAGAGGATGGAAGCGAGATCGTTCTGGAACGGAAGAACATCGCGAAGATCCGCCTTGCGATCGATTTCTGAGCGCCTTGCACCAGACAAAGGGGCAGGGAATGCGGCATACTGCCGCAGAAAGGACAACGAAAAAATGAACACTGAACTGAAAACCGCCATGGAAATGGTCGAGAAGGAGAAGAACATCTCCCAGGATATCCTGTTTGACGCCATCGGTCAGGCCCTTGTGACCGCGTGCAAGAACAGCTTCGGCCGCACGGAGAACATCAAGGTCTCCATCGACCGGGATACCTGCGACTACCGCGTCTATGCGGAGAAGACCATTGTCCCCACGGAGGAAGACGTGCAGGACGCCCAGACGCAGATCAGCAAAGAGGAGGCGGCAAAGCTCCACCTCATCGGGGAAGTCGGCGACGTGGTTCAGGTCGACATCAACTCCCAGTCCTTCGGCAGAATCGCAACCCAGATCGCAAAGAACGTCATTCTCCAGAAGATCCGCGAGGAGGAGCGCTCCTCAACCTATAATTACTACAAGGACAAGATCCACACCATCATGAACGGCACGGTCGCCCACGAGATGAGCCACGGCTGGGCCATCAACCTGGGCCGCATGGAGGCCATCCTCAACGACAAGGAGATGGTTCCGAACGAGACCCTTCATCCGAACGACAGGGTCAAGGTCTACGTGCTGGATGTGCGCATGACCACCCACGGCGGAACGAGAGTCCTTGTCTCGAGAACCCACCCGGATCTCGTGAAGTGCCTCTTCGAGGAAGAGGTGCAGGAGATCCACGACGGCATCGTCGAGATCCGCAGCATCGCAAGAGAGGCGGGCAGCAGAACCAAGATCGCCGTCTCCTCCAACGATCCGAACGTCGATCCCGTCGGCGCCTGCGTCGGTCTCAACGGCTCCCGTGTCAACAGCATCGTCGACCAGCTCGGCGGCGAGAAGATCGATATCGTCAGCTGGGATGAGAACCCTGGAAACTTCATCCAGAACGCCCTGTCCCCGGCGAGAATCATCGCCGTCTTTGCGGATCCCACTGAGAAGACCGCAAAGGTTGTGGTGCCGAACTACCAGCTCTCCCTTGCCATCGGCCGCGAGGGCCAGAACGCAAGACTGGCTGCGCGCCTTACCGGCTACAAGATCGACATCAAGGACGAGGATCAGGCAAAGGTGACGCCGGGCTTCCGCTACGAGGACTACATGGACGACGAGAACGAGGAAGTCGAGTACGTCAACAGCGACGGCTATCTTGTGGATGAGACCGGTGAGCTGATCCTGGATGAGGACGGAAATCCGATCCTTGCGGACATGAGCGAGGATTACGAGGAAGAGGAGACGGGTGAGGCACCCGCAGAGGAGCAGGAGCAGGAGGAAGAGACCCCTGCAGAGCCTGCTGAGGGCGATGCGGCACCGGAGGAGAACCCCTCTCCTGAGGAAAACTGAAGGCAGGAGACCTGACGCCCTGCAGTTGAATCCAGGAACGTAGTACACCAGGAAACACATGGCAGGCCGCAACGCGGCCGGGAAGGTTAGTTTGGCAAAGAAAATTCCGATGCGCAGCTGCACGGGCTGCGGAGCGAAAAAGGAGAAACGGGAACTGATCCGCGTGATCAGGACGCCGGAGGGCAGCATTGTCCTCGATGCGACAGGGCACGCCAACGGAAGAGGCGCGTACCTCTGCCGGGACCTTTCGTGCCTCGAACAGGCAAGAAAGAAGCGGGCACTGGAGCGGAGCCTTGGCACGCAGATCCCCGGGGAGGTCTATGACCGCCTTGAGGAAGAGCTCCGGGACCTGCAGTCCCCGTCCCCCGAAAAGAGGGATCCCTCTTTGGGAGGCACGGATGCAGGATAAGGTTCTGCAGCTTCTCGGCATCTGCCAGAGAGCGGGAAAAGTAAAAAGCGGAAACTTTCTTTGCGGGGAAGCGCTGAAGGCGGGACAGGCAAAACTGATCCTGATCGCCGGCGATGCAAAGGGCAACACGAGGCATGAGCTCGAACAGCGGTGCCTTGCGCGGGGCGTTCCTCTGCGAACCTATGGCGACAGGGAGAGCCTGGGCCATGCGATGGGAAAAGAACTGCGCTCTTGTGCCGCCGTCACCGACGGGGGACTGGCACAGAGCCTTATGAGGGAAATAGATTCAAGGCAGGGAGAAAGAGGTCAGAATGTCGAAGAAAATCAGTGAACTGGAAAAAGCGTACGCAGCAGACCGGAAGGAGATCGAGACCTTCCTTCAATCAAAAGGGATCGCAGCGGACAAGGGCCTCGTCGATGACAGTGCAGAAAAGCTGGTTAGCGACAGATTCGGAAAGAGAACGGCCTCTCCGGATGCAAAGCCGAAGTCTCCTGCAGCGGGCGTCCACCCGGTAAAGAAGAAAAAGATCATCATTGTCACGAACAATGGCGGCAGCAGCAGCGGCAGATCTGGAAGCTACAGCTCCGGTCAGGGAAGAAAGCCCCAGCAGGGACAGGGCCCCCGCACGGGACGCGGCGGTGCCCGCCCGCAGCAGGGCGGCCAGAGGGCGGCAGCAGGAACCGGAACCTACCATCCGATCAAGCCGAAGACCCAGCCCACGCAGATGCAGATGGACTACCATGCACCGGAAGAGCCAAGAAGAGAGCAGGCAAAGCGTGTGGTAAATAAGGAGCCGGAGAAGACGGCTGTGATGCCTGAGAAGGTGGCACCCGCAGCACAGGCAGCCCCTGCCGCACCCGCACCTGCAGTCCAGGAAAAGCCCCAGGCAGCGGCACCGGCAAAGCCGGCAGCAGCAGAACCCGCAGCAAAGCCTGCAGCAGCGCCGCAGGAGAAGCCCGTCCAGGAGAAGGCACAAAAGGAGCGCCCGGAGCGCAGGGTCGACAGCACGGTTGCTGCCGTGCAGGCCTCCCAGGCAAAGCCGAGGCCGACCCACTACGACCTGTCAAAGTCCTACTTCAAGACTTCCACGAAGTCCTCTCAGGGCGGGACAAGGAGCAGCACCGGCACGGGACGCAGCTACAGCAGCCGTCCCGGTCAGGCGAGATCCTATCAGAGTGCCCGTCCAGGCCAGAGCGCGGGGAACGGCTTCCGCGGCAGGGGACCGGCTCCTCAGGGCGGCAGCACAGGAAGAGGAACCCGCCCCGGTCAGGGCAGATCAGGCCAGGGCGGCGAGGGAAATGCAGCATTCGGTTCCGAGAACAGAAGGCGCGGCTACAGCAGCCAGGGGAGAGACCGCCGCAACAAGAAGGATGTCGCCTTCGCTGAGGACGAGCAGAGAGAGAAGAAAAACCGGAGCGGGCGCTTCATCAAGCCCGTTGTGGAGGAAAAGAAGGCACCCGAGGAGCAGATCAAGGTCATCACGATCCCTGAGAAACTCACGATCCGCGATCTCGCAGAGGCCATGCACATGCAGCCTGCAGAGATCATCAAGAAGCTGTTCCTCTCCGGCAGGATGACCACCGTGAATACGGAGATCACCTACGAGGAGGCGGAGAACATCGCGGCGGATTACGACATCCTGTGCGAGAAGGAGGAGAAGGTCGACGAAATCCAGCAGCTCCTTGCAGAGGATGAGGACGATCCGGCAACCCTGAAGGACCGCCCGCCCGTCATCGTCGTCATGGGCCATGTCGATCACGGCAAGACCTCCCTCCTCGACTACATCCGCCACACGAAGGTCACGGACAAGGAGGCGGGCGGCATCACCCAGGCGATCGGCGCCTACACCGTCGATGTCAAGGGCAGAACCATCACCTTCCTCGATACGCCTGGCCACGAGTCCTTCACCGCCATGCGTCTTCGCGGCGCCCAGGCGACGGATATCGCTGTGCTGGTTGTCGCAGCAGATGACGGCGTGATGCCGCAGACAGTCGAGGCCATCAACCACGCAAGGGCAGCCGGTGTCGAGATCATCGTCGCCATCAACAAGATCGATAAGCCCGGTGCCAATCCGGACCGCGTCAAGGAGCAGCTCTCCAAGTATGAGCTGATCCCCACCGACTGGGGCGGATCCACCGAGTTCGTAGAGGTTTCCGCCAAGACCGGCCAGGGCATCGATGACCTCCTGGAGACGATCCTCCTGCAGGCCGATGTCATGGAGCTCAAGGCCAATCCGGACCGCCTTGCAAGAGGCGTCGTCCTCGAGGCAAAGCTCGACAAGGGCAGAGGCCCTGTCGCCAACGTCCTCGTCCAGAAGGGCACGCTCCATGTGGGAGACTTCATCTCTGCAGGCGCTGCCTCCGGCAAGGTCAGAGCCCTGATCAACGACAAGGGCAGAAACGTGAAGCAGGCAACGCCTTCCTTCCCGGTCATGGTGCTCGGCCTCTCCGATGTGCCCTCTGCCGGTGAGGTGCTGGTTGCCCACGCCACCAACGACGAGGCAAAGCAGTACGCAGAGACCTACAAGGCACAGCACAAGGAAGAGCTGGTCGAGGAGAACCGGATGTCCATGAACGTGGAGGATCTGTTCGACCAGATGAGAGAGGGCAAGATGAAGGAGCTCGAGCTCATCGTCAAGGCGGATGTGCAGGGCTCTGTCGAGGCTCTGTGCCAGTCGCTGCTGAAACTCTCCAACGACGAGGTCATGGTCAAGATCATCCACTCTGCGGTCGGCAACATCACCGAGAGCGATGTGAACCTGGCCGAGGCATCGAATGCAGCCATCATCGGCTTCAACGTCCATCCGGACGCAACGGCAAAGTCGATTGCAGAGCACGGCGGCGTCTCCATCCACCTGTATAAGGTCATCTACGAGTGCATTGACGACGTGGATGCAGCCCTGAAGGGCATGCTGGCGCCTGTCTACGAGGAGAAGGTCATCGGTCACGCAGAGGTCCGGCAGATCTTCAAGTCCGGCAAGATCGGAAACATCGCAGGTTCCATGGTCCTCGACGGTGTCGTCGAGAAGGGCTGCCAGGTGCGCATCACCAGAGGCAAGGATCAGATCTTCGAGGGTGCCCTCGCATCCTTAAAGCGCTTCAAGGACGACGTCAAGGAGGTCAAGGCCGGCTACGACTGCGGTCTTGTGTTCCAGGATTTCGACGCCATCCAGGAGGGCGACCAGATCGAGTGCTACAAGATGGTCGAGGTCCCCAGAGAGCAGGTCATTGCCCGCAAGGAAGCAGAAAAGAAAGCTGCGGAGAAGGCTGCCAAGGCAGCATCGGCGCAGCAGGCATAATACAGTCAAGGCACCCGGATGCACTGCGTTCGGGTGCCTTGCGGTAAGGAAACACAGCTATGAGAAAAAACAGTGTGAAGAATCGCAAGGTCAATGACGTCGTCATGCGGGAGCTCGCGCAGATCCTGCGGGACATCAAGGACCCCAGGGTCTCCCCGATGACGAGTGTCCTGAGTGTGGAGGTGGCGCCGGATCTCAAGAACTGCAAGGTCTGGATCTCGGTCCTAGGCTCCCCCGAGGAGGGAAAGCGCACGATGGAGGGTATCCGCTCCGCAAACGGCTTCATCCGCTCGGAGCTTGCGCACCGCGTGAACCTGCGCAACACCCCGGAGCTGCACTTTATCCTGGATGACTCCATCGCCTACGGCGTGGAGATGGGCCACAAGATCGATGAGGTCACGGCTGCTGACGAAGAGGCAGACCGGGAGCGCCGGGAGAAGGGCATCGACATCGATGACCTGTCCGGGTACGACCTTGGAGACGATGAGGACCAGAACCTTTAAGAGACCGCTTGAAGGAGAGATTGGAGGAGCAGGTGGTAAACATTTTTGATGAAGTGAAGGACTGTAAAACCATCGGCATCAGCGGACACGTGCGCCCCGACGGGGACTGTGCGGGCTCCTGCCTTGGCATGGCGCTCTATCTGAAAAAGCTGCTCGGGGAGGGCGTCCGCGTCGACGTCTTTCTCGGCGATCTCTCGGACAGCCTGCGCCACAACCTGATCGGTCAGGAGCTGGTGCACTGGAACTATGAGACCGACGTGAAGGCATACGACGCCTTCCTCTGCCTCGACTGCGAGGCGACAAGGCTCGGAGATGCGATGGACTACTTCTTCAAGGCAAAGAAGAGGATCAACATCGACCATCACCAGTCGAACGCAAGGGGAAGCGGTCAGGTAAACTGGGTGGATCCGGAGGCATCAAGCACCTGTGAGCTCTGCTACCGCACCATGGACCCGGAGAAGGTTGACCGGGACATCGCAACGGATCTCTACATCGGAATCGTGACCGACACCGGGCTCTTCCAGTACTCCAACACCTCTCCGCAGACGATGGAGATCGCGGGCAAGCTCATGGCCACCGGCTTTGACCACTCCGACATCGCAAGGCAGGTGTTCTTTGAGAAGAACTACGTGCAGCAGCAGATCCTGGGGCGGGCACTCCTGGAGAGCATTCTGTTCATGGACGGGCGCTGCATCGTCTCGATGATTGACCGGAAGACCATGCAGTTCTACAAGGCACTCAGCAAGGACATGGACGGAATCGTCAGCCAGATGAACAGCACCGAGGGCGTCTCCTGCGCGATCTTTATGTATGAGATGGAGCCTCTGACCTACAAGGTGTCCCTTCGCTCCAACGGCGATGTGGACGTGGCAAAGGTCGCAGAGCGCTTTGGCGGCGGCGGACACAAGAGAGCTGCCGGCTGTACGGTCAACGCCCCCTACCACGACATCATCAACAACATGTCTGCCCTGATCGCAGAGCAGCTCAGCGCAAAGAAGACGGACGACGGAGAAAAAACACCGAATGATTGATGGAATGATCACGATCCGCAAGGAGCCCGGCTTTACATCCAGCGACGTGGTGGCAAAGATGCGGGGAATCCTGCACATGAAAAAGATCGGCCACACGGGGACGCTGGACCCTGCAGCGGAGGGCGTTCTCCCCGTCTGCCTCGGGAGTGCGACAAAGCTTGCAGACCTCATCGGTGACAGGGACAAGGAGTATGTCGCCGTTCTTCGCCTTGGGGTCACCACAGACACCCAGGACATGACGGGGACGGTGATCAAAAGGGCAGAGGAGGAGCGAGTCCGGAAGATCACCCGGGAGGATGTGGAGCGCACCGCAGAGCAGTTCACCGGAAGGATCTCCCAGGTCCCGCCGATGTACAGTGCGATCTGGCAGAACGGAACAAGGCTCTATGAGCTGGCAAGAAGGGGAGAGGTTGTGGAGAGAGCGCCCCGCACCATCACAATCCACGAGCTCGAGATTCAACAGGCGGCGCTCCCCCTTGTCACCATGCGGGTCGTCTGCTCAAAGGGAACGTATATCCGGACCCTCTGCGAGGACATGGGCAATGCCCTCGGCGTGGGAGGCGCCATGGAGCACCTCCTGCGGACGAGAGTCGGTCAGTTTAAGCTGGAGGATGCGATCACTCTGGGACAGCTCCAGGATCTTGCGGACAACGCCCCGGAGAAGATCAAGAACCACGTCCTTCCGATTGACTCATTCTTTGCAGACGCTCCGAAGGTCATCGTATCAGAGGAGGCCTTTCCCTATCTCAACAACGGCAATCCCCTATCCTTTGCAAACATCGATGCGAAGAAAAGCGATGACCCGAGGGTTCTCATGAAGCGCGCCGGGACGCCCATCCGCGTCTACAGCCATGACGGGACCTTCTACGGGATCTACACGTTCTCAAAGCAGAGGGATCGGATGGTGTGTGAGAAGATGTTCCACCGGGTCGCAGGAGACCACAGGCCGCAGTAGCAGCACCGGAAACAACAGCACGAAGAAAGAAGGACATGCACCGCCGTGCAGATCTTTTCAGATGTCAGACAATTTCAGCTCCCGCAGGATACCGCTGCCGCAATCGGAAAGTTTGACGGGGTCCACCGGGGACACCGGAGCCTCTTAAAGGAAGTCCTGGAGGAGAAAAAGAGCGGCCTTTGCGCCGCGGTCTTTACCTTTGACCCCGCCCCAGAGGCGTATTTCAAAAAGGAGCCGGTCCCGCAGCTCACGACGAGGGAGGAGAAGAGAAAGATCCTTGAGGACCTCGGGGTGGACTACCTCGTGGAGTAGATCTCTCCTTCGGGGACCGGGGCGCGGGAAACTTTGCCCTCCTTAATGCCATGAAGGATGCGTACGGGTATGAGACAAGACTTGTGCAGAAGGACCGCTTCGGGGACCAGGACATCTCTTCCACGCTGATTCGAAGCTACATCGAGGCGGGCAGGATGGAGGATGCCGCGGCCTGCCTTGGAACACCCTATTTCTTTTCCGGTGTTGTCTCCCACGGAAATGCCAAGGGCAGGACGATCGGGTTCCCGACACTGAACCTCTATCCCCCCAGGGAAAAGATCCTGCCGCCCTTTGGCGTCTACTACTCTCTGGTCATGGTGTTCCGGAAGGACGGGACACAGAGGACTTACCAGGGAATGACGGACGTCGGGAAAAAGCCGACGGTGAGGGAGAAGACAAAGAAGGTCTCTGTGGAGACCTTCGTCTACGACTTTGCGGGTGACCTCTACGGGGAGGAGATCCGGGTGGAGCTCCTCACGTTCGAGCGGCCGGAGATGAAGTTTGCAGACTTTCAGAAATTGCAGCTGCGCATCCAGGCGGATGTGGCGGCAGGACGGGAGTTCTTTCGGAGAAGGCGGGAGCAGGACCAGGAGCACACGGCAGAAAGGACAGACTGATGGACAGCAAAAAGACCAACCTCGTTCTCATCGGCATGCCGGCCTCTGGCAAGTCCACCGTCGGCGTCATCCTCGCCAAGGCCCTTGGCTATGACTTTGTCGACACGGACCTCGTGATTCAGAACAGGACCGGAAAGCGGCTCGAGGAGCTCATGGAGGAGCGCGGGATCGACGGGTTCTTAAAGCTTGAGGAAGAGATCAACGCGGACATCACCTGCAGCCATACGGTATTGGCTCCCGGGGGCTCTGTGATCTACGGGGAGAAGGCGATGCGGCACTTTCAGGAGATCGCGACGATCCTGTATCTGCAGGTCCCGCTGGACATGCTGGAGCTTCGCCTTCACAACATGAAGGAGCGGGGCGTTGCCCTGCGGGACGGCATGACGCTGGAGGACCTCTACAATGAGCGCACGCCCCTCTACGAGAAGTACGCGGACATCGTGATCGAGGAGAAGAACACGGTCCTTGAGGACATGGTGGAGGCGATTGAGAAGGCTCTAAAGGAGGAGAATCTCCTCTGAGCAGAGAGGAGAACTCCATCTGAAGGACCTCCATATTTGACAGTTTCAGAAGGCAAAGAGCCAGAAAGCCCTGATTTTTAGGAGCTTCTGGCTCTTTTTGCGCGGAAAGCAGCTTAAATCCACTCAAAACTGGCAAGGACAGTCCGGAATCAGGAACTGATCTGTCTGTGCATCAGGAAACACAACATTTTTCAGAAAAAATCACGATTTGATATTTGCCGATCGGCAATTTCCGGATTGCGGGTTTTATGTACACAAAACACTGTCACTGTTTTGTTCTCTGATATTCTGACGTGGACAATACCCGTTTTGGCGGAAATTTACGGCAGAAAGGAGAATCGGCGGATGGCAGCCGCGACAGAGATGGGAATCGCACAGATCCTGGCCGGGAAATCTGCAGAATTCTACATTTTTGAGATTACACTTGGCGATGACAAATCGTGAAAACCGCGGACCTCTCTCAGAGGTCCGCAGTCTGCAAAAAAACACCTGCCCATTTCCTTCTGAGGTTGATCCGGGAATAAGAGCCACGAAGCGGCTCTGCTGTGCCGAATCCCCTGACGATATTGCTGTTGAACAGGTCCGGGGAGGGGAGTGCAGCCGACATTTCGAATCTCCCAAACCGCCCTGCCTGATGGAGGAAACTGGCCGCCTTCTGTCTGCTGCCCATGGCACATCGGTGAAAGATATAAAAGTAGTTCATTGGTAGAATACGACCTTCCCAAGGTTGGGAGGCGGGTTCGATTCCCGTCAGCCGCTGGAACGTCCCTTGGAGCAATCCAAGGGACGTTTTTTCTTCTCAGAGGCCATTTCGCCCGAACCTGTACTGTGAGAGAGTAGCAGGGTAAGTGGCAGGAGAGGGGCACGCAGAAAAGCACCCGAGGGGAAAATCAAAAAGGTCGGAAGAGACAAAGGCCGAGAGAAGGAGGAGGTTTGAAAGGAATGTCGATCCGTCGCTTTCCAACCAGCCCGGGTGCTGCCCCCGGGCCCCGATTCGCGGGAAAGCCCAAGGGTATTTTCCGCGCGGATGCCGCATAGAACGCGGTCACTTGCACGATGGCACTGATGAGCTGGATCCCAGATTTTCCATACCGTTCCGGATGGTAAGCGCATTGGAGATGATACGCAGCAATGCGAAAGATGAAACTTTCAGCATATAAAAGCGGTGTGGCAGGCATCCTGTCACACCGCTTTCTCAACTTCTTCTTACGGCAGTTTCGATTTGTCTTTGCTCCGCTTGGGAATGATCAGTCCTCC
>ONMH01000021.1:25447-42764 GCA_900318875.1 uncultured Lachnospiraceae bacterium | reverse complement strand
CTCCTCGTGCGGGAATTTTTCCGCGCATAAAAGTATTCTACCAGATCGGTCAGGAAGGGAAAAGTGAAATCAAAACTCCCCCGCATACGCGGGGAACACTCCCATGCCTCCGACAGGTCTGTCATGCGCCAGGGATCACCCCCGCATACGCGGGGAACACAGATACGTGCGGCACAGGTACCCGCGATGGCTAGGATCACCCCCGCATACGCGGGGACACCAAGCCCAGTAATAGATAGCTTGTACAGCCGCCGGATCACCCTCGCATACGCGGGGAACACTAGTGCTCACAGATGGCATCCCACACCTTACTGGGATCACCCCCGCATACGCGGGGAACACTTTGGTCGCGATTGAAGCATTTCCCGGCACCAGGGATCACCCCCGCATAAGCGGGGAACACAAAGGGAGGCGGAAAGGGAGTGCCGGATTTCACGGATCACCCCCGCATACGCGGGGAACACCTAGCATGACGGTAGCCTTGAACTGGCAGTACGGATCACCCCCACATACGCGGGGAACACACTAAAAAATCCCAGCAAAATCAAGGATCCGTAAACTCGTCCCGTCCCATTTTCTTTAACTTCTCAAATACCTTGTAAGTCAGAGAGCAGTCTGGAGCAGCCCTATGCCGAATATCATAATGGATATTGAGATCATCTGCTACCCTGGAAAGGCTTACTCCGGATCTGCGCGCTTCAGCTTCTTTCTGGCAAGTGCCATGGCATCTGTTGTGGGGTTTTCAATACGAGCAAATCCACATCGCATCGCTTCTTCGTTCAGAAAGTCAAGATCAAATTGGATGTTATAACCGACAAGCAAATCGTTTCCGACAAAGATTTTGAACTCGCACAGCGCGTGTTCAAGATTTACACCTCTCTCCTTAAGATCCTCATCTGAAAGATGCGTAAGCTCTTTTGCCACCGGAGGCAGAGATCTTGAGATTTGTATAAGCCGTTGAAAGGATTTCTCTTCCACTCCATTTCTGACTCTGAGTGCAGCGATTTCTACAATCTCATCTTCCGACTTGTTCAACCCTTTCTGACGGCTTACTGCCTGATGTTCTTGCTACCGGTGATCGAACCTCATGCCGGGTTGACAGCTTTCTGCGGATCAGCTTGATTCCATCAAAGTCAACTGGTTCCCACTCAGGGTTCCAGACATAGAAATCATATTTTTGCTCGCCATTTGTGCTGAATGCCATGGTTGCATGTCCAGAACCGATCGTATCTGTAATCCTCTCCCAGAGATCATCCCGCACCCTTGCAGATACTGAGCCAACATATACGCCAGTGTCGATTTCCAATAACCACTTCGTGAGATCTCCCCTGATTTTTGCCGGACATCTCGTCATGGTCACAACTACCAAGCTCTTTCCAGATGCTGTCAGAGAAGTACAAATGTGACCAGTTGGGGAAAAACAAAATTTCTTGTGGCTATTCCTTGACAACGGTCACTTCATAACAGTCATACCCGTCAGCTCCATCACAGTCACCCGATTCTCATCACCGTGAGCAGTCCACAGCCAAAAGCCTTTTCTCTTCCCAATCCCTCTACCAATATCTTCCGGAAATTTTCCTCGTCGGTCACCTGAAGAAGTCCTTCATATACTGTCATCAGGAATCTGACATATCTGGATTTTCCCGCCTGAGGATCCGTCTTGTGAAACTGCACCCATCTGCTCTCGGTAATGTCGAAGGTCTCTTCCTTCACGGAAAAGCCATGAGCCTTCGACCGATTGAGAAGCCACTGTTTCTGATAGGTTGGTGTGATATTGGCAACAATCTTGCCTCTTTTCTGTTCCAGGGCTATGGCCTTTGAGGGATTTGCCGCGAGGCGGAAGCGGAATTCCTCCCCGGCGTGAATGCCGGAGAGAAAGGCATCATAGGATTTGGTAACGCCCTTCTCCCCCGCTGCTGAAAACTGCTGTTCCATTCCTGTGAGCCTGGGCTGGTCTTCACTTAAGATCAGCAGATAGATTTTCCCGTTCAACCGATCGATCCGCCAGAGCCTGCGTTTTCGCTCTCCGGGAAATGAACTCTCCACCGCACCGTGAAACCTGCCCGGATTTGCCAGTGCCTTCATGGTATTTCGATTGCAGGCATCAAGCGGCACTCTTGACAAATAGTACATATAGACCCCTTTCTACAGCCCGGCCATTGGATCGTGTTCTGTCTGAACCGGAATATCCCCTTTGCTTCCGATATTTACTTCGGTATAGCATTCCCTGACTTTCCGGTACGTGAACCTTCGGTTCTTTGCACTAAAGGATAACGGGACATCCCTTAGCACAGAAGCGCTTGAGGTTTCCCCGTTCCCATCAAGGAGTATCCGCAGTGCAGCTGTCCCGGCTTTGCCAGCTTTCTTTCTGGCATAGTCGTCCTGGACCATCCACTCCTCTCCCGTGAGTGTTGTAAGGAGATCTTTTTCCCGAATTCCCAGTACAAGAGGAAGCGTAATTGGACAGGACCGTCTTCCAAGAAATAACGGGTAAACAGGATGGCATAGGCAATACTCCAGCTGCTCCAAAAATGCCTTGTTCTCGCTCTCGAGTCCAACCAAAAAGATGGCATCGCAGAGGTAATACCGCACGGTCGTGTAGGAAGCATTGTCCGACTTTCCTTCCGGTCTGGCCGTATGGAAATCACGAAGCAATTCTCCTTCCTGATCAATGCGTACCCCGAACCTCAGCTGATTGAGATCTTCCAGAGAATCCTGCCTGCCCCGTCCCAGGGCTGCTGCAAGCATGCCGATCACTCCGCTCTTTGTCGGATAGGGAAGTGTGCGACGTGTCTCAAAGTCAGAGTCCACTCCCCAGGCCTGCATGGGTGCTGCAAGCCGAAGAAGCAATGTACTCATCACTCCACCTCGTTTTCTGCCATGTCTCCAAGCCTGTTCAGCAGTTCCTTCAGGTTTACCTTTTCGACTCCCATATCCTCAGGCAGGGCAAAATCTCCAATAGCAAAACCTGCCTCCGGTGCATCACAGAAATTTTCGTATACCTTCTGTGCATAAGCCATCAGCTTCTGCTCCGACTTTTCCACATAACCGCCGACCTCGGAGTAGACCGGCTTTTCAAATGCTCCGCAGAAATTCACCGGCTGATCATTGCGAATCGTAACGTACACAAAATCCGGCAGCGTACGGTTTGCATAGGAATTCTTCTTCCCGGTGGGCATTGAGCAGATAAACGCACGGGCAAATGCCTTTACGGCTTCCACTGCATTCTCTTTGCCGATCATTCTGGCAAGATCCTGAAGGTTCACTGTGGCGTAACGGTACAGTGTTGATGCATTGTATTCCTGTGTTCCAAGAAATCCCGCACCCGCTGTGTCATCCGGCTTATAGTCATCTACCGCAGTAAAGTAATCATATTCGTTCTGAATTGCGTGTGTGGAAATGGCATGTGCTACCTGCGCTGCCGCATCCACATTCAGAGCGGTGTTGTTTGCAACCATCCGCCCAAAGAGGGCAATATCAACCGACGGCTCCTGATTGAGTACATCCTGAAAACGATCTTCTTCCTTCTTACTGAGCTTGTCCTTTGTGCCCATACCTCCGAAATTCAAAATTGCCTCTGCCAGTGCGTGTGCCTGTGCCGTGCTGATAAAGAACAGTGTCTTGTTGGCTTCCTTCTTGTCGGTACTGTCCTCTGCATCCTCTGTCTTTTTGGTGTTGCCCTTCTTCTCTTTTCCCTTTAATACGCCAACAGCAGTCAGGATATCTTTTGCCTTGTTCAATGCCTCCTTTGGATCCTGCGCGGGATCGATTCTGCACATCTCATCCGCCACAAGATTGGCCACATACTTTGTGCGATAGCTGCTGTTCTCCCGATAGATTTCCGCAAACATCTCCCGCATTGCATGCTTCCATGCCTGGCTGGAAACCCTTGCGCGCAGGGCTCCACCGTATACAGCAGTCTTCGGCCGCCCTGTATCATCACGGTTGATGCAGCTCGGCGGTACAGTCTGAATCACATGAAAATCTACATATGTTCTCTTGGCATACATTACTTCTCCTCCTTGTCCTCTTTGGACTTACCTAGCTTTTGGTTGATCACACTGTAAAAATCTCTTCCCCATCCAAGCTTAATATCTTTAGCCCTCTCCGGGAAATGCAAAAGATAGAGTTCCCTTGCCAATCCCGCATAATCGATGCGGATGAGGGAATCTGCACTCCGAATCAACTGTATCAAACCGCGAAGCTGATAAGCCATCTCTTCACTGGTCTGTGCACCCACAATACTGTTCAGGCGCTTTCTGATGCGATCGACATCATCTTCCTTTCTCACAAGACCTGCTGCTGCATGCCCGATCGTAATGGAATCTCCCAGAACGGAGGCGCTGTTGCCCTGCTGATGGAATGCATACAGCGTCAGTGCGGTATAGATTGCCCATTCAGCATCAGATGCCCTACTCTTGCCGCACAGCTCATCCGGTATCTCCTGAAAAAGTATGCCCCACAGCTCCGGGAGCTCCCCGGGTGCCTTTCCCAGTCCATGCCGCAACTGTGCAAGCTGCGCCCGTCCCGGACCGGTATCCCGCAAGTTATCCATTCTTTCCAGTTTCCACTTCGTATACAGGAAGACTTTTCCCGCTTTTTCCTTCATTCTTTTTATCCTTTTTGCCAAAAAGCTGATTGATCCTGCCGCAATATTCGTTCATGGCCTTTGCCGAGGAGGCGCCTGCTCCAAAAATTGCTGTGATGCCAGCCTGCCCCAGGCATTCCATGCCAAGCTGTATTGCTTTTCCCCGCAGCTGCTTTTTCAGATCATCCTGATACTCTTCACCTTTGTCGACGTCCAGGTTCCTGAGCCACTCCCGGAATATCCGGTCAATCTCAGCATAAAATCGCACCTTGATATCCGCTTCTCCAGAGAGGGTGACCTTGTCATCTTTGTCCCATCTCCCCGCAGCATACTGCACTTTCTTATACAGGTTTCCCACTGCACCTGCTGCCTGATCACACTCATTAATCACTTCGCATACATTCTTTCTCCAGAAATATCCCGCATCCATAATCAGCTGAGAATGAAATGTTAGCCCATCTGAAACATGATCCATCACCGGGTAACATGTTGTCTGCTTTGCATTGTAGACCATAGCCGCCATCGAGATCTGTACCATCTGATCGCGTTCAATCATGCGGTGTTCCAGCAAAAACTTCATCCACCGAATTACCCCGGGAGCCCGTTTCCCATGGTCGGCTTCATCTTGGTTATCTGCCACCGCAATCACGCCAAATTCCTGCCAGGCCTTTTTGACGGTGTCCTCCTGCCGGATCTCCATGGGTCTGAAACTGTATGGACCTTTCTTTTTCTCCTGTCTTCCAATCCAGCACGTCTCCTGCTCCGCATAGACGTCCTTCTCCTCGATGTAATCCCCACCGCTGAGCATATACCCGTCTACTTTGTTTCCATCGTCCGACCTGTGAAGCAGGATGCGGCGCGAAGGAATGGTCAGAAGTTCTGCCTGGTCCATAGGCATGGGAATCCTACGATTGTACTCCATCACATTGTTGTCCTGCTCCCAGACAGGTCTGCTGAGATAGGTCTGATGATCACTTACCGCCACAAAGTTCAGCATCATCGTTTCAAAGAAGTTTTTCCCCTCGAGTGCGATCAGACTGAAGGGACCAACATAGGTTCTTTTGGGCGTTGGGTGCTTTGCCGCAATGTCATCAAAGCAGTTCAGATGGAGCAGCCACCTTGCTGCCTCCGCAAAATCCAGCAGCCTCCCTTCCTCTCTTCTTCCACTAAACAGCCTCTCCTTATTTGCGCTCTCAAACAGGCTCCCAATCATCTTTCCGGTAGACATCATGTTCCGGTCGGCAACTGTTGTGCACTGATAAAAGGGATGGGCTTCATCAAACAGCCAGAACCGCTCCCGCCATCTGGCAAAATACGCATCAAACGGGGCAGCCGGAAATTTACCTGACGTATAAACCTTCTCCCAGAGATCCAGCATGTCATCTTCCGTGATGTCTTCAGAATGTATCTCCTGTCCATCTGTGTCATACCGGGTAAAGACCGTATACACAATGGCAAGAAGCATCCGGAACACCGCAAAATCCTGTGTCCTGATTTCCCCGGCCAGACCGGCAAAATCCTGCGCATGCAGCAGCGCCTCCCGGATACTGACCTGCCTGACGCTGCAGTCAGGGAGCCTCACGCAGATCCACGGCTCCTCGAGCAGACTAAACTCCTGTTTCACCCCATCACCTCCTTATCTTCTGACAACCCATACTCCTTTGTATATTGCAGTTTTTTATGCAGAAGGATTCCTCGTCCCTGCGCATCCAGTACCAGCAGCTTTGCTCCAGAGAGGCAGTTCCAGCCCTGCCAAAGATCGGGCAGCGTTTTGAGCTCGTCCGTTGTTTTTTCATAATTGGCGCCACGACTGAAGTACACCGGCAGTTTCAGGCTCTCCCTTGCAAGTGCAAGTGCCATTTCCTTAGAAAGATTCGCATTGGGGTCATACGCCCTGCTGCAAGCGTGATCAGAAAACAGATAGCAGAAATTTCCTACCCTTCGCTGAAGCAGAACCCCAAGCGTATCCTCTGTATCCCTGACCTTTGCCATTGCCTGCTCTTCATCGCGATCTGCGGAATCTGTCAGAAGATCCGACAAAAGCCGCATGCGCCTAGAGTAAATCCGAGAGGCATCCATGCAGTATTCCCTTGCCCGGGTTCTCTCCGTTTCCAGCTGCTGAAGATATTCCCTATGGAGAGAGATCTCCTCCGGCGTCAGGCTTTCTTCCTCAGGCTCCTCATAGACCCTGTTCACCAGGACCGGCACATCACTTGGAATTTTCATCCTCTCCGGGAGAAACTGTTTTGTCCGATACAGAATCCAACTGCTGTATACCCATTCAGTACCCTCATCTTCCGAAAGTACGGAGAGAACTGCTTCCTCCAGACCCGCAGGACGGCTTCTTTGGTGACGGTGGAGACGTCCCGCTCGCTGAAGCAGCAGATCCATCGGGCACAGCTGTGTGATCATGTAGTCAAAGTCAAGGTCAAGCGACTGTTCCAGGACCTGTGTTCCCACAACAATAAGCCTGTCTCTCTGCTCTTTTGTGGACGCCTTTCCCACCAGTTTCAACAGTTCCTGCTCTCTGGCCGCCCGATCCTCTGCCGTGAAACGGCTGTGAAAGCATAGAATCCGAAATTCCGGCAGTTCCTGCTGTAGCTTCCTGGCAAGTGTCTGTGCAAGTGCGACGGTATTGACAATCACAGCACAGCAGCCGCCACCGGCCATTCTGGCCTGCAGATCCCGGACGAGATCCTCCTCTGCCAGCCGCCGCACCTGCAGCTTCTTTCTCAAGGGGTTCGAATCCAGTGCCCGTGTGAGAATCTGGTTTCCGTTGAGATAAGTCATCACCGGATAGGCTTCCGAATCGGCAGTTGAACTTTTCTCTACCTTCCGTCTCCCCAGGTACGCCTGCACCAGTTCCAGCCTACGTCCCCTTGGGAGTGTTGCAGAGAGCAGAATCACAGGAGCGCCGTATGCTCCCAGCCAGGTCAGGGTGTTGTCGAGATAAACGGACATATAGGCATCGTATGCGTGGCACTCATCCAGGATCACCACTTTTCCGGACAATCCCAGATGCCGAAGCATCACATATCGCTGTTTGAGAGAGGCCATCAGGAACTGGTCCACTGTCCCGACAACAAAATCAGACAAGAGCATCTGCCTCCTTCCCTCAAGCCAAGGATGAACCACAAGGGAGTCTCTGTTCTCATCTGCCTCGCAGTCCGCTTTTCCGTGAAACAACTCTGCATAGTCTTCATTCAGAGCCGCCATGCCGTGAGCGAGCCGGATAGAGAGCTGTGTGGTCTGCGACTGTGTTCTTCCCCAGTCCAGAAATCTTCCAAAGAGACCGTTTGCAGTCGCCTGTGTCGGAAGACCGAAGTAGATCCCACCGCAGCCAAACGCAGAAGAGAGAATCTCCGCTGCTGAAAGTGCCGCTTCCGTCTTCCCGCTTCCCATGGGAGCCTCAATGATGTAGATTCCCTTCTCCGAATGCTCCCGGATGATCTCGTCAACCGCATGCTGTGTCGCGTTTGGTGGGAAGCCAAACCGTTTTTCAAATGCGGCATCACCGGAAAGTCCCTCCGCCTCCCAGCATGGAGGAAGGCCAAGCTTCTTCCAGGCATTCCCTGCACGCTCCTCCGAATCTTCCCAGTTGATCGGTGCCGGAAAAGGAAGATTCGGAAAGTAGTCCGTATTGCTCGCAAGCCAGTCCGCCACAATCAGCAGTCCAGCAGAAATCATCTGGACCCTGACATTTGGTACAGGAAGGTTCCTACTCTTCCAACCTGTCTTGGACAGTGCAAAATCAATCCACTCCTGCCTCAGCTTTTGCCAAACTGATCCCTGTGTGTTTCCCTGCCCGTTATAGTTTCGTCTGTGTTGTGCGTAATCATCCTCCGCCTCAAGACGTGTAAAAGCGGCACCATGATGCACACCGACAATCTCTCCAAACTCTGGAGGAAAGGCTTCTTCCATCAGGATGGCAAACCCCGCAAGGCTGTGCCGGAATCCTATTGCATCTGCACATGTTATCTCCAGTCCTGCTTCCTGAAGCCGTTCTGCGTGCCGGTTCAGAGAAGGAGCAATCTTATTCTGAAATGCAGGTGTGACCTTTCCAATGTCATGCAGCAGGGCAAGCAGCTGAAGCCATTGTCCCGTCTCCTCCTTTACGTCCGTGCTCCCATCGGGAAAAAGCTGATCTGCCAGAAAGGCCCGCACCGATTCCGAAAGCCATTGGTGATACAGCAGCGTCATCATTCCCGCGGTGTCCATCGCATGCGTGGCAAAGGACAATCCCATACCGCTGTCCTGCGAATTGCTCTTTGCTGCGATAACCTCCCATCGATGATCCACGGCATTCCTCCCCAGACGCTGTTCCCGTGTCTGCCTTCATGCAAACAGTGTAACATACCCCCATTTTGGGCGTTGTACATCCAAATGTACAATTTGATAAAAATATATTTACTATATATTTCTATATCTCTTTATGTATTTTATTGATTATATAAAAATAAGAGGAACCGGTCTCCCGGTTCCTCCAGATTTGCCTGTGGCAGGTTGTTTTACATGTGCCTCTTGATCGCAAAGAAAGTAACGAGTGCCAGCAGGATGCCGACGCCTGCTGCCGCAAGAAACACAAGCAGCATCGACTTTACGAGCTTTTTCTTCTCCTCTGCGGGAAGGGTGGGCTTTTTCTGATTCTCTTCCACTCGGTTTTCCCTGCCTTCCGCTGCCTCTGTGTTCTTCTCTTCGCCTTCCATACTGCATCACTCCCTGCTGTTGATGTAGGGGATCAGGCCGCCCGCATCGATCAGCTGCTGCATGAATGGCGGGAAGCTCTGGCCCTTGTAGGTCTTTCCTGTGGTCTCGTCGGTGATGATGCCGGTGTCAAAGTTGACAGAGACGGTATCGCCCGCCTGGATCTCCTCTGCTGCCTCTTTGCACTCCACGATCGGCAGGCCGATGTCGATGGCGTTGCGGTAGAAAATCCGCGCAAAGGTCTCCGCAATGACGACAGACACCCCCGCTGCCTTGATGGCGATCGGCGCATGCTCTCTCGAAGAGCCGCAGCCGAAGTTTTTGCTCGCGACGATGATG
Source organism: uncultured Lachnospiraceae bacterium (assembly GCA_900318875.1). Classification (GTDB taxonomy): domain Bacteria; phylum Bacillota; class Clostridia; order Lachnospirales; family Lachnospiraceae; genus CAG-791. The sequence continues at coordinate 33,133 of ONMH01000021.1, read as the reverse complement.
TCACCCGGCTTTACCTTTTTGATGAATGACTTGTCGATGTCCTCCATGCAGTGCTTTGCCAGCTCCGAGGGCTCGGAGGTGGCAAGATACCTTGCGGGGATGATCACGTCTGTGTCGACGTTGTCGCCGTACTTGAATACCGTTCCTCTTGCTTCTTTCATTCGTGACCTCCTCAGTACGCGGAAGGATCCGCGATCTTGCCCGCAATGGCGCTGGCTGCTGCCGTGGCAGGGCTGGCAAGATAGATCTCACTGGTGACATCGCCCATGCGGCCGACAAAGTTCCGGTTCGTCGTGGAGACGCATCTCTCGCCGGCTGCCAGGATTCCCATGTAGCCCCCAAGACACGGCCCGCAGGTCGGCGTGGAAACCACTGCACCCGCCTCGAGGAAGGTCTTGAGAAGTCCCTCCTCCAGAGCCTTCAGATAGATCCTCTGGGTTGCCGGGATCACGATGCAGCGGATGCCCTCTGCGATGTGGCGGCCCTCCAGGATCCTGGCAGCGATGCGGAGATCCGAGATTCTCCCGTTCGTGCAGGAGCCGATGACGACCTGATCGATCGGGATCTCCGGGATCTCATCGAAGGTCTTTGCATTCTCCGGAAGGTGCGGGAAGGAGACCGTGGGCTTAATCTCAGCAAGATCAATGTCGTAGGTTGCCGCGTACTCCGCATCCTCATCTGCCGTGAAGATCGTCCCTGGCTCTGCGCCGTGGGCTTTCTCGTACTCGATGGTCTTCTCGTCCACCGGGAAGATGCCGTTCTTTCCGCCCGCCTCGATGGCCATGTTGGAGATGGTGAAGCGGTCATCCATGGAGAGGGAGGCAACACCGGGGCCTGTGAACTCCATCGACTGGTACAGGGCGCCGTCGACGCCGATCATGCCGATGATGTGCAGGATCACGTCCTTGCCGGAGACCCACTTGCCAAGCTCTCCCGTCAGGTTGAAGCGGACTGCCTGCGGAACCTTGAACCAGGCCTTCCCGGTTGCCATGCCGGCAGCCATGTCCGTGGAGCCGACGCCCGTGGAGAAGGCACCCAGGGCGCCGTAGGTGCAGGTGTGGGAGTCCGCACCGATGATGACATCGCCGGGGGAGACAAGACCGGACTCCGGCAGGAGCGCATGCTCAATGCCCATCTGCCCGACCTCAAAGTAGTTTGTGATCCTGTTGCGGCGCGCAAATTCGCGGACGCACTTGCAGTTCTCCGCGGACTTGATGTCCTTTGCGGGCACGAAGTGATCCGGCACGAGGGCAATCTTGTCCTTATCAAACACGCCCTGCTTCTTAAACCGGTCCATCTCCTTGATGGCAACCGGTGCCGTGATGTCATTTCCGAGCACGAGATCCAGCTTTGCCTCGATGAGCTGACCGGCTTCCACACTGGGAAGTCCCGCTCCCGCCGCCAGGATCTTCTGTGTCATCGTCATTCCCATGGCAGTAATCCTCCATCCTTTCAAAAAACGGGGAGCAGGGGAGATGTCCCCTGTTCCCCGCCTTACAATTCCCCCAAAGGGAAATTTTGCTCCTTGCTTAAATCCGCCCAAAACCGGTAATGACAGTCCGGAATCAGAAACCTCTGACATTCCGGCATAGACAATACCCGTTTTGGCGGAAATTTACGCTTTGAGAAATTAGTTGTTGATCAGCTTGTCGGACTCGTTGTTCCAGCTGTACAGCTTTCTGATCTCAGCGCCGACCTTCTCGGACGGATGAGCAGCAGCCTTCTTGCGCATTGCCTGGAAGTGGATCTGGCCGTTCTTCATATCCTGGATGAACTCGGATGCGAAGGTGCCGTCCTGAATATCGGAGAGAACCTTCTTCATGGCCTGCTTCACCTCAGGGGTGACGATCTTGGGTCCGGTCACATAGTCGCCGTACTCAGCGGTGTTGGAGATGGAATATCTCATTCCTGCAAAGCCGGACTGATAGATCAGGTCGACGATGAGTTTCATCTCGTGGATGCACTCAAAGTATGCGTTTCTCGGATCGTAGCCTGCCTCGCAGAGAACCTCGAAGCCGGTCTGCATCAGGGCGCAGACACCGCCGCAGAGGACTGCCTGCTCACCGAACAGGTCGGTCTCGGTCTCCGTCTTGAAGGTGGTCTCCAGGATACCAGCTCTGGATCCGCCGATGGCTGCGCCATAAGCGAGTGCCAGATCCAGTGCCTTGCCGGTTGCATCCTGCTCCACAGCGACCAGCATCGGAGTTCCCTTGCCAGCCTGATACTCGGAGCGGACGGTGTGTCCGGGAGCCTTGGGTGCGATCATGGTGACATCGACATCCTTCGGAGGGACGATCAGCTTGTAGTTGATGTTGAAGCCGTGTGCAAACATCAGCATGTCGCCGGGCTTTAAGTTCAGCTCGACATCCTTCTTGTACATATCAGCCTGGAGCTCATCGTTGATGAGGATCATGATGATATCGGACCGCTTCACTGCCTCTGCGGTGGGCAGGACGGTCAGGCCCTGGGCCTCAGCCTTTGCCTTGGACTTGGAGCCCTCATACAGACCGACAACGACATCCATTCCGGAATCCTTGAGGTTGAGCGCATGAGCGTGTCCCTGGCTGCCGTAGCCGATGACGCAGATCTTCTTGCCCTCGAGAAGGGACATGTTGCAGTCTTCCTGATAGAAAATTCTTGCTTCTGCCATGATAAATTTCCTCCATGAAAATATTTGCAAAGCAGTGGAAGCGTTCCTTCCCTTCTCACTGCTATGGCAATCTGATTATTACTCGAGCGTCACGATGTGATCCGTGCCGCGTCCGAGTCCCGCGATGCCGGTTCTTGCCAGCTCCAGGATCTCATACCCGGAGAGGAGCCGCAGGATCGCGTCGATCTTGTCCTGTCCGCCCGTGATCTCAATCATGATGGACTCGGGGCTGACGTCAATGATCTTGCCGCGGAAGATGTTGGCGACCGAGATGATGTCCTGCCGCTGGCTCGCATCGCACCGCACCTTGATCATGGCAAGCTCCCGGTACACGGACTCGCCTGGCTTCAATTCCCGCACATGCCGCACGTCCTGGAGTTTCCGGACCTGCTTCTCGATCTGCTCGAGGATGTCGTCATCGCCGCTGGTCACAATCGTGATCCTCGTAAACCTGGGATCTGCGGTCACACCGGCTGTGATGGACTCGATGTTGTAGCCGCGCCTCGAGAACAGTCCCGCAATGCGGGAGAGCACACCGGAGGTGTTGTCCACAAGGAGTTGAAAAACCTTCTTTTTGGTCTCCATACAAGCTTTCCTTTATACCGATTTCCTTGCAAAACCCCTGCCCTTTTTCTGCCGTATCATAAGCCGGTTTCATATTTTCAAGATATAAAGGGCCGAAATGTTCTTCCCTGTCTTTTTCTTTCCTCTCTTACGAAAGGCTAAGATTCCGCTTCATCGCATCCTGATCATCTGCAAACAAAAGCGCCGACTCCGCCGTGATCCTGCCCTCGCGAAAGGCTCCCGCAAGCGCCTGGTCGAGCGTGTTCATGCCCTCCCGCTGGCCCTGTGCCATCTGGCCGGCGATCATGTTGGATCTGCCGGTCCGGATCAGGTTCCGGATCGCGCTGTTGGCCCGCAGGATCCCCGCCGCGTTGATCGTGTGGAGCGTGGAGAACACGAGGTGTCCGGTCTCCGCTGCGGTAATCGCCGTGGAGATCGTATCAAGATCCCGCATCTCCCCGACAAGGAGGACATCCGGGTCCTCCCGGAGGGCCGCCCGAAGGGCTCCGGAAAAGCTCTTCGAGTCGACGCCGATCTCCCGCTGGTCCACGATGGCCCTGTCATGCCGGTAGAGGTACTCGATCGGATCCTCCAGCGTGATCACGTGGCAGTGCCGCGTCTCGTTGATTGCCTGGATGATCGCGGCAAGGGTTGTGGACTTGCCGCAGCCCGTGGGACCGGTGACCAGGACCAGGCCGCTGCGCATCTTTGCAAGCTCCATGACCGCATCCGGGATGCCCAGTTCCTTCGGTTCCTGGATCTTTCCGCTCATGAGCCGCAGGGCGCAGCAGCAGGTATTTCTCTGCCGGTAGGCGTTTGCGCGGTACCTGCCCCTGCCCTCGATGCCAAAGGCAAAGTCCGCCTCGCCGTTCTCCTCGAATACCGCCTGCACCTTCTCCTCCATGATCGAATAGACCATGGTCCTTGTATCCTCCGGGAGGAGTTTTGCTGCCCCTTCTACCGGGAGGAGCTCATTGCGCACCCGGATGTGGGGCACGGTTCCCACAGACAGGTGCAGGTCGGATGCGCCGCGCTCCTCGGCATAGGCAAGGAAGGACAGGAGCCTTTCATCCGCCTGTATCATCCGCCTGCCTCTTTGCACTTCGTGACGGCGAGGGTTCCGGTCCTTGTCACCTCCACGATGCTGACGGTCTTAAACGTGTCCAGGAACATCTGCACCCGCTCCGGGGTGTCGCAGATCTGGATCGTCATCATGCTGGCGGACATGTCCACGATCGAGGCGCCCATGATCTGGCAGTTCTCGATGATGTCCTTTCTGTTCTCCCGGTTGTACCGCACCTTGATGAGCATCAGCTCCCGCGCGGTCGCCTCGGACTCGTCAAACGTCCGGACCCGGATCACATCCACCTTCTTGTTCAGCTGCTTTTCGATCTGCTCCAGCGTTCGCTTGTCCCCGCTGGAGACGATCACCATCTCAGAGACGCTGGGGTCATCCGTCTCGCCCACTGCGAGGGAGTCGATGTTGAAGCACCGCCTCCAGAAGAGGCCTGCCACCTTGCAGAGCACGCCTGCACGGTTCTCCACCAGAACCGAATAGATTTTTTTCATGCTGCCATGCCTCCTTATGCGAGGACGTTCGGGTCCACATCCACTTCCATCAGCACGGAGTTCTCATCCTCCAGGAACTGTTTTACCGCCGCATCGATGCTGTCGTTATCCGTCAGGTGGATGAAGTCCATGTCGTAGGCCTTCGTCAGCATGTCCAGGTGCGGGCAGTCCCCAAGATCCGTGACGCTGAAGCGGTCGTGATAGGCAAAGTGCTGATGCTGCCGCACAAGGCCCAGCCACCCGTTCTTCAGGACGACGACCTTTGCCTGCACGCCGTAGTAGCGCATCGTGGCAAGCTCCATCATCGTCATCTGGAAGCCGCCGTCTCCGCAGACGGCAACGACCTGCAGATCCGGCCGTGCGATCTTGACGCCCATGGCAGCGGGCAGGGCATAGCCCATCGTCCCCATGCCGCCGGAGGTCATAAACCGCCCGTTTCGGATCACCGCATTGGCGCAGCTCCAGAGCTGGTTCTGTCCCACATCCGCGACATAGACCGCGTTGTCGTCCATCGCAAGGGACATGGCCCGCACAAAGGCCCTGGGATCCACCCACTTCATCCTGGTCTTCAGCGCAAGGGCGAGCTTTTCCGTTGCCTGTCTTCGCTTTTCGCCCTGCAGGCGATAGCCGTTTAAGACCTCCCGCCAGTCGCTGCAGTCGATCTTCAAATCCTCATGGGCAAGGAAGCTTCCGAACACGGACTTCAGGTCCCCGACCAGGGGGATCGTAGGCCCTGCATTTTTTCCGATCTCCGCAGGGTCCACATCGATGTGCACGAGGACCTTGCCGCTCAGGATAAGATCCGGCTGGGAGAACGAGCGGTCCGCAACGCGTGCGCCGGCCATGATGATCATGTCCGCCTCGTTCATCGCCCGGTTTCCGTAGAGCTGTCCGTTGTTGCCCACCATGCCGTAGAACAGCGGGTGCTCCGTCGGCATGACGCCAAGGCCCATCATCGTGCAGACGACCGGAATCCCATACTTTTCGGCAAACGCCCGGACATCATCCCTCGCGTTAGCTCCGTCAGGACCTTTGCGATCTGCAGGGCATGTCCCGTCGTCGTGGGCTTATAGGTCCGCATCTTGACGCTCTTTGGCCAGACGAACTTCTCCAGCTGTGCATTCTGGATGTCCTGGGGGATATCGATGAGAACCGGTCCCTTCCTGCCCGTGGAGGCGAGGTAGAAGGCCTCCCGGAAGATCCGCGGGATGTCCTCGGGGTTGCGGATGATGTAGCTGTACTTCACAAAGGACTCCACGGCGCCGGAGATGTCCGCCTCCTGGAACACGTCAGAGCCCATGAGCCTCGAGTCGACCTGGCCCGTGATGCAGACCATCGGTATGCTGTCTGCAAACGCGGTGGCAATGCCGGTGATCAGGTTCTCCGCACCGGGGCCGGAGGTGGCGATGGCAACGCCAACCTTTCCCGTGATCCTCGCATACCCGGAGGCTGCGTGGCCGGCATTCTGCTCCTGCCGGACGAGAACGGTCCGGATGTCGGAGGAGAGGATGCTGTTGAACACCGGGGCAATGGCAACGCCCGGGTAGCCGAAGACCACCTCCACCTTCTCTTCCTCTAGACACTTGATGATTGCGTCTGCTCCCTTCATATCTTCCTTCCTGTTTTCCGCTTTGTCAGTTTCCCAAGAGTTTCGCAAGGGGCGACAGAATCGCCGCCAGCTCCCGGATCGAGCTGCTCAGGCTGTCGATGTCGATCGAGGCAATGGCCTCGACGGATTATTCAGCCCCTCCTCGTTCTCCTTCAGGATATCGTTTGCGTTCTGTACCATGTCGTCAATGTCTCCCAGCGTGGTCTTCAGCTGGTCGAGTTCCCTGTCCGCCCGGCCAGGGTGGAGACTGCCCGCGGCACAAGGATGCAGAGGGAAACCGCCATCAGGGCGGTCAGCACCGTAAGGAGCACCGTCAGCTGCAAGTGGCTCCCTGTACTCTTTTTCTGCTCCGCAGGGAGCTGCTCCAGCAGCTGTTTTTCGTCCATCGGACCTCCGTTTCTCTCCCTCTTTGCCGCAATAAAGAGAGTCTAACACGGCGCTAACCGATCTTCAACGCGCAAAGGAGGCCCCTGCGGATGACTTTTCCCCTGCCCTCTGCTATACTCTGCGGCATACGAAACGGAGTCCTTGCATGAAATTCCTGAGACACTTTTTGATTTTTCCCATGCTCTTTGCCCTCACGGCCCTTTCAGGCTGCGGGCAGACCGCAAAGGACACAGAGGCCATAAACGCCTACCGGGCAAAGACAGAGAGTGCCCTGGAGGAGATCTCTGCCGCCTATGACAGGCTGGATGCCCTCGATGCAGAGGATGCCGCGGACACGGACGGCTTTCTCTCCGCAGTCGGGGATCTTAAGGCCGCCATGGAGGAGGCCGCTGCCATCGAGCCCCCGGAAGAGTTTTCTGACGCCCATGCCCTGCTGCAGGAAGCCTCCACAGACATGGATCAGGCAGCGGATGACTTTACCTCCGCCTTCTCCTCCGACCCCCCGGACGAGGATCTCTTAAAGACCGCCGCCTCCGAATACCAGAAGGCGCAGGACACCCTCCAGAGCGCCATCACCGCCCTCCGGGCGGTGGGGAGTTCCGCCTGACTACCAGCTGCACCTGCCGCACCCCGTGCAGGGTACGCAGGAGCGGGGCTTTTCTTTCGGCAGCACCGGCACAAAGGGAAGTTTCCGAACGACAAGATTTCCGGCATCGAGGTCCCCTTTTTCGAGGACCTCTTTTTTGTACCCGTTGTCCAGGATCACCCTGTCCTCCCCTTTGGTCACCGATACCGGCATCGCCTTTGCCTGTCCCGGGTGCATCGGGTCCTCATAGGATACGGGATCGATTCTTCTGATCTCTCCCGTCCTTTTGTCTGTGATCTCGTAGCTTACTTCTCCCGTCTT
>ONMH01000021.1:0-25431 GCA_900318875.1 uncultured Lachnospiraceae bacterium | reverse complement strand
TCTCTTATGCTCTGTAGAGCACCTTCTTGAAGTTCTTCTTGCCCTTTCTAAAGAGCTTTCCGTCCTTCAGGTCCTCTTTTGTGTACTTCGCGAACTTGTCCGCAACCTTCTCGTCGTCCACGGTGAGGCCGCCGCCGTCGATGGTCTTGCCCGCCTGGCCGAGGGACTTCTCAAATCCCGCCTTCACGCAGATGTTCCGGACGCCGATCGTGCCGTCCTCCTCAAAGTCCGCATCGGTAAGAACAAGCTCCGGCACGTCCGCATTCTGGAGCGTCACGCCGCCAAACAGGGCCTGCGCACCTGCCTCTGCCTTCTTTGCCTCGTCTTCGCCGTGCACGAGCTTGGTGAGCTCGAAGGCCAGGATCTTCTTTGCCTCGTTGAGCTGCGCGCCCTCCCAGGTGTCCATCTCGTCGATCTGGGCAAGCGGCAGGAACGTCATCATGCGCAGGAACTTTAAGACATCCGCATCGTCCACGTTTCTCCAGTACTGGTAGAAGTCGTATGGACTGGTCTTGTCGGGATCAAGCCAGACAGCGCCGCCGGAGGTCTTGCCCATCTTGGTGCCGTCGTGCTTTAACAGGAGCGAGATCGTCATCGCATAGGCGTCCTTCCCGGTCTTCTTGCGGATCAGGTTGATGCCGCCGAGCATGTTCGACCACTGGTCGTCGCCGCCGAACTGCATCTGGCAGCCGTAGTTCTGGAACAGCTGATAGAAGTCGTAGCTCTGCATCAGCATGTAGGAGAACTCGAGGAACGACAGGCCCTTCTCGAGGCGGTTCACATAGCACCTTGCCCGGAGCATGTCGTTAACGGAGAAACAGGGGCCGATGTCGCGCATGAACTCCATGAAGTTCAGGTTCCGGAGCCAATCCCCGTTGTTGACCATCATGGCCTTTCCCTCACCGAAGTCGATGAAGCGGCTCATCTGCTTCTTGAACTTCTCGCAGTTGGCGTCGATCTCCTCGACGCTCATCATCCTGCGCATGTCAGAGCGCCCGGAGGGGTCTCCGATCATCGCCGTGCCGCCGCCCACCAGGGCGATCGGGCGGTTTCCCGCCTCCTGCAGCCGCTTCATGAGAAGCAGCGCCATGAAGTGGCCCACGTGGAGGGAATCCGCCGTGGGGTCAAAGCCGATGTAAAACGTGGCCTTGCCGTTGTTGATCAGATCTTTGATCTCCGGCTCATCGGTGACCTGGGCAATCAGCCCTCTTGCCACCAGCTCATCATACAGTTTCATTCCTGGTTCCATCTGTTTCTCTCCAATCCTTCCCTTATTTCTCCCAGTCCTGGGAGTGGCTTTCCATCTTTTTGTCACGCAGCATGAGGTCGGACACCGCCTCTCTTGCGGGCTTCCCCTCAAAGAGGATCGCGCAGACCTGATCGATGATCGGGGTCTCTGCGCCGTACTTCTGCGCCATCTGCTTTGCCGCCTTTGCGGAGTAGACGCCCTCGACGACCTGTTTGACCTCTTTCATGGCCTCGTCCGCGGTCTTTCCCTGGCCGATGAGGATGCCGGCTCTGCGGTTTCTCGAGTGCATGGAGGCGCAGGTCACAATCAGATCTCCGATTCCCGTAAGCCCCTGGAAGGTCTCCGCTCTTCCGCCTGCTGCGGTGCCAAGGCGCGAGATCTCCGCAATGCCCCTCGTGATCAGGGCGGCCTTTGTGTTGTCGCCGTATCCGAGGCCGTCCGCCATGCCGGCGGCAAGGGCGACGACGTTCTTTAAGGCAGCGCCGATCTCCATGCCAAGCGTATCCGGGCTTGTGTAGACGCGGAACACCGGGCTCATGAAGACATCCTGCACGTACTTTGCCGTCTCCTCATCCTTTGCCCCCGCGACAATCGCGGTAGGAAGCCCCTTTCCGACCTCCTCCGCATGGGTGGGGCCGCAAAGAACCGCCGTCTGGCACTCCGGGATCTCCTGCTTGATGATCTGGCTGAGCGTGCAGAGGGTGTCCTCCTCGATGCCCTTTGCCACCGAGACAATGAGCTGCCCGTGGCGCACAAAGGGCTTCATGGATCTTGCCGTGCTCCTCGTAAACGGGGAGGGAACCGCAAGAACGAGAAGATCCTTGTTCTGGATGATCTCCTCGAGGTCCGTGGAGGCGTGGACCGACTCCGGCAGCACGGTGCCGGGGAGCTTGACCTTCTGCTCGTGCTCCGTGTTGATCATCCCGACTTCCTTTGGGTCGATGGACCAGATGGAGACCTCCTGTCCCTTCTGCGTCAGTTCATAGGTGAGTGCGGTGCCCCAGCTTCCTGCACCGATCATGCCGATCTTTGCCATGCTGTCATCCTTTCCAATAATCGTGCTTGTGCTGTTATATCAGCTTTTCGTCTCCGGGTCTTTCTTCTTATGGAATAAATAAGTCTTCCGCTCATTGCCGTGCACAAGGCGGCCGATGTTGCTGCGGTGCCGGTAGAAGGCCATGAACGTCAGAATCCCCTGGATGACGTACATCTCGATCAGGGCGCCCTGCGTCGCCGGTGCAAAGACGCCGCGCTGTCCCTCGATGATCATCGCCACAAAGGCGCTTGCATACAGGCACAGGGATCCCAGGGAGACATAGTGGGTTGCAAGGTAGGGGATGAAGAAGGCGACGTTCTCAATGATGATGTAGGACCAGTGGAACGAGTAGCCAAAGCCCGCCATCACGGCAACGCCCTTGCCGCCCTTGAACTGCATGTAGAACGGGTAGTCGTGCCCCAGAATCACGCCCGCAAGCGCCCAGACCTTGTAGAGGTAGCGAAGCTCCGGATGGGCGCCTCCAAAGAGCGCCGCACAGAGCATGACTGCCACCCAGCACTTGACACCGTCCACCAAAAGCACCAGGTACCCGGCCCTGACGCCGAGGACCCTCGAGGCATTCGTCATGCCGGCATTGCCGCTTCCATAGTTGCGGATGTCGATGTGTTTTGCCTTTCCCAGAAGATACGCCGTGTTGATCGTCCCAAGAAAGTAGCCGATCACAAGACACAAAAGCCTTTCCATTTCCCTCTGATCTCCCACAAGTCACAAATTTTCACACCTTCTGCTCGTCGCTTCTCTCCCGGATGATGAACTTTAGGGGAGTGCCGCGGAAGCCGAAGGTCTCACGGATCTGGTTCTCGATGTAGCGCTGATAGGAAAAGTGCATCAGGTACTTGTAGTTCACAAACAGCACGAAGGTCGGCGGCTTGACGCCCGCCTGGGTCGCGTAGTAGATCTTGAGCATCTTTCCCTTGTCCTGGGGCGGCTGCTGCATGACGGCGGCCTCGGTGATGATCTCGTTCAGGACGCCCGTCTGGACACGCATGTTCTGATTGGCGGAGACGAGGTCCACTGCCTCATAGAGCTTGTTCATGCGCTGGCCGGTCTTGGCGGAGATGAAGATGATCTCCGCATAGGGGATAAAGGAGAGGACCTGGTGGATCTTGTCTGTGAACTCCTTTGTGGACTTGTCGGTCTTTTTGATCGCATCCCACTTGTTCACGGCAACGATGATGGCCTTGCCCCGGTCGTGGGCGATGCCCGCGATCTTGGCGTCCTGCTCCGTGACGCCGTCCTCTGCGTTGATCACAAGAACCGCGATGTCGGCCCGCTCGACGGCAGCGACGGCGCGGATGATCATGAAGCGCTCGAGCTGATCGGAGATCTTGTTCTTCCTGCGAAGGCCCGCGGTGTCGATGAAGACGTACTCCCTGCCATTATGCTTCACCCTTGTGTCAATCGCATCCCGCGTCGTGCCCGCGATGTCCGAGACGATGACCCGGTTCTCGCCGATCAGGCGGTTGACGATGGAGCTCTTTCCGACGTTGGGCTTTCCGATGATGGCAACGCGCACCGCATCGTCCTCTTCCTCGTCCTGGGAGCCCTCCGGGAAGTGGGCGGAAACGGCCTCGAGGAGATCTCCGATGCCAGTCTTGTTGACGGATGAGATCGCAATCGGATCCCCGATGCCGAGGTTGTAGAACTCGTAGACATAGGGCTCATCCCGGAGCGGGCTGTCTGCCTTGTTGACGCAGAGGACGATCGGCTTCCTGCTCCTTCGCAGCATGTCGGCGACCTTCTGGTCCGCATCCTGTACGCCGGACTTTAAATCCACAAGGAAGATGATGACGTCCGCCATCTCAATGGCGATCTCCGCCTGCTCCCGCATCTGGGAGAGGATGACATCCGAGGACTCGGGCTCAATGCCGCCCGTGTCGATCAGCGTGAATTCCCGGTCCAGCCAGGTGCAGTCCGCATAGACCCGGTCTCTTGTGACGCCCGGCGTGTCTTCTACAATGGAGATCTTCTCCCCTGCAATTGCGTTGAACAGCGTGGACTTGCCGACGTTGGGCCGGCCCACGATGGCAACGATGGGTTTGTTCTTTCTCTTTGACATAACTTTTTCCTGTTCGTTTTTCGTTGTAGAGTGCGAAACTCCTGTCAGTTTGCCATTGTAGCATAAACGGATGCCGACGGAAACCAAAAGCCGACTTGCCTGCCGGGGCTCCACAGGCTAAAATAACACTTGTTCTGTAGATCACGGTACGCATTAGGCCGCCTGGCGGCCGGATAGGAAAACATGTCAGAACTAGAACTTCACGAGCAGCTGGACCGGAAGATCCCGGTGGCACCGCTTTCCCTGATCGTCATGCCCTCTGCGAAGGAACTCGGCAGCAGGGTCAATGACTACCTGGTCCATTTCCGGTCGGGATGCGAGGACCTCGTCCAAAAGGATCCCGGCTTCTATGACTACGTCCGCGCAGACTACCGCATGCACACGCAGTGCGTGCGCTTTGGCACCGGCGAGGGCAAGGGCGTTGTCAACGACTCCGCAAGGGGCCGGGACATCTACATCCTGACGGATGTGATGAACTACTCCCTCACCTACGAGATGAGCGGCTTTGTCAACCACATGTCCCCGGATGACCACTTCCAGGACTTAAAGCGCATCATTGCTGCGATCAACGGCAAGGCAGCCCGCATCTCCGTCATCATGCCCTTTCTCTATGAGGGCAGGCAGCACAAGCGCGCCGGCAGGGAGTCCCTCGATGCGGCCATCATGCTCAAGGAGCTGTGCGATCTGGGCATTGCAAACTTCATCACCTTTGACGCCCATGATCCCCGCATCCAGAACGTGGCGCCGCTCACCAACTTTGACAACTACATCTCGCCCTACCAGTTCCTGAAGGCGATCATAAAGAGCTTCCCGGACGTGGTGCTCGACAAGGAGCACTTCGTCGTCATCAGCCCCGACGAGGGCGCCCTGGACCGGGCGGTCTACTTTGCCAATGTCATCGGCGCGGACACGGGCATGTTCTACAAGAGAAGGGACTACTCGAAGATCGTCAATGGCAAGAACCCGATCGTCGCCCACGAGTTTCTGGGGAGCGACTTAAACGGAAAGGACGTCATCGTCATGGACGACATGATCTCCTCCGGCGGCTCCATCCTCGACACCGCGCGCCAGCTCAAGGCCATGCACGCCAACCATGTGTTCCTGTGCACCACCTTCGGCCTGTTCACCGACGGCCTCGACAACTTTGACAGGGCCTATGCAGACGGCGACTTCGACATGTGCATCACGACGAACCTGACCTATCAGCCGCCGGAACTCTCGGAGCGCAAGTGGTTCTGCGTGGCGGACATGAGCAAGTTCCTGGCAGACATCATCGAGTTCATGAACCATGATGCCTCGATCAACAACCTCTCCACCCCGACGAGCAAGATCCACGAGCTCCTCCGCAAGTACAACCAGAAGGAGGCCCTGGACCTCGTCTCCAAGGAGCTCGAGCAGACGGAGTTCTGAGGAAAACCGCAGATCCGAAACAGAAAAAGTATGGCCAGCGATCCCCGGCGGGGATGCAGCTGACCATACTTCTTTTTTGCTTTCTTTTTGATCAGGCCTCCACGAAGTGGCCGATAAAGCTTCTCCGGTGGATCGGGCACGGTCCGATTTCTTTCAGCGCCGCAACGTGTGCCGCGGTGCCGTAGCCCTTGTTCTTTGCAAAGCCGTAGGCAGGATACTGCCTGTCGTACTCCTCCATGAGACGGTCCCTCGTCACCTTGGCGAGAATGCTCGCCGCAGCGATAGAGGCGCAGAGTGCATCCCCCTTTACGATGCCACACTGGGGGATTCCAAGGTCCGGGATCGTGACCGCATCGACGACGACCGCCTGGGGCTTTGTCTTCAGCCCTGCCACCGCCTGCCGCATAGCCTCATAGGTCGCCTGCAGGATGTTCACGCGGTCGATCTCCTCCGGTTCCACAAGGGCAACGTTCCAGGCGATTGCCTCCTTCGTGATGACATCGTAGAGCTCCTCCCGCTTTTTGGCTGAGAGCTTCTTGGAGTCGTTGATGTAGAGGATGTCGTGATCAGCCGGCAGGATGCAGGCCCCCGCCGCAACGGGTCCTGCAAGAGGGCCTCTTCCCGCCTCGTCGATGCCGCAGATCAGGATGTTTTTTCCTTCCGTAAGTTCCGGGAAAAAGTCCGGTCCGAATTTTGCCAGCAGCGCATCCTTTTCAAAGGCGCGCATGCCGGCACCCTCAGTCCGATGCCGTGGAGAGCGTTCCCGACGGCTCGTCCACAGAAAGCCCGCTGTAAGTGTCCAGGTTGTCGGCACCGAGGTCATGGGTGATGAGGCCAAACTTCGAGAAGGGATAGATCCGAAGCCAGGCCCTGCCGATGATATCCTTCCTCTTGATGAGGCCCACATCCGGGTATCTCGAGTCCTCGGACACGTTCCGGTTGTCGCCAAGGACGAAGTACTCGTCATCGCCGAGGGTGATCTCCTGCTCTGCAATGCCGGGGTAGGCCATCTTCTCCAGGCCGTACTTCTCATTCAGGATCTCGCCGTTGATGTAGATGTTCCCGTCGTAGTCGATCCGCACGGTCTCCCCGGGGAGTCCGATGACGCGCTTGATGAAGTACGTGTTCTTCTGGTACTGATACGGGAAGATGATGATGTCAAAGCGCTCCGGGTCGCGGAACCGGTAGGAGATCTTGTCGCAGATCAGCTGGTCGCCGTCCTCGAGAGTGGGCACCATGGAGGTGCCGTTCACATCGGTGCGCTGCGCGACAAAAGTGATGAGAAGCCAGGCAAGAAGCACTACAGCCCCCACCCAGACCACGTAGCCAAGGATCGTGTCCTTTGTCGACTTCTTCGATTCCTGCTTTTCCTGTTCTTCTGACATGGTGCCTTATTCTGCCTCCGTTTTCGTCTCGTCCCGCTCCGGCACATGGTCCAGGGTGATCCGGCCGATCTTTCCGCCCTGAAATTCGTCGATGAGAAGGTGCGCTGCGCGCCCCTCATCGAAGGTCTGTCCTTTCGAGAGGAAGTTCCGGTTCTCCGCAATCTTTGCAAGCACCCGGTGAAGAGCTGCCTCCCTCTGATCCACCACGGTGTGGCCGGTCCCCTCCACGGTCTCCTCCAGGATGTTTCTGAAGTCCTCTCCCTCTTTTCCGTACCGGCTGTTGAATGCCTCCGGATAGTCGGCAAGAAGAAGCGAAATCAGGGAGCAGGCAAGCTCCTTTTCATCGAGGATCTCCTCCCGGATCGAGCCGCAGAGGGCAAGCCTTACGCCGACCTCCCGGTCCTCAAACTTTGGCCAGAGGATTCCGGGGGTGTCGAGGAGCTCCACAGAAAGCACCTCCTTTCCCTGCCGGAACGTGACACAGATCCACTGCTTTCCCTTCGTGACACCGGGCTTGTTCCCGGTCTTTGCGCTCGCACGGCCCGCCATGGAGTTGATGAGCGTGCTCTTTCCGACGTTCGGGATCCCAAGGACCATCGCCCGCACCGGGCGGTTTAGAATGCCGCGCTTTCTGTCCCGCTCCATCTTCTCCCGGCACGCGCTCTTTACCGCATCCCGGATCCTGTCGAGGGACTTCTTCTGCCTGGCATCCACCGCGATCGGCGTGACGCCCTGGGAAGCAAACCAGGAGAGAAACGCCTTTGTCGCCGCGGGGTCCGCAAGATCTGTCTTTGCCAGGATGACGATTCTGGCCTTTCCCTTGGTCAGGGAGTCGATGTCCGGGTTTCTCGAGGAGAGCGGAATTCTCGCATCAAGGATCTCGATCACGAGATCCACGAGCTTTTTGTTCTCCTCCATCATCCGCCGGGCCTTTGTCATGTGTCCCGGGTACCACTGCAGATCCTGCATGCTGCCTCCTTGGTTATCCCATAAAAAGAAATACATCTGCACCAGAATGCAGATGTACTCTTTTCCCTGTCTGCTGCGCTTTTGCTGTCAGGACTTCAGCACCGGACCTGTGGCTGCGCCGCACACAAAACTTCCCTTCGGCACGCCGTGGAGACCGCTGTCGGTCTTCACAAGCACCATATAGGGATAGCTCTTGACGACAACGCCGTTCTCCACGTCGTGATCGTTTGCAAGCTGCACCTTTGTGCCGGGCTCATAGTTGAACTGATCTTCAATCTTCTGCATATCTGCCTGCCTTTCTCAAGGAACCAGGGCCATCTTCCGGCCCGCCTCATTATACCATGTCAGGACCTGCCTGGCCGCAGCACTTTTGGGTCCTACTTCACCCGGTGCATCGACCCGCCGGAGGGAAGGCAGAGCCAGACGCGCCCGAGGATGCTGCTCTCCCGGATGACGCCGATCCAGGAGTTCCTGGAGTCCAGACTGTCATTCCGGTTGTCCCCGAGGCAGAAGTACTCACCATTTCCCAGCGTGATCTGCCTTGCCGCGATGCCCGCATCGTCCATGGAGTCATATCCAGCCGCCGTCCCGGAGGGGACGCCGCCGACGAGAAGCTCTCCGTCCATGACCTCCACGGTCTCCCCGGGGATCGCCACCACCCGCAGAATCACCGGCTGGAGCGTGGTATCGCCGCCGGGGCAGATCGCAACGACATCCCCCCGCTCCGGGGAGGAAATCCGGTAGGCGAGGCGGTTCACAAGAACCGCCTGGCCCCTGGCGATCTGCGGCTCCATGGAGGCATCCGGCTCCCGCGTGCGGTACCCAAACGAAAAGCACAGGACCGCTGCGAGGAACACCGCAATCGCCGCGATCAGGATCCAGCTCCCCACCTCCTGCAGCTTCCTGAAGAGGACCTAAACAAAAACGGCCGCACCCTCCCGCCACGGGAAAGCGCCGCCGTTCCTTGTATTCAGGCCTCCCTGACCTTTGCCTTCTTGCCGGAGAGTCCGCGCAGGTAGTTGAGCTTTGCTCTTCTGACCTTACCTTTTCTGACCACTTCGACCTTCTGGACGTTGGGGCTGTGCAGCGGCCAGGTCTTCTCGACGCCGATTCCGCTGGACTCCTTGCGGACCGTGAAGGTGGTCCGGTTCGAGCCGCCCTGAACCTTCAGGACAGTACCCTCGAAGACCTGGATTCTCTCGCGGTCTCCCTCTTTGATTCTGTTGTAGACGCGGACGGTATCACCGACACCGAACGCAGGAGCTTCCTGCTTGCACTGGGAAGCCTCGATCTCACTGATAATGCTCATGATTGTTCTCCTTTACAAATGGATGTTCTTGCCCGTGGAAATGGCAGAGGACCATCTCTTTTCTCAACACAGCTTTTCTAATGTATCACAGGGCCGGGGGATGTGCAAGGAATTATTCCTTTTCTTCCTCACTTGCCCGCAGAATTCTCTGGAAGCGCCGCTTCGCCGAGGGGGTCATCGGCGTCTTACTCATCTTCTGCAGGTAGGCCGCATAGAGGTCCGGGCGCCGCTCTCTTGTGCGCTTTAAACTCTCTGCCAGCCGCCACTCCTCCACCTTTTTGTGATCGCCGGAGAGGAGGATCTCCGGCACGGTCTTTCCATGCCACTCCTCCGGCCTTGAGTACTGGGGATACTCGAGAAGCCCGTTCTGGAACGAGTCTGTCTCGGCGCTCTCTCCGTTTCCGAGGACCCCCGGGACCAGGCGGGACACCGTGTCCACGACGATCATCGCCGGGAGCTCGCCCCCTGTCAGCACGTAGTCGCCGATGGAGACAAAGTCCGTTGCGCACAGATCGAGGGCCCTCTCATCGATGCCCTCGTAGTGCCCGCACAAAAGAATCAGGTCGGACTCCTTTGCAAAGTCCGCCGCCATCTCCTGGGTAAAGAGCCGTCCCTGGGGCGTCAGATAGACGACCCTGGCGGGTTTCTCCAGCGTCTTCTGCACCGCCTCGCAGGCATCAAACACAGGCTGCGCCTGCATCAGCATGCCGGCACCGCCCCCGTAGGTGTAGTCATCCACCCGCCCGTGGCGGTTCTGCGTGTAGTCCCGGATGTTGATGCAGGAAAGCGTGATCAGGTGCCTGTCCATCGCGCGCTTTAAGATGCTCGTATGGAGCCCGCTCTCCACCATCTCCGGAAAGAGCGTCAGCACATGAAAGTTCATCACAGATCCTCTAGTCCGGGGAGAAGGTGCACTCTCATGTACCCCTCCTCCGGCTTTGTCTCGAGAATGCACTCCTCGATGGCCGGAATCAGGAGCTGCGAGCCATCCTCCCTCGCAACCGCGTAGACATCATTCGCACCGGTGCGGATCACATCCGCAAAGGTACCAAGCTTTTTCCCGTCCTCATCCAGCACATCGATGCCGATGAGATCGGGGATGTAATACCGCCCCTCGGGGAGCTTCGGGGCATCCTCTCTGTCAACGAGGAGCTCTGCCCCGTGCAGGAGCCTTGCGGCGTCCATGTCCTCGATGCCGGAAAGATGAATCACGACGAACTTTCCGGCAAACCTGCAGTTCGACGCGGTTGTCTTCGTGACCTTCCCGCGGCTCTTGATGTACACGGTCTTCAGGACCCGGAACCGCTCCGGGTCATCGCACTCGGCAAAGACCTTGACGTCGCCCTTCACCCCGTGCGTGCCCGCAATGGTTCCGATCACAAACTGCTTTACCATTGTCTACTGCCCGTCTGCCGGAGCAGCCTCATCCCTGGACTCGATGTTGACATCGACGATTTCATCGTCCCGGGAGGCGGCCGCCTTCACAACAGCCCGGATTGCTTTTGCAATTCTGCCCTGTCTTCCGATGACCTTGCCCATGTCGGAGGCGGCGACCTGGAGATTCACCTTGGTGACCCTGCCATCCTTCGACTCCGTGACGACGACTTCATCCGGGTGCTCGACCAGGTTTTTTGCTATGACTTCCACCAATTCCTTCATCGTCTCTCCTTCAACCTGCAATGCAAGTTCCGTGTAAAAGACCAGAGGAATCAGTTCGCCTTTCTGGCAGCCTTGATGAGCTTGTTGACAACTGTGGTCGGCTGTGCGCCCTTCGCCATCCATGCATCGGCCTTCTCGAGGTCGATCTTGATGGTTGCAGGGTTGGTGTTGGGATCATAGGTGCCGATCTGGTCGATGGCAACGCCGTCCCTGGGCTTGGAAGCCTCCTGCACAACGATGCGATAGAAAGGTACCTTCTTCTGTCCGATTCTTGTGAGTCTGATCTTAACCATTGTTTTGTTTCCTCCGTGTTTTCAGTTTACTCTGATGATTATTTATAGAGAAGGGCGAATCTGCCCCAGATCTATCCTGTCTAAAACGGGAACCTGCCCCCGCCGGCAAACGGATTGCCGCTTCCGCGCCGTCCCATGCCAAAGCCCCCGAAGGGATTGCCGTGGTGCTTCCTGCCGGCAAGTCCCGGCATCTTTTTGACCATCTCCTGCATCTGCCTGAACTGCTTGATGAAGCGGTTCACATCGGCGATGTCGTTTCCGGAGCCCTTTGCGATGCGGTACTTGCGCTGCGGGGAAAGGAGCTTGGGATTGGCTCTCTCCTCCGGTGTCATGGAGAGCACGATGGCCTCCATCCTCGCCATCTTCTTCTCATCGATGGCACCCTCGAGCTCGTCTGCAGACAGGCCCATGTTCGGCATCATCTTCATGACCGCGCCTATGCCGCCCATCTTCCGCATCTGCTTCATGGACTCGAGGTAGTCGTTGAAGTCAAACTTGCCCTTTTTGAGCTTCTGGCTCATCTCGGCGTTTGCCTTCTCGTCCGCCTCGTCCATGTTTTCCTGGGCCTTGTCGATCAGGGTCAGGATATCGCCCATGCCCAGGATTCTCGAGGCCATGCGGTCCGGATAGAACTGCTCGAGGTCGGAGAGCTTCTCGCCCATGCCGACGTAGAGGATCGGCTTGCCGGTGACCGCCTTGACGGAGAGCGCCGCACCGCCTCTCGTGTCGCCGTCCATCTTGGAGAGGATGACGCCGTCGACGCCGATGCGGTCGTTAAACGTCTGCGCCACGTTGACGGCCTCCTGGCCGGTCATGGCATCGACAACGAGGATCGTCTGGTGGACGGTGACCGCCTTCTTGATGTCCTCGAGCTCCTGCATCATATCGTCATCGATCTGGAGACGTCCTGCGGTATCGAGGAAGACCACGTCGTTCTTGTACTGCTCTGCGTGCTCCAGCGCCGCCTGTGCGATCTTCACCGGCTCTTTGGAGCCCTCCAGGGTAAAGACCGGAACACCGACCTTCTCGCCGTTGACCTGGAGCTGTTTGACAGCGCCGGGGCGGTAGACGTCGAGTGCCGCAAGAAGCGGGCGCTTTCCCTTTTTCAGAAGTTTTCCCGCCAGTTTGGATGCGGTTGTCGTCTTGCCGGAGCCTTGGAGACCTACCATCATGATGACCGTGATGGCCTTGCCCGGCTGGAAGGCAAGCTCTGCGCCCTCGGGTCCCATGAGCCGGATCATCTCCTCGTTGACGATCTTGATGACCTGCTGGGCGGGATTGAGGCCGTTCATGACCTCCTCGCCCACCGCACGCTCCTGGATGGAGGCGATGAACTGCTTGACGACCTTGAAGTTGACGTCCGCCTCGAGGAGGGCAATCTTGACCTCCTTTAATGCGGACTTGACGTCCTCCTCGGAGAGCTTTCCCTTGCCGGAGAGCTTTCGGAAGACGCGGCTCAATTTTTCGGAGAGACTCTCAAATGCCATGCTGCCCTCTCTGGCCGCCGCGCGGCCCATGTATTACAGGAACTTCAGGATCTCCTCCGCAAAGGCGGCGTCCTCTCTGTTCCCGGTCTGCTTCATCCTGTCACAGACGGAGCGGATCGCATCGAAGCGGGCGATGAGGCCGAGCGTTTTCTCGTACTCCTCCATCTGCTCCGTGGCCCGCTGGATCAGTCCTGAGGCTGCCTGTCTTGTGATGCCCTCCTCCTCAGAAATTTCTGTGAGGGACATGTCGTTGTAGACGAGCTCCTCATAGACCTTCTTCTGCCGCCCGGAGAGGAGGCTCCCGTAGAAGTCATATAGAATTCCCTGCCGTACGATCTTTTCCATCGCGCAATCAAGCCCTCTGCAGTCCTTCCCCATGCAGCAGGGATTATCATACCGGGGAATCCGCAGGGTGTCAAGAAAAAATATTGACACCTGTGGGTCAGGTTTTCAGGTCTTTACCGCCTCCCCTGCCATCCGTCTTCTTTTCGGTGACCCGGTTGATGATCGTCCGGATTTTCCCCCCACCAGCCGGTTGGCAGCTTCCGTCAGGATCTTCTCCAGATCGCCGGGATCGATTCAAAAGCTGTTCCGATCCTGACCATCGTAATCAGAGATCTCTTTGACCGGCGGCTCCGGCTCTGCGCGAATGGCAAAGTGTTCGACGTCTTCGTCGGTGTAGATCATCCGCAGGAGAAGCTGCGGCTGATTTTTGGGAAGCGTCCTGGTCCAGACAAAGGGCTCACTGCTGCTCATGGCAAGCAGAGGCATCCGGACCCTTGCGGGTCTGCTGCGCTTTCCTCCGATCTGGCATTTCAGATCTCTGCATCCCTGTTCCCGTATCCGCAGAGAGCGCAAAAGAGCTCTTCCGGCACATACCTCGGGCCCCGCACGGAGACAATCCCATAGTCCCGCTTCAGGAGCTCCCTGGGAAAGGCATCTTCCGGATACCGCTGCAGAAGGCGCAGCACCATCATCTTTCCATGTGGAAAGGACTCCCGCATCTTTTCATCCGCCGGAAGGTCCGCCGCCGTCACCTTGCACCGATACAGAATGCAGGAGATCGGGACCCCCGCGTAGAGAAAGACCTGATCTTGCTCTCTCACCCTTGCAGACTGCGTCCAGGTGATCTCTTTCCTGTCATCAAAAAAGTGTCTCGGATCTGCGACGTGGAACGCGGCAGGGAAGAGCCAGTTCTTTGGCCCCTCGAGGGACGCCCGCTCCTCCTTTCCCGCAGTTGCCAGAAAGCTCTCGGAGAGGAATTCCAGGATCTCACTCATGGGGACGCTCCCGTCGAGGGCGATGCTGATCCAGGATGCATGGTTCATGTGGTAGGCAGGAAAGTATCCCTTCCTCGAGAGGAGCATGCCGTGCAGCACGGGATCAGATACCTTTACGTTCAGGATCTCCAGCATGCCGCTTTCCGAAGCAGAGAGCACTGTCCCCGGCACCTTCATGAGGATGCCAAACCATTTCCTGCTGCCCTTGTGGCGGAGCACCAGATAATCCGGATACCTCTGCCAGAGCCGCTCCGGCTCCGTCTGATACTGCGCCGCTGCAAAGGCAAGGACCTCTTCTGCAGGGCTCTTTTCCTTCTGCTCCATTCTCAGCCTCCCCCAATGCAAAAAAGCGTCTCCAAAGAGACGCTTTTTTTGCTCCTTTGCAGTTCTTCATTTTACCCCTGTCCGCTGCACGGCAAGGTCCAGGTGAACGCTGCCATCGATGCCCGCAACGCTTCCCTCGCTCTCATACTGCCAGATGGCAAAGGAATAGGGGAAGTACAGATCGTCCGAGAACTCCTGGATCCAGCGCTGGTAGCCGCCGATGGCGGCAAGGTCTGTCTTCATAACAAAGCCCGCAAGGCTCCCGTAGATCATGGCGTTGTAGCCGCCTGCCTGGATGCCGCTGCAGAAGGTGTCGAGGTTGTCCGTCCACTCTGTCCGCGTCAGGGCAAAGATTCTCGAATCCTGCGGCACGTTTCGGATGATCACCGCAACAGGATACGAGATCTTGTCCCGGTACGGGGAGAGGAGCGTCAGCATGTAGTCCTCCTCCTCGGAGGCCTCCTCTTTGTCCTTTGCACCGAGGCTCCAGTAGGCACCGACCTGAATCCCGGCAGCAATCGCGCCGTCCATGTTTTGTTCAAAGCGCGCATCGGCATAGAGCTTTCCGTCATCGTCCCTGCCGCCTGCCCGGATCATCGCAAACTGCACGCCTGCCTCTGCGGCAGCATTCCAGTCGATCTCCCCGTTTGCAGACGAGACATCGACACCCTTCTGGGTGCTGATGGCCGCATCGCTCCCCACGTAGGAGAGCGTGCCGTCATCTCCGAAGGAAAAATTACCGTCTGCGAAGCCGTTCTTCTCCACCGTGCTGATCACGGGATAGAAGTAGTACCGCCCGTCGCTGACGACCACGATGTCATCAGAGAACAGGTTCCGCAGCATTCCGGTCACGCTGTCCCCGGACTCCAGGGAGGACTGGATCTGCGTGCGGATTGCATTCCCCTCCTCCTGCCTTCCCTCGCGCCTTGCCTCCTGCGTCTTCTGGCTCACCTCATCCTCTGTGTAGAGGGTCTTGTCATCGCCCTCGAGGGCGGAGAGCTGGGCATTGGCATTCTCGAGCTCCCTGTCACTCCTTCTGGCACGGACAAAGAGGATCCCCGCCAGTGCCACCGCCGCCAGCGCCACAAGGCTCAGTGCGATGAGATTGACAAGGTAGAGAGACCGCTCCCGGTTCGGGTTGCGCTTTTCTTTTTTTTGCTGTTCATGACTCATTGCGATCAGTAGTAGTCCCCGTGTTCCCGGAAGATCGGCGTGTCATCGATGTCGTCCCACCAGTTCTTCTTCTCCGGCTCGGCATCCTCTGCCTTCTTCTCCGGCTCTTCCGGCGTGCTCTCAGAGGGTTCCTCTTCGGGCGTTTCCTTCTCCTCCGGCTCCTCCGTCAGGTCTTCCTCCTCCGGCTCCTCCTCTCTTCTCACATCGAAGAGGGCATCCACGAAGGCATCGGGCTCGAAGCGCTGCAGGTCGTCGATCTGCTCTCCGACGCCGATGAACTTCACCGGGATCTTGAGCTCGGACTGGACCGCAACGGCGATGCCGCCCTTTGCGGTGCCGTCCATCTTGGTGAGGATGATGCCGGTCAGGTTCGTGACCCCGGCAAACTCCCTCGCCTGGGAAAGGGCATTCTGGCCGGTCGTACCGTCGAGCACCACCAGGTTCTCCCGGATGCAGTCCGGGTACTCCCTCGTGATCACACGGTCGATCTTTGCCAGCTCTGCCATCAGGTTCTTCTTGTTGTGAAGCCGTCCTGCGGTGTCCACAAGCAGGATGTCCGTGTGCCTTGCCTTCGCCGCCTGCAGCGCGTCAAAGACGACGCTGGCGGGGTCGGCGCCCTCGGCACCCGTGATCAGATCCACGCCTGCCCGGTCCGCCCAGACCTTCAGCTGGTCCACGGCCGCTGCGCGGAAGGTGTCCGCCGCTGCGATCAGGACCTTCTTGCCCCGGGCTTGATACGTTCCCGCGAGCTTTCCGATGCTCGTCGTCTTTCCGACGCCGTTGACGCCGATGACGAGGACCACCGAGGGGCCCTCCTCAAAGTCATAGGCGTGTTCATCAACGGTCATCTGGTCCCGGATGCCCTGGATCAGGATATCCCGGCACTCGGCGGGCTCCTTGATGTGCTTCTCCTTTACCTCGGTGCGGAGCTTATCCAGGATCTCATCCGTCGCGGAGACGCCCAAGTCTCCCATGATCAGGATCTCCTCGAGATCCTCATAGAAGTCCTCGTCAATTTTCGAGGAGCTCGTGAAGACGCTCTCGAGTCCGGAGACGATACTGCTTCTCGTCTTTGAGAGTCCCGACCACAGCCGCCGGAAGAATCCCTTCTTCTCCTTTTTTTCTTCTTCAGTCGTCATAGCTTCTTATTTCCTTGTGTCAGCTGACCAGATCGCTGTCATTGATCAGACTGACGGAGACCAGCGTGGAGACGCCCTTCTCCTGCATCGTGATGCCGTAGAGCCGGTCCGCCTCGTCCATCGTGCCGCGCCGGTGCGTGACGACGATGAACTGGGTGTGTTCTGTCAGCTTGTGAATGTACTGGGCAAAGCGCACCACGTTGCTCTCATCCAGTGCCGCCTCGATCTCATCGAGCAGGCAGAACGGCGAGGGCTTGAGGTTCTGGATGGCGAACAGGAGCGAGATGGCCGTCAGGGCCTTCTCTCCGCCCGACATCTGCATCATGTTCTGGAGCTTCTTTCCCGGGGGCTGTGCGATGACCCGCACGCCTGCCTCCAGGATGTCCTCGTCCTCCATGAGCTCGAGCTTTCCCGAGCCGCCGCCGAAGAGCTCCTTGAAGACCTTGTCGAACTCTTCCTGAATTCTGGCGAACTGCGCCTTGAACTGGCGGCGCATGTTGACATCAAGTTCATCGATGATCTTCTTTAAGGAGTCCGCCGCGGCGACGAGGTCGTCGTGCTGCGTGCGAAGGAACGTGCACCGCTGGGAGGCCTCCGCGTACTCCTCGATCGCATTCACGTTCACAGGGCCCAGGTTCCTGATCTGGTTCTTGAGCTCGCGGATTCTCTTTTTCATCTCCTCGAGATTGGTAAGCTCCGGGTTCCGGAGTTTTTCCGCATCGGAGAGCGTGATCTCGTACTCAGACCACATGTAGCTGATGGCATCCTCGAGTGATGCCTCGAGCTTCTTTCTCTGCTCGTCGAGGCGGAAGACTTCCTTGTCGAGGTCCGCCTTCTCCTGGGAGAGGCCATCGCGCTCCTCGAGGATCTTCTTCTGCCGGTCCTCAAGGCCTGCCTTCTCCTCCTGGTCCTTCCGCAGCTTCTCTGCCTGTTCCTTTTCCTTCCCGGCGCCCGCCTCGATGGCGGCCCTTGTCTTCTCGATGTTCTCCCGCCGCTCGTCAATGCTCTCCTTTCCGAGGGCAATGCTGTTCTCTACCTCGGCAAGCTCCTTCTTCTCGTTCTCGATCTCTTCTGCGATTCTGTCGAGCTCCTGCTGCTCAAAGTCCTGCTTCTGGCGCATCCTGGAGAGCTCCAGATCCCAGCTCTGTACCGCCTTTGCCTTCTCCTCCTCGTCGGCGCGAAGGTCCGCGATATCCCGCTGCTTTTCGAGGATCCGGGCGTTTGTCTCCTCCTCCGTCCTCTCGGAGACCGCAAGCTCTTCCTTCAGCTTTTTCTCCTCCGCGGCAAGGGAATTCTTCGTCTCCTCGATGGTGCTGCTCTCACTCTTGAGGCTTGCAAAGCCCTTCTCGGACTCCTTTTTCTTCTCTTCCTCCTGCGTGATGTTCATCTTTGCAGTGTTCTGCTCGAGGAACTTCCCCTGCATGGAGACGTTCAGGGTGTCGAGCTTTGCACGGAGAAGATTCCGCTCCTTTCTCGCCGCTGCCGTCTCTTCCTCTGTCTGTGCGAGCTTTTCCTTCAGCTCCTTTACGGTCTTCTCGAGGCCGTCGATCTCCCGGCGTCTGCCGAGGAGGTTCGACTTGTTCCGGAAGGCACCGCCCGAGACCGAGCCACCCACGTTGAACATCTCGCCCTGGAGCGTCACCATGCGCACCTTCGGCCCGTACTTCACCGTGATCGCATGGGCATTGTCATAGGTGTCCACGACGACCGTCCTGCCAAGGAGGTTGGAGGCGACGTCCCTGTACTCCGGATCAATCCGCACCAGCGTGTCGGCAAGGCCGATGACGCCTCTCTCCCTCAGGATCTGCGGCTGGTTGAAGGAGACACCGCCCCGGATTGCATCGAGGGGAAGGAACGTCGCCCTGCCGGCCTTTGCCTGCTTTAAATAGGAGATCATCTTTCTCGTCGTCGCGTTGTCCTTCGTGACGATGTTCTGGATCTGGCCGCCGAGGGCGGTCTCAATGGCGGTCTCGTACCGGGAATCCGTCTTGACAAGGTCTGCGACAACACCGACAACCCCCGGCTCCTCTGCCTTCTTCTCCATGACCGCGCGGACCGCGCCGCCAAAGCCCTCATACCGCTCCGTCAGGTTGACGAGAGCATCGAGCCTTGACTTCTCCTGATGGTACTGTGCCTCGGTATTGCGGAAGAGTCTCTCCTTCTCTGCGATCCTGCTCTCCAGGCCCTGGATCTTTTCCTCCAGCGCCTTCTCCTCTTCCTGCATGCCGGAGAGCTCCCCACAGATGCCCTGAAAGACCTCCTGCAGCTCCCTGAGCTTCTCCTCGTGTTCTGCCTCATCGGAAGAGGCGGCAACGAGGCGGGAGGTCAGCTCCGCCCTTCGGATGTCAAACTGCTCGCGCCGGGTGTCATGTGCTGCCTGCTTTGCCTTGATCTCCGCCCGTGCAGAAAGGAGGGCGAGGATGCTCTCCCGCAGGGTCTCAACGTCCTGCTCCTTCTCCTTTACGCGCGCCTCCGCCTGCTCCCGGAGGGTCTCCGCAGCAAGCTTCTCATCCTCAAGATCCCGGAGCTTCTCATCAATGCCGCTCTTTCCAGTGAGGATGGCAGCTTTCTTTTCTTCGCGCTCTCTGATGCCAGCAGTGAGGGCTTCTTTTCTCTGGTCAAAATGCTCCGCATTGGACTTTGCCGAGCGGATCTGCTCCTCAAAGAGCGCGATGTTGTTCTCGAGCTCTTTTTTTGCGATCCCCGCCTTTGTGATAAAGTCCCGCTCTTCCTCAATCGCGGCATTGACTGCGGTGAGCTTCTCCTCGATCTCGTCGTACTCGGTCTTTGACTTCTCGTAGCGCTCTGTGGTATCCGAGAGGTGAGCCTGTGCAGTCTCGAGATTCTTCTGAACCTCCTTTGCCTGCCGGTCCGTCTTCTCGTTCTCCATGAGGAAGACGTTGACATCCAGCGTCTTCTGCTCCTCTCTTGCCTTTAAGTAGACCTGCGCCTTTTCCGCCTGCTTCTCCAGGGGACCGACCTGCTTTTCGAGCTCAGAGAGGATGTCGGAGACGCGGACCAGGTTGGACTGCTCGCTCTCGAGCTTCTTGAGGGCCTGCTCCTTTCTCCTCTTGAACTTCACAATGCCGGCCGCCTCATCGAAGAGCTCTCTCCGGTCCTCCGGCTTGTCGGAGAGAATCCGGTCAATCTGGCCCTGCCCGATGATGGAGTAGCCCTCCTTGCCGACGCCCGTATCATAGAAAAGCTCCTGCACATCACGGAGGCGGACCTGCGTGCCGTTCAGGAGGTACTCGGATTCTCCGCTCCGGTAGAGCTTTCTCGCCACAGTGACTTCCGTGAAGTCCACCGGCAGGGCGTGGTCGGAGTTGTCCATGGTGATCGCAACATACGCATAGCTCATGGGCTTTCGAAGCTCCGTGCCCGCGAAGATGACGTCCTGCATGGAGCCGCCGCGCAGCTGCTTGACCCTCTGCTCGCCCAGCACCCAGCGGACTGCATCGCCAATGTTGCTCTTTCCAGACCCATTCGGGCCCACGATGGCGGTAAAGCCCTGGTGGAATTCCAGTCTTGTCTTGTTTGCGAAGGACTTGAATCCCTGAATCTCAATACTCTTTAAATACATCCAGCTTACTTCCCGCCTTTATTCCGCTCTTCGAGCAGCACCTCATAGGCAGCCTGCTGCTCCGCCGCCTTCTTGGACTTGCCGCTCCCGCGCCTGACTTCCTTCCCGTCGATCACCACCGCCGCCGTGTAGGTGCGCTGGTGGCAGGGGCCGCTCTCCTCCAGGATCTCATACTCCAGGGTCTGCCCCTTCTTCTGGGTCCGCTCCTGCAGGATGGACTTTGCATCGTAGAACAGGAGCTTCCCCTCGAGGTCCGAGAGAATAAAGCGCATGATGAATTCCCTGGGCGCTGCGATGTCCCCGCTGTCCAGGTACATGGCACCGATCACGGCCTCGCAGACATCGGAGATGATGGAGTCCTTCTCCCTGCCGCCGCCTGCCTCCTCGCCCTTCCCGAGGCGGATGTACTTCTCCAGCTCAAAATCCCTTGCGCAGTACGCAAGGGCGGGCTCGCAGACGAGGGAGGCCCGGATCTTGGTCAGATCCCCCTCATGCTTTTTCGGGTATTTCCGGTACAGAAAAGCACTGGAAATCATCTCGAGGACTGCGTCCCCGAGAAATTCCAGCCGCTCATAGTCTTCATATTTCCGGATCTTCTGCTCATTCGCATAGCTCGTGTGGGTCAGTGCGCACTCCAGAAGGTACCGGTTCTGAAAGTGATAGCCGATCCGCTCCTCCAGATCCGTTCCCGGCGCGTTGATCATGCATTCTCTCCAATGGCCTGCCGCACAACCTGCAGAGCCTCGCCGGCGGTCTTGATGTCCTTGACCTTGTCGAGATCCACCTCGACGCCGAACTCCTCCTCGAGGCCAAGTAGGATCTGATACATATCCAGGGAATCTGCCCCAAGATCCTCCTCGAAGGTCGTCTTCTCTGTGATCTCCTCGGGATCCACGTTCAAAACATCTGCAACAATCTTCTTGATGCGCTCAAACTCGCTGTCCATAACACTATCCTCCTGATGACTGCTCTGTATGAATTTCCTTACTGTCCGGCGTCTGCCTTCTTTGTCCGGTCCACGAGGTGCATCCGGGACCTGAACTGCCCGTTGATGTCCTCTTCCTTCCACTGGATGCACTGCTCAATCGCGTGCTGCACCTCAATGGCCTTTGCATTGCCGTGGGCCTTGACCACAAGGCCGGTAAGACCAAGAAGCGGTGCGCCGCCGTAGGTCTTGATGTTGAACTTCTGCATGGTCGACTTCAGGGCGCCCTTGATGAGAAGGCCTCCGATCTTCGACTTCGCGGTGCTCATGATGGCGTTTTTGACCTCGCCAAGGAGCATCTTTGCGGTGCCCTCGTACATCTTCAGGATTGCGTTCCCGGTAAAGGCGTCGCAGACGACGACGTCCGCCGCGCCAAAGGGGATGTCCCTGGCCTCGATGTTGCCGATGAAGTTGATGCCCTCGAGCTTCTCGAGAAGAGGATAGGTCTCCTTGGCAAGGGCATTCCCCTTGTCCTCCTCCGCACCGATGTTGAACAGGGCGACCCTCGGGTTCTTCACGCCGATGATGCGCTCCATGTAGATGGAACCCATCTGGGCGAACTGCACGAGCATCGAGGGCTTGGGGTCCACGTTGGCGCCGCAGTCAAGTAAGAGGCACGGTCCCTTCTGGGTCGGCATGACCGGGGCGAAGGGAGGGCGCTCGATGCCCTTGATCCTGCCCACGATGAGCTGGCCGCCGACGAGCGTTGCGCCGGAGCTTCCCGCCGTGAAGAAGGCATCGCAGCTGCCCTCATGGACAAGCTTCATGCCCTTCACAATCGAGGAGTCCTTCTTCTTTGTGATTGCGGCGACCGGAGGCTCTGCCATCTCGATGATCTCCGTGGCGTTCAGCACGCGGCAGCGCTCCTTCGGCACATCCGGGTACTTTGAAAGTTCTTCGTTTACAAGCTCCTCTTTTCCCACGAGGGTGAGGTCCAGGTTTTCATTTGCCTTCAGGGCACAGACAGCACCCTTTATGATCTCTCCGGGGGCATTGTCGCCTCCCATCGCATCGACTGCGACTCTAACCACTTCCGACATAACCGCTTCACCTTCCCCAAAAATGAATGGGACAGCTTCGCCCCATTCTCAGAGTACTACTATACTAGACCAAAACTTCATTTGCAAGAACCGGGGATTCCCCGGAAAAGCCCGTAAAATCAACAAAAAACTCCCACGCACGCGCTGGCATGCATGGGAGGGAATGTCATTTGCGGAGAGATCTCAGGCCTCGACCTTGATGATCTCCTTCTTATTATAAGAACCGCAGTTCTTGCAGACTCTGTGAGGCATCATCAATGCACCACACTTGCTGCACTTAACGAGTGTCGGAGCGCTCATTTTCCAATTAGCTCTTCTCTTATCTCTATGACTTCTGGAATTTTTATTCTTAGGGCAAATAGACATCAGTTACACCTCCTTACTCTGTATGGTACATCATGTTCGCTGACGTCAAGGGTCATATCCTTCAGCTCACAGACATCCTTCATTATATGGCTGCCCTCCACCTTCGTCAAGCACTTTTCTGCGCAGAGTTTTCAGAAATTCTTCTACAACTTCGGGTGCCTGATTCCGGCTGTCTTCCCCGCAGAGGGATTTCTCACTTGAGGTCCTTCACCAGGGCATAGGTCTCCTGCGCGATCGCAAGTTCCTCGTTGGTGGGATAGACGATGACCTTCACCTTCGAATCCTTTGTGGAGATCTCCTGGACCTTGCCCCTGGTTGCGGCGTTGACCGCATCGTCAATCGTGATGCCGAGATACCCGAGGTAGTCGTAGATCAGCTTTCTGGAGTCGCAGTCGTTCTCGCCGACACCTGCCGTGAAGGCGATGACATCCACGCCGTTCATCGCAGCCGCATAGGCGCCGATGTATTTGGCAACGCGGTAAGCCCAGGCATCGAGAGCGAGGGTGGCATCCTTGTTGCCCTCGTTTCTTGCCTTCCAGAGATCGCGGAAGTCGGAGGAGAGGCCATTCGACAGTCCCAGGACACCGGACTCCTTGTTCAGCATCTGAACGACCTCATAGGCGCTCTTGTTCTCCTTGTCTGCGATGTAGGAGACGACAGCCGGATCCAGGTCGCCGCTTCTCGTGCCCATCACAAGGCCTTCGAGGGGCGTAAGGCCCATGGAGGTGTCAATGCACTTGCCGTACTTCACAGCGGACACGGAGGCGCCGTTTCCGAGGTGGCAGACGATGGTCTTGAGCTCCTCGGGCTTCTTTCCGTAGTACTCCGCGACCTTCTCCGAGACGTACTTGTGGCTCGTGCCGTGGAAGCCGTAGCGGCGGATCTTGTACTGCTCATAGTACTTCTTGGGCAGGGCATACATGAACGCCTTGGGCGGCATGGTCTGATGGAAGGCCGTGTCGAAGACCGCAACCATGGGGGTGTTCGGCATCAGGGCCTGGCAGGCAAGAATCCCGGTCAGGTTTGCCGGGTTGTGGAGCGGTGCAAGGTCCGAGACCTCGCGGATGGCCTTGAGGACGCTGTCATCGATGACAACAGACTTTGTGAACTTCTCGCCGCCGTGGACAATGCGGTGTCCGACGGCACCGATCTCGTTCAGGTTCCGGATGACGCCGCCCTTCACATCGGTCAGGGCATCGAGCACCAGGCTGATGGCCTTCTTGTGGTCCTCGATCTGGGTAACGGTCTTCTCCTTGCCCAGGTGATCGCGCACGTTCTCATAGGTGATGGCGCCGTCAATGCCGATTCTCTCGCACAGGCCCTTTGCCAAAACGCTTCCATCATCGGAGCTGATGACCTGGAACTTCAGGGAAGAACTGCCGCAGTTGATAACAAGGATGTTCATTTTCACTCTCCTATTAGAATACTATTTTCCCGCACAAAAAGCGGCCAGGAGCCATTTCCTGCTCCTGTCCACTTCTTCTCAAGATCTCGTTACTCGTCCTGTGCCTGGACTGCCGTGAGGGCGACGACACCGACGATGTCCTGCCAGCTGCAGCCTCTGGAGAGGTCGTTCACAGGCTTTGCGATGCCCTGCAGCATCGGGCCGTAGGCATCTGCCTTTGCCAGTCTCTGAACCAGCTTGTAGGCGTTGTTGCCGCCATCGAGGTTCGGGAAGATCAGCACGTTTGCCCTGCCGGCAACCGGGCTTCCCGGGGCCTTGGAGGCTGCAACCGAGGGAACAATGGCGGCATCTGCCTGGAGCTCTCCGTCACAGACAAGATCCGGATACTCAGCGTGTGCGATCTCCACAGCCTTGACGACCTTGTCGACGAGAGGGTGCTTTGCCGAGCCCTTTGTGGAGTGGGAAAGGAATGCAACGTAAGGGGCATCTCCCACCAGCTCCTTGAAGCTCTTTGCAGAGGCATCGGCGATGGCGGCCAGCTCCTCGGAGGTGGGATCCTGATTCAGGCCCGCATCGGCGAAGATGAAGGTGCCGTGGTCACCGTACTCGCAGTTCGGTACGTCCATGATGAAGAAACCGGAGACCATCTTGCAGCCGGGCTTGGTGCGCAGGATCTGCAGTGCCGGGCGCAGGGTGTTGGCGGTGGAGTGGCAGGCGCCGGAGACCAGTCCGTCCGCCTCGTTCTCCTTGAGCATCATGACGCCGAAGGTGGTCTTGTCACTGTGCAGGGTCTCTCTTGCCTTCTCCGGGGTCATGCCCTTCTTCTTGCGCAGCTCATAAAACATGTCTGCATACTCGTCGAACCTGTCACAGTTTTCGGGATCGACGATCTTCGCTCCGTTCACATGGACACCGTAGGATGCGGCATCTGCGTTGATCTTGTCCGGATTGCCCAGAAGAATCACATTTGCGATCTTCTCGCTCAGAATTGCTGCCGCTGCGCGGATGGTTCTCTCATCCTCGGACTCGGGCAGAATGATGGTCTTGAGATTGCTCTTTGCCTTTTCCTTGATTCCGTCAATAAATGACATTTCTACAGTTCCCTCCTGCTCTCATTTGTCTCTGCACACAGCCGGCCGGCAGAGCCAGCTGCTGCTCTGTAAGTATTGTAAGCGTTTACACATTCACACAACACTACGAATATACATCAATATCCAGACAACAGCAATAGGAAATGTTCGTTAGTTTTTTAACGATTT
>ONMH01000115.1 GCA_900318875.1 uncultured Lachnospiraceae bacterium | reverse complement strand
CGCGCCTGTTGTAATTTATGGCACAGGTTGAGAAGATTGCAGGCGGCGTGACCGCAGCGAAGGGATATGCAGCGGCTTCCGCCGCTGCCGGCATCAAGTATCAGAACAGAACGGACATGGCGCTCATCTACAGCAGCGTCCCCTGCACGGCAGCGGGGACCTTTACCTCGAACGTCGTCAAGGCTGCCCCTGTCATCTGGGACCGGGACATCGTGAGAAAGTCTGACGGAAAGGTCTCAGCCGTCATCGTAAACTCCGGCATTGCAAACGCCTGCACGGGAGAGCTTGGTCTGTCTGTCTGCGCAAAGACCGCTGCGGCTGCGGGAGAGGCCCTCGGGATCCCCGCAAAGAGCGTTCTCCTTGGCTCCACCGGCGTCATCGGCATGCAGATCCCGGTGGATAAGATCACAGAGGGGGCAAGAAAGCTTGCCGCCTCGAAGGCGGAGACGCTCGAAGCCGGCACCGCTGCGGCAAAGGCAATCATGACGACGGACACCCACCACAAGGAGATCGCCTATCAGTTCCAGGTCGGCGGAAAGACCGCGACCCTCGGCGGCTGTGCAAAGGGCTCCGGCATGATCCACCCCAACATGTGCACCATGCTCTGCTATCTCACAACCGACCTTGCGATCTCCAAACACCTTCTGCAGAAGGCCCTCTCGGATGTCGTCACCGACACCTTCAACATGATCTCCGTCGACGGAGACATGTCGACGAATGACACCCTGATCCTCCTTGCCAACGGCCTTGCCGGGAATCCCGAGATCACCGGGGAGAACGAGGACTACGCCGTATTTAAGAAGGTTCTCTTTTCCGTCTGCCGGTTCCTTGCGATGCAGATGGCAGGAGACGGCGAGGGTGCCCAGCACCTCATCGAGGCAAAGGTCGTCCATGCGGACACGAAGGACCATGCAAAGACCCTGGCAAAGAGCGTGATCCAGTCGAATCTGACGAAGGCTGCGATCTTCGGCAGGGACGCAAACTGGGGCCGGGTCCTGTGTGCGTTAGGCTACTCCGGAGCACCCTTTGATCCCGAAAACGTGGATCTCTACTTTGCAGCGGGCGATCAGAAGATGCTGATCTTCACGAATGGCTCAGCTGCAGACTACTCCGAGGAGAAGGCAAAAAAGCTCCTCTCGAACGAGGCCGTGACGATCCTTGCCGACATGCACATGGGCGAGGAGGAGGCCATCGCCTGGGGATGCGATCTCACCTATGATTATGTAAAGATCAACGCGGACTACCGGTCCTGAGAGAGCAGGGAAGAGAAAGATTCGCGGGAATTCCCGCGCGGTTGCCGCAAAGGACGCGGCAGGAGAGGAATCATGCAGGAGTATCAGATCGAGGCACAGAAGAAGGCGGAGGTCCTTGTGGAGGCCCTCCCCTATATCCAGAAGTTCAACCGCAAGATCATCGTGGTCAAGTACGGCGGCTCCGCAATGACGGATGAGGCCCTGGAGTCAAACGTAATCAAGGACGTAACGCTGCTGAAGCTTGTCGGCTTCAAGCCGATCATCGTCCACGGCGGCGGCAAGGCCATCTCCTCCTGGGTGAAGAAGTCCGGGAAAGAGGCAAAGTTCGTGAACGGCCTTCGCGTCACAGATGCCGAGACCATGGAGATCGCGGAGATGGTGCTGGGGCGCCTGTCCAAGAAGCTCGTCACCATGGTGGAGCAGCTCGGCAGCAAGGCGGTCGGCATCTCCGGCAAGGACGGAAGGCTCCTTGAGGTCAAAAAGAAGTACGCAGGCGGAGAGGACATCGGATACGTCGGCGAGATCACAAAGGTCAACCCGAAGATCCTGTTCGACCTCCTCGATGACGACTACCTGCCGATCGTCGCACCGATCGGCCTGGACGGGAACTTTGCCACCTACAACATCAACGCAGACGAAGCAGCCTGCCAGATCGCAAAGGCGGTCGGTGCAGACAAGCTCGTCTACCTGACGGATGTGGAGGGCCTCTACCGCGACTTCAATGACAAGTCGTCATTTATCTCCCGCATCAGCGTGGACGATGCGGACAAGCTCATCGCGGACGGTCTCATCGGCGGCGGCATGCTGCCGAAGCTCTCCAACTGCACCGATGCGGTGCGGGGCGGTGTCAAGCGAGTCCACATCCTGGACGGGCGCATCCCCCACAGCCTTCTGCTCGAGATCTTCACGGACAGAGGCAACGGCACGATGTTCTACGAGGATGAGAAGAGCCTTGCGGAGTAAAGGAGAGCAATAAAATCATGACAATGGAAGAGATGATTGCGCAGGCGGAAACAGACCTCCTGCACACCTATAACCGTTACCAGATCGTCCTCGACCACGGGGACGGCGTATACCTCTACGACGTCAACGGAAAGAAGTACCTGGACTTCGTGGCGGGCATTGCGGTCTTTGCATTCGGCTATAACAAGAAGGAGTACAACGATGCCCTAAAAGTCCAGATCGACAAGATCCTGCACACATCGAACTACTTCTACAACGAGCCCGCAATCAGGGCAGCCCACCTCTTAAAGCAGGCGACCGGCATGGACCGGGTCTTCTTTACCAACAGCGGCGCCGAGTCCAACGAGGGTGCCCTGAAGGCAGCGGAGAAGTACGCCTCCCTGAAAGACGGCACAAACGGCCACGAGATCATCGCAATGGAGAACAGCTTCCACGGCCGCACATATGGAGCCCTCTCGGTGACGGGAAATGCCCACTACCGGGAATCCTTCGGAACGCTCCCCTGCGATGTGAAATTTGCAAAGTTCAACGACCTGGACTCCGTAAAGTCCCTGGTCACCGACAGAACCGCTGCGGTGATCTTAGAGACCGTCCAGGGCGAGGGCGGCCTCAACCCGGCAGCGCCCGAGTTCCTGCGGGGCATCCGGAAGCTCTGCGATGAGAAGGGCCTTCTTCTCATCCTGGATGAGGTCCAGTGCGGGATGGGAAGAACGGGATCCATGTTTGCGTTCCAAAGATACGGCGTAAAGCCCGACATCCTGACCTGTGCCAAGGCCCTTGGCTGCGGCGTCCCCGTCGGTGCCTTCCTGACAACTGAGGAGGTTGCGCAGAATTCCCTCAGGGCAGGAGATCACGGAACCACCTACGGCGGCAACCCCCTCGCCTGCGCTGCCGTCTGCAAGGTGCTGGAGCTCTATGAGAAGGAGCACCTCGTGAATCACGTGAAGGAGATCTCGCCCTACTTCACGAGGAGGCTGGAGGAGGTCAAATCCCGTCACAGCCAGATCACCGAGCACCGCGGCGTCGGCCTCATGCAGGGCCTTGTCTTTGACCGCCCGGTGGGTCCCATCATCCAGAAGGCGATGGACTGCGGCCTCATCCTCATCAACGCAGGCCCCAACATCATCCGCTTCGTGCCGCCCCTTGTCATCACAGAGGAGAACATCGACGAGATGATCTCGATTTTAGAGCCCGCAATCACGGAAGTCTGCGGATGAGAAGTACGAAAGGATTCCATTTCCTATGAACCTGAAAACCAGGCTCCTGTCGGCTGCCATCGTTGCAGTGCTCCTTTTGGGACTTGTCGGCATCGCCCGCCGGCAGGATACCTCTGCCGATGCCACAGAACCGCTCTTCTCGACGAGGACGACTGTGCGCCTCTGGTACGATGACGATGCCATGACGAACTTCTTCTCCGATGTGGCGGCTTCTTACAACAGCACCCACCGGCAGGTCCGGGTGGTGCCGACCCTGATCACGGACACGAACTACGTCCAGAAGCTCTATGATGCCTCCGTGGACGGCGTCGAGTTCCCGGATGTGTACGTGGCATCCAACGGGGACCTCGGGCGCCTCTACAAGGCAGGCCTTGCCGCTGCGGTGACGGACGATACCCACTTTCAGGACACCGCGACCTTCCCACAGACGGCAATCAACGCGGTGACCTGCAGCGACAGCATCGTCGCCTATCCCTTAAGCTTTGAGACCTCGGCCTTTCTCTACAACACGGACTACCTGCAGTCCATGGCAGACAGCCTCTCCCAGAGCCTTACGGACACGGTCCCGAAGACGATGCTCGATGTGATCCGCCTCGCCAACGGCTATGATGCCCCCGAGGGCGTCACCGCCATCATGAAGTGGGACGTGTCGGACATCTTTTACAACTACTGCTTTGTCGGCGCCTACATGGATGTGGGCGGTGCCACGGGAGACGATCCGGACTCCCTGGAGCTCTACAACGCCCAGCTGATCCAGTGCCTGCAGGTCTATCAGCAGATGAACCAGTACTTCGCCATCGACTCCAAGACGGATGACTACGAGAGCAACCTGGCAAGCTTTGAGGACGGGAGCCTCGTGTTTACGCTGGCAACAACCGGCGCGGTGGCGGACATCCGGGACAAGATAAAGAGCGGAGACAGCACGATCAGCTACGGCGTTGCGACCATCCCCGACTCCACGGGGAGCCTCCAGTCCAAGACCATGTCCGTCACGGACTGCCTTGTCATCAACGGCTACAGCGCCCATCAGGACCTCGCAGAGGACTTTGTTCAGTACGTTCTGTACCAGCAGATGGATGGCTTTACCGACAGCACCGGCATGCCGGTTGCCCAGAACGGGATCACCTACTCCGACAGCCACATGGACGGCTTTACAAGTGCCTACGAGGACTCGGTCCCTGTGACAAAGCTCCGGGAGGCATCGAATTTCTGGATGCTCCTCGAGGACACCTTCCAGGACGTCTGGGACGGCACGGACTGCAACGACGCGCTGTACAGCCTCGCCCAGAGCGTGATGATCCAGATCTCCGGCACGGAGAACTACCACGTGGACAGGATCCCCAACCCCGA
Source organism: uncultured Lachnospiraceae bacterium (assembly GCA_900318875.1). Classification (GTDB taxonomy): domain Bacteria; phylum Bacillota; class Clostridia; order Lachnospirales; family Lachnospiraceae; genus CAG-791. The sequence continues at coordinate 5,194 of ONMH01000115.1, read as the reverse complement.
GAAGATCGACATCACGAGCGACCTCTCCTACGATGCGGACAAGGCATCCGCTGCAGAGACGGGAAGTTCAAAGAGCACGGAGCGTGCGGAGGAGACCGCAACAGAGACCGCGGAGACGGACTGAAAAAGCCCTGTCCATACGATACCGACCAGGACCATCAGGGAGCAGACGGCTCCCTGGTGGTTTTGGCACTTTTGCCATTTTTGCGCCGCAAAGCACCGGCGGCCGCATCAGATAGACGAATGTTACATAATTGTTACGATTTTATTGCAATCAGCCGGCCCTTCAGATAAAATCATTCCATGCACAGCGGGATTCCTTTGGAAGCGCTGCCCTCCCGCAGGGCAGCCGGAAAGAGGAAGATATGCAGAAATGGAAACTGGAAGGAAAAAAGCGCGTTCGGCTGTTCAGGAGCCTCGCCCTTGCAGGTGTGATCCTGACCGTGGACCTTCTGTTCTCGTCCTGTACCGGGACGGGGAAGGACAGCGTCACCCTGACAGAGAACGGCAGCGCCGTCCTCACGGATGCGCAGGCACAAGTGACGGCAGCGGCAGCAGAGGAGACGACCGAAGCGGCAAAAGAAGAGGAGAGCACCAAGGCACAGACACAGAACAGCTCTGAAAAGATCTGCGTCGATGTCTGCGGTGCCGTGCAAAGCGAGGGCATCGTCTACCTCCCCGAGGGCGCAAGGGTCTATGAGGCCATCGAGGCCGCGGGCGGTTTTTCGGAGGATGCGGACACAAGGGCTGTGAACCAGGCGATGATCCTGTCAGACGGCGTACAGCTGCGGATCCCCACCAGAGAGGAGACCCAAAGCTCTGACGGCACTGTCTTCGGGATTGTCTCCGGAACCCCTGCTGCAGAAAACAGCGGGAGTGAGGAAGGCAGCCTTGTGAACATCAACACGGCGGATGCAGCGGCCCTCGAGACACTCCCCGGGATCGGGGAGGCAAAGGCTGCTGCAATCATCGAGTACCGGGAGAAAAACGGCTCCTTTCAGCAGATTGAGGACGTCAAAAACGTGCCGGGCATCAAGGACGCAGGCTATGAGAAGATTTTTATGGCGAAGAAGATACTGGTTGTGGATGACGAGAAGCTCATTGTGAAGGGAATCCGGTTTTCCCTGGAGCAGGACAGCTATGAGGTGGATGCCGCCTATGACGGAGAGGAGGCCCTCGAGAAGGCAAAAACAAACCGCTATGACCTGATCATGCTGGATCTCATGCTGCCGAAGATGTCGGGGCTGGACGTCTGCCGGGAGATCCGGGAGTTCTCCAACGTCCCGATTATCATGCTGACCGCAAAGGGCGAGGACATGGACAAAATCCTGGGCCTTGAGTACGGCGCGGATGACTACATCACAAAGCCCTTCAACATCCTCGAGGTCAAGGCGAGGATCAAGGCAATCCTCAGAAGGACCGAGTCCCACCAGGCGCCGAAGGAGGACCCCTCGGTCGTCGTCTCCGGCGATCTTCGCCTCGACAAGGACAACAGAAGAGTCACTGTGCAGGGCAGAGAGGTGAACCTGACCTCCAAGGAGTTTGAACTTCTGGACTTTCTCGTCGCCCACCCCGGCAAGGTGTACACGAGGGATGCACTCCTGACCCTGATCTGGGGAAAGGAGTACCCGGGAGACGAGCGGACGGTGGATGTGCATGTCAGAAGGCTCCGGGAGAAGATCGAGCCCAATCCCTCCGAGCCCATCTATGTCCGGACGAAGTGGGGCAGGGGCTATTACTACTACGAGCGCAAGGCAGGCTGACGGGTATCACAGTTGAAGAACATCAGGGAAACGCTTCATACCATCTCTTCAAAGCTCCCGTTCCTTCGGAGCCTGAAGTTTCGGATCTTCCTCCTGTGCTTTGTGATGGGCCTTGTCCCCGCCATCATCCTGTCGTACTCGATCCTGCGCAACTATGAGACGCGCGTCGTGAACGTGCGGGAGAGCGATGCCCAGACCCAGCTGCGCGTCCTGGCCAACCACCTGATCCTGTACAACTACCTGGCAAACCCGGACTCGGAGATCGTCAACGCAGAGCTCGCCCAGTTCTCCTCATTTTACGACGGGAGAGTCCTCGTCATCGACGGGAACCTCAAGGTCGTCAAGGACACCTACGACATGTCCACCGGCAAGACGGCAGTCTCCGAGGACATCGTGAACTGTCTCCTGAAGGGCTCCTCTGCCGCGACTGTGAAGTACGACCGGCAGGACTCCTACATCGAGGTCATCATGCCGATCTCGGAGACCGCCTCCCTCGAGGATGCGGACTACTCCGGGGACCAGCAGGTCCAGGAGACCGTCCACGGCGTGCTCCTTGCCTCCGTCTCCACAGAGACCATCGGGACGACCCTGGACATCCTCTGGAGAAGGGCGGAGCTCTTGAACATCATCCTGGGACTTGTCTGCTTTTCCCTCTCCCTCCTTCTCTCGGAGCTCCTCGTGCGGCCCTTTGAGAAGCTCACGGCAAAGATCAGTGCCGTCAAGGCGGGCTATACGTCAGATCCCGTGGAGGTCAACGACTACCTGGAGACCGAGCACATCGTGGACGCCTTCAATGAGGTCCTCGGCAGGATGCGGGCTCTCGACGAGTCGAGACAGGAGTTTGTCTCCAACGTCTCCCATGAGCTCAAGACCCCGATGACCTCGATGAAGGTGCTTGCGGACTCCCTCCTTGCGGACCCGAATACGCCCCCGGAGATGTACCGGGAATTTCTCACCGATATCGACAACGAGATCGACCGGGAGAACAAGATCATCGCGGAGCTCCTGAATCTTGCCAAGATGGACCGCAGGCAGGTTCCGATGAACATCTCCAGCGTCAACATCAACGCGCTGCTCGAGATCATCATGAAGCGGGTGCGCCCGCTGGCCCAGCAGCGGGATATCGAACTCACCCTGATCTCCGAGCGGGATGTGACGGCAGAGGTGGACGAGGTCAAGATGACGATGGTCTTCACCAACCTCATCGAGAACGCCGTCAAGTACAACCGCGAACACGGGACCGTCAAGGTCACGATCAACAGCGATGCGAGAAACTTCATCCTGACCGTTGAGGACACCGGCATCGGCATCCCGGAGGAGTCCCAGGGCAGGGTGTTCGAGCGCTTCTACCGCGTGGACAAGTCCCGCTCCAGGGAGGTCGGCGGGACGGGCCTTGGCCTCTCCATCACCAAGAGCGCGGTGCTCCTCCACAGGGGCACCATCGACTTAAAGAGCAGGGTCGGGGAGGGCTCCACGTTTACCGTCACCATCCCCTTAAGCTACATCCCGGACACAGCGGCGGGACACTGAAGATGCCAGGAAAGAACATGAGAGCAAAAACAAAACACTGGCGGAGCCTTGCCGCGCTTCTTGCCGCAGCTGTGCTCACCCTCTGCAGCTGCGCAGGCAGGAGCTCACCAGAGAGCGCAAAGAAGCCATCCTACCGCCTCTTTTACCTGAATCAGGAGGCAACCGCAGTCATCACGAAGGACTATGTCCCCTACACGAGGTTTGCAAGCGAGAGTGCAGGAGCAACGGATACGGAGGGGAGCACAGAGGTCTCCTCGGACATCACGGCCAAAGAGGCCTCCGAGATGGAGACCGAGGACTACATCAGCGACATGCTGCGGCAGCTCGCAAACTCCGATGAGGTCGAGTACAGCGCACCCCTGAAAGGGATCTCCATCCTCTCGAGAAATCTGGTGGACAAGAACCTCACCTTAAATCTCTCCGAAGGATACGAGAAGCTTGGGAACATCCAGCAGATCCTCGTGCGGGCCGCCGTCGTGCTCACACTCACCCAGCTCGACGACGTGGACACTGTGACCATCCTCTCCGGTGGGCAGCCGGTATACGATGCGAACGGAAACGAGGTCGGTGCCCAGAGCGCGGACGACTTCATCTCGAGCTCCGGCTCCGAGATCCAGAACTATCAGAGGGAGCGCCTGCACCTGTACTTTGCCAACAGGGACGGCGACAAGCTCATCGACACCTACCGGAACGTCGTCTACAACAGCAACATCTCCACAGAGCGCGTCGTCGTGGAGCAGGTCATCAAGGGGCCCAACTCCGACGTGGTCTACCCGACGGTGAACCCGGACACGAAGGTTATCGGCGTCACCACAAGAGACGGCGTCTGCTATGTCAACCTCGACGATACCTTTCTCACGGATCCCTACAACGTGACCTCCCAGGTCGCGGTCTACTCCATCGTCAACGCCCTGACCCAGCTCTCCACGGTGGACCAGGTGCAGTTTTCCATCAACGGCGACACGAATGTCTCCTTCATGGAGAACCAGAAGTTCCAGAACCTCTACACCTTCAATTCCGAAGTCGTCGCCTCCGACGGCATCGAGAGCGGATCGGGGAGTGAGTGAACAAAGCTCTTTGGTGAAGAAAGGCGCCAAGGCAAACGAAAGGGAAGAAGAGAAACGGTGCAAAGAAAAGTGCTGTAAGGGAAAAGAATAGAAGAATAGACACAAGGAAAAAGGCACTGCTGTGGCAAGCAGTGCCTTTTGCATGCAAGTAAGCGGAAGACTCCGGCAGAGAGCAGCAAAAAGTCCTGCAGCCAGGAGGTGATCCCGGCGGCAGGACTTTTCCCGCTCTTGGGAAATGATGCGGTGCAGATCAGTTCTTTCCGTAGACGTAGGGAACTGCATAGTGCTCTGCGAGACGGGAGAATCCGATGTATCCGTTCTCATCGAGCAGGGAGGAGAGATCTGTCCCCGCGGGGATCTCCAGTGCCTTTCTCTCGCCCTTCTGCGTGTAGGTGATCTTCAGTGTAACATCCTTGCGGGCATCGAAGGCATCCACAACGGCCTTATCGAGGCTGAGCCACTTGACGGTATCGATCTTGACAACTGCATTCGCAGCAGCGTCTTTGATCTCCTCTGCAGCATCCTTCAGAAACAGCGCATACGCGGAGTTGTCAACACTCTTGTAGGCAGCGATGTCGCCGCATGCCCTGCAGCGATACTCGAGGACCGCATCGGTGTTCTCTGTGGCATCGGTGGAACGAACCCACGCATAGTCATGGACGTGGGCGCTGGAAGAATCGGAAGGTTTTGCAGATGCCGCTGTTGAAGCTGCCATCCTCTTGAAAAAATCTGGTAACCCCAACTTCCTGCAATAATATAGGCTCCCCTCTCGGGCAAACCGCCGAGTGGGCGAGCAAACAATAGTTACCTACCTGAATCAGATCCCTCAAGAAT
>ONMH01000047.1 GCA_900318875.1 uncultured Lachnospiraceae bacterium | reverse complement strand
CCCCTGCACCGCAGCAGCCCATCGGGCGGCCCGCGTTCCGCTCCAGGACGGCAAGGGACTTTGTGACCAGCGAGGCGGCCTCCGATGCCTCGGACATCCTTGTCCGCAAGGAGGGAACGCTCTCCGGAAAGACAGAGATTGTCGAGGAGGCAAGAGCAGAGGAAGCCCGCACCAGGGAGGTGCTGGAGGCCCAGGAGAAGCAGGAGGAGCAGACCCACACGGTGGCACCGATCCAGCAGGAGGAAGCGCCGGAAAGGCCGCTCCGCCCCCGCCCCTACGTGGCACCTCCCATGGAGCTTCTGCGCCCCGGCACCAGGATCGATGCGGCCGCCTCGGAACAGGAGCTGCGGGAGACCGCGGCCAAGCTTCAGTCGACCCTCGAGACCTTCGGCGTTCGGGTGCACATCACGGAGATCAGCCAGGGCCCTGCCGTCACGCGCTACGAGATGCAGCCGGAGATGGGCGTCAAGGTGTCCAAGATCCTCTCGCTCCAGGATGACATCAAGCTCGCCCTGGCAGCCACCGACATCCGCATCGAGGCCCCGATCCCCGGAAAGAGCGCCGTCGGCGTCGAGGTTCCGAACCAGATCCGGGAGACCGTATCCCTCCGGGACGTTCTGGACTCCAACGAGTTCAAGGGTGCAAAGAGCAAGACGGCCTTCGGCGTCGGCAAGGACCTCTCGGGCAAGATCGTCGTGACGGACATCGCAAAGATGCCGCACGTTCTCATCGCCGGTGCCACCGGCTCCGGTAAGTCCGTGTGCATCAACACGATGATCATGTCCATTCTCTACCACGCCTCCCCCTCGGAGGTGAAGCTGATCATGATCGACCCGAAGGTCGTGGAGCTGTCCGTCTACAACGGCATCCCGCACCTGATGCTCCCCGTCGTGACGGACTCCCAGAAGGCAGCGGCGACGCTGAACTGGTGCGTTGCGGAGATGGAGTCGAGGTTCCGCAAGTTTGCAGACAACCAGGTCCGCGACATCAAGGGCTACAACGCCCTCGTAAAGTCAAAGCAGCTCGAGGGAGAGAACGACCCGGAACTTGCCTTTATGCCCAGCATCGTCATCATCGTGGACGAGCTGGCGGACCTGATGATGGTGGCAAAGAGCGAGGTCGAGACCGCGATCTGCCGCCTGGCCCAGCTTGCAAGAGCCGCCGGCATGCACCTTGTGATTGCAACGCAGCGGCCCTCCGTCGACGTCATCACGGGCCTTATCAAGGCAAACATGCCAAGCCGCATCGCCTTCGCGGTGACCAGCGGCGTGGACTCCCGCACGATTCTCGACATGAACGGCGCGGAAAAACTCCTGGGAAAGGGCGACATGCTCTTCTTCCCCTACGGCCTCTCAAAGCCGGTCCGGATTCAGGGTGCATTTGTCACAGACGATGAGGTGAATTCTGTGGTAAACTTCCTGAAGACGAATGACCCGGCGCAGGAGAGCACCGAGGAGCTCGAAAAGAAGATCGAGAGCCTGGCAAACAGCGGCGGCAGCGGGGGGAATGACAGCGGCTCCGCACAGGGGAAGGACGGGGACTCCGGTCTGGAGGATCTGTTCGTGGACGCCGGGTTCTTCATCATTGAGAAAAACAATGCATCGATCGGCCTCCTGCAGAGGAGGTTCCGGATCGGCTTCAACAAGGCGGCCCGCATCATGGACCAGCTGTGCGAGGCAGGTGTCGTCTCCGACTCGGAGAGCACCAAGTCCCGGAAGATCCTGATGACAAAGGCGGAGTTCCAGGACTATGTCGACAACTGCCTATAGGCGCCCGCCATACAGGTAACCATCATGAAATGTCCCAAGTGCGGCAGAGAGATCCCGGACGGATCTTTATTCTGCAAGTACTGCTTCGCGGAGATTCGGATCGTCCCCACCTACGAATCCAAGGTGGAGGAGAAGATCCACGACGTGATGCAAAGCATCACGGACGATGTTAAAAAACAGGCAAAGAGCGAGCAGGAAAACCGAAGGCTCGACGAGAAGAGAAAAAAGAGGATCCGTATCGGGTTTCTCACCGCCATCGCGGTGATTGCGGCCTCCGCCGCAATCTTTGCCGGCGTCACGCACTATCACAGCCACACGGCTTCCTATGCAAAGGAGCAGGCGGCAGCGGCAGCGGAGAACGGAGACTATGCCCAGGCGGCCAGGATCCTGCAGGATGCGCTGACATGTTCCAAAGAAAGTCAGCCGGATCTCATGCTCCTTCGCGCCTCCTACCTCGAAAAGGCGGGGCACTACGAAGAGGCGGTATCCCTGTGCAAGCTCATCCTCTCATCCTCCTCTTCCTCAGAGGAGCAGATCCAGGCAGCCTACGGAACCATCATCCAGGTCTATCAGGATACGCAGGAGTATGCTAAAATTTACGACATGCTGGCGTCCTGCGGGGATGAGAGCGTGCAGGAGATGTACAGCGAATACATGGTTTACGTCCCGGAGGCCTCATCCCCTTCCGGAAGCTATGTGGGGGATCTGACCCTGGAACTCACCGTGACAGGGGACAGCTCGATCTTCTACACAACAAGCGGGAAGACCCCGACGACGAAGGATACGCTCTACACGGAGCCCCTCCGCTTAGGGCCCGGGAGCTGGACGATCACCGCGATTGCGGTCAATCACTACGGGCTCTCATCAGATCCCGTCCGGTACTTCTACACGGTGACGGGCGCCGGCGAAGCGGGAGAGGGCGCAACCGAACAGGCAGAGAAATAGGACCTGCATCAGGCAGGAATCCCTTGGAAATCCTGAATCAAGAAAGGAAGGCTGCAAATGTTTGAGATCACAAGAAAAGAGCTGCTTGGACCAAAGGTCTATCTGATGGACATCGTGGCTCCGAGAATCGCCGGGAAGGCTCTGCCGGGACAGTTCCTGATTGTCCGTGCGGATGAGGACGGAGAGCGCATCCCGCTCACCGTCTGCGACAACGACGTGGAGAAGGGCACCGTCACCATCGTGTTCCAGACCGTCGGCGCAGAGACCTACCGGATGGCAACCCTGAACGTGGGAGATCACTTCGCGGATGCGGTGGGACCGCTCGGCAATTACTCCGATCTCGTCGACCGCCCGATTGACGAGCTGAAGAAGATGCACATCCTGTTCATCGCAGGCGGCGTCGGCACGGCACCGGTGTACCACCAGCTCAAATGGCTCCACGAGCACGGCGTCGATGCGGACTGCATCCAGGGCGCCCGCTCCAAGGACATCCTGATCCTCGAGGACGAGATGAAGGCCGTCTGCGGGAACCTGTACTTTGCCACCGATGACGGCTCCTACGGCATCCACGGCAACGTCTGCGTGGCCCTGCAGCAGCTCTGGGATGAGGGAAAGCGGTACGATCACTGCGTCGTGATCGGACCGATGATCATGATGAAGTTTGCAGCCCAGCTGACCAAGAAGCTCGGTATCCCGACCGTGGCCTCCATGAACACGATCATGGTGGACGGCACCGGCATGTGCGGCGCATGTCGCCTTCTCGTCGGCGGCCAGGTGAAGTTTGCCTGCGTCGACGGACCCGAATTCAACGCCTGGGAGATCGACTTTGACCAAGCCATGCAGCGCTCCCGTCTCTACAAGACCGAAGAGGGAAGACTTCTCCTGAAGGAACAGGAGAGGGAGACGCATGAGGGACACTGCGGCGTGTGCCAGTGAGAAAGGAGCGATTGCGATGGCGATCAGCGTGGATATGATGAAAAAAGTTCCTGTTCGCGAGCAGGATCCGAAGGTACGGGCGACCAACTTTGAAGAGGTCTGCCTGGGATATAATGATGAAGAGGCACAGGCAGAGGCAACCAGATGCCTCAACTGCAAAAATCCCCTCTGCATGCAGGGGTGTCCTGTCTCGATCCACATCCCGTCCTTCATCCAGGAGGTGAAGAACGGCGATGTGGCAAAGGCCTATGAGGTGATCTCCGAGTCCTCGAGCCTTCCCGCGGTCTGCGGCAGAGTCTGCCCCCAGGAGCGCCAGTGCGAGGCAAAGTGCATCCGCGGCATCAAGGGCGAGGCCGTTTCCATCGGAAAGCTCGAGCGCTACGTTGCCGACAAGGCAAAGGAGCTCGGCATCCGCCCCGAGGCGCCCAAGACAAAGAACGGCAAAAAGGTCGCCGTCATCGGCGCAGGCCCTGCCGGCCTTACCTGTGCAGGAGACCTGGCAAAGCTCGGCTATGACGTCACGATCTTCGAGGCCCTGCACAAGGCGGGCGGCGTTCTCGTCTACGGCATCCCGGAGTTCCGTCTGCCGAAGGAGAAGGTCGTTGCCAAGGAGATCGGGAACGTCGAGGGCCTTGGCGTAAAGATCCAGACCGACGTTGTCGTCGGAAGATCCGTCACCGTCGACGAGCTGATGGACAAAGAGGGGTTTGACGCGGTGTTTATCGGCTCCGGTGCCGGCCTTCCGAGGTTCATGGGCATCGAGGGCGAGCAGGCACTCGGCGTCTTCTCCGCAAACGAGTTCCTGACAAGATCCAACCTGATGGGCGCCTGGGATGAGGAGACCGCAAGGACCCCGATCATGCGGCCGAAGAAGTGCGTCGTCGTGGGCGGCGGCAATGTCGCCATGGATGCGGCAAGAACAGCCCTCCGCCTCGGTGCAGAGACTCACATCGTCTACAGAAGATCCGAGGAGGAGCTTCCTGCAAGAAAGGAAGAGGTCGGCCATGCAAAGCAGGAGGGCATCATCTTCAACCTCCTGACGAATCCTGTCCGCATCACCACCGATGAGAACGGCTGGGTGAACGGCATCGACTGCATCCGCATGGAGCTCGGCGAGCCCGATGCCTCCGGCAGAAGAAGCCCGGTCCCGATTGAGGGGTCTGAGTTCCACACCGACTGCGATGCAGTGATCATGGCGCTCGGCACCAGCCCGAACCCGCTCCTGCACAGGACCACAAAGGGCCTGGATGCGGACAAGCGCGGCAGGCTCATCGTGCGCGAGGGAAGCGAAGAGACCACAAAGGATGGGGTCTTTGCTGGAGGTGATGCCGTGACCGGCGCCGCCACTGTCATTCTCGCCATGGGTGCCGGCAAGGAAGCAGCAAAGGAAATCGACGCCTATCTGAACAGATAAGGGAAAGGTGGAGCAGGAAACTTGTCCGAGAATGATATCACCAGGGAACTGGACGCGGATGCAGAGCTCCTTCGGGAGCTCTTCGGCAGGCAGGATGCCAACATCAGAAAGATCGAAAAGGCGCTGCACGTGATCATCGTCCTGCGGGACGGCAAGATCAAGGTGGCGGGGGCCCCGGGGGCTGTGGAGCAGGCGCTCTCCATCCTCTCCGACCTCGCCGGCCTTGTCCAGAACGGCACGCCCATCGGGGACCAGCAGGTGGACTATGAGCTCGAGATGAAGGAGGAGGACGGGAAGAACGTCCTCTCCTCCATCGACGGCGACCTCATCTGTCACACGGTCTCCGGAAAACCGGTCAAGCCAAAGACAAAGGGCCAGAAGAAATATGTGGACGCGATCCGCGACAACCTGATCGTGTTTGCCAACGGACCCGCCGGCACCGGCAAGACCTTCCTTGCGATGGCGATGGCCATCACGGCCTTCCAGAACAAGGAGGTGGAGCGGATCATCCTGACACGTCCCGCCATCGAGGCGGGAGAGAAGCTGGGGTTTCTCCCCGGCGATCTCCAGAGCAAGGTGGACCCGTATCTGCGCCCTCTGTATGATGCCCTGTACCAGATCATGGGGGCGGAGAAGTTTCTTGCCAACCAGGAAAAGGGCCTGATCGAGGTGGCGCCGCTCGCCTACATGCGCGGCCGCACCCTCGACAATGCCTACATCATCCTCGACGAGGCGCAGAACACGACGCCGGAGCAGATGAAGATGTTTCTGACGCGCTTTGGCTTCGGCTCCCATGCGGTGATCACCGGGGATGCAACGCAGAAGGATCTGTCCCCGTCCTCCGTCTCCGGACTGGACGTGGCGACCAGGGTCCTCTCCCGGAAAAACATCGAAGGCATTGCCTTCTGCACACTGGACTCCAGGGACGTCGTGCGGCATCCGCTGGTCCAGAAGATCGTAAAGGCGTACGAGGATTATGAGCAGAGTCACACTGAACACCGAAGCGGATACCGAAGATGAGTTTTCTTTCCCGGTGGAGGAGACGGCAGAGCTTGTCATCAAGACGGTCCTCGAGCGGGAGCACTGCCCCTATGACGTCGAGGTCTCCCTCTCCCTTGTGATGGACGGAGCGATTCAGGAGATGAACCGGCAGTTCCGGGATATCGACCGGCCGACGGATGTGCTCTCGTTTCCGAATCTCTCCTTTGAGACGCCCTCCGACTTCTCCATGGTGGAGGAGGACCCGGCGGACTGCTGCGACCCGGAGACGGGAGATCTCGTCCTCGGGGACATCGTCATCAACACGAAACGGGTCAAGAGCCAGGCAGCGGAGTACGGGCACTCGGAAAAGCGCGAGTTCGCCTTCCTCGTTGCCCACTCGACCCTGCACCTTTGCGGATATGACCACATGTCGGAAGAGGAAGCGGGGGTGATGGAGGCAAAGCAGGAAGCCGCCCTCCAGGCCCTCGGCATCACAAGAGAGGACTAACTGTGCCGAGAAAAAACAAGATCCGGATGGCAAATCATGACCTGTCTTTCTGTTTGCTCTATCTGGCAGCACTGAGCTTCACAGTCTTTGCGGCGGCAGGGACGCAGGGCGCGGCGAGCGTGTACTACGCCTGCGTGCCCCTTGCGTTCTGCCTCCTTTTTCTTGCTGCCCTGATTTTTGGAGGCTCTGACATCGTGGCAAAGCAGGTGGGCCTTCGCATGCGACGGGGCAAGATCGGGGATGCCATGCTGTTCTACCGCTCGGCAAGGCTCTCAACCTTTCTCTTCTCGTTTATCCCGGCAGTGATCTTCGGGTGCCTGTGCGTGCAGACGGCAACCGCCCTCGGCGAGCGGTACAGCTACCTCGCCATCCTCTCGCTCCTCCCGGCGCTTGTCTTCGGCTCGCAGCTGGGACCCTCCCTGGGGTTTTTGCTCTCGGTGGGGCTATCGGGGGTGGTGCGGTTTCTCCTTGGCTTTCTCTCCGCTGCGACCGTGGTCATCACCCTGGTTCTCACGGCCTTTGCCTCCGGCAAGGCGGCGGGGATCGGGCTCCTTCTTCGAAAGCACCAGCTGATCTACGTCTATGCGGGGGCCGGGCTCGGTCTTGGAATCTCGGCAGCACTCACACTGACCTTTCTCATCTCCGCGGTTTTATGCTTCCTCGTGAGCAGGAACATCAAATCCCGGGAGGAGCCCCTGGCAATCGACCGGGATGAGCACCTCTCGGAGGTGCTGCCCTATTACTGCAGGCTCCTTCTGCCCTCCCTGGTCCCTGCGATCCTCGTGGCAGTCCTCTTCTATATCGACTACCGCATCGGCTTTGCAGAATACGCAGGAGACGGAAGCCATGCCATCAACATGAACACCTTCGGCGGATTCTTCGGCGGGTGCCTTCCGGTTCTGGTTCTTGCGGCCTGCCTTGTGTTTGCGCCCTTTTCTGCGATGCCGGCAAGGTTCTACCGGCTCCTGTTCAACCAGAAAAAGAAGACCATGCGCTATGAGTTCTCGATGACGCTGCGGCTTCTTGCGTATCTTGGCATCCCGGTGTCGCTGTTTCTCTTTGGCGCCGCAAAGCCGATCATCCAGATCTGCCACAGCGGCTTTGGCCAGGCGGCAAAGGACGGGGCAATCCTTTCGCTCAAGCTCTCCTGCGGGTCCGCCTTTCTCCTTGCCATGGCCTTCTTCTGGATCCTGCTGCTGCTCGCAACGGGCTACCAGGCGGTGCTCCTTGTGTCCTTTGTCATCGGGGCAGTGGTCCAGACGGCGGCCTATGTGCTCCTTTTATCGGTCCTTCCGTTTCCGATCGAGGCCTCGGGACTTGCGCTGTTTTTCTTCCTCCTTGCCTTCAACCTCTCAGCCCTGATCCTTGGAAGGAGAGAACTTCTCGCCCAGACCGACCTCTCGTTCCTGCAGGACTATGTTCTCATCCTGCTTGCGGGAATCGTCGCCCTGATCCCGGTAGAGCTTCTAAATGACTTCATGACCTATGAGATCATTCCGGTGGGCGGGGTGATCCTGCTCGCCATCGTCTACACCGTGCTCTACATGCTGTTCTCGATCCTGTTCCAGGCAGCCGACCTTCTGAATGTCTCCCAGATTCCGGGAGGAAAATACGTGTGCCTGTTTGCAAAGCTCCTCGGGGTGATCCGGGAATGAAAAGAGAAGGGACCACAAAAAGCGCATCCGCCCTCACCTGCAGCCTCTGCATCATCGGCGCTGGCCCTGCGGGGCTTTCCGCTGCGGTCGCGGCAGGGGAAACGGCTCCGGACCTCTCGGTCCTTGTCCTTGACAGGATGGAACGGGCGGGAAACAAGATCTACGCCACCGGAAACGGCAGGTGCAACCTCACAAATCTCCGGATGGAAGGAGACTGCTTCTTTTCCGACTCGGACAAGGATCCCATCTCCTTTCTCGGAAGCATCCGGGAGCGGGAGGTCTGCGCCTTCTTTGCGCGCCTTGGCGTATCCCTGACAGACAGAGAGGGCTACGTCTATCCTGCAACGGGACAGGCTGCCTCCATCGCCCTTCCCCTCGTCCACCGGGCAGAGGACCTCGGTGCGGACATCCGGACGTCTGTGCGGGTGGAAGGAATCCGAAAGAAAGCGGATGGAACCTTTCTGGTCGAGGCAAGAGAAGAGAAGCGGGAGAGGGAAGAGGGAAGCACCGGCACCTTTCTCATCCGGGCAGGGGCGGTGGTCCTTGCCTGCGGCGGCATCGTAAGCCGTGCCTTCGGCGATGAGGGGGACGGAGCAGCGCTTGCAGAGAGCCTTGGCCACAGCATCCTACCGCTCCGGCCTGCCCTCACCTTTCTTACCACCTCTGCCCCCGGCACGAAGGTCCTTGCGGGTGCCAGGGCGGAGGGCGCCTGCGCACTTTTGTCGGACGGAAAGAAGATCGCAGAGAGTGAGGGCGAGATTCAGTTCACGGAAGGGGCCCTCTCCGGGATCCCCTTCTTTCAGCTCTCCCATGCGGCGGGACGGGCCCTGTCTTCAGGTGCCCGCGTCGAGGCAGCCGTGAACTTCCTCCCCGGACTCTCTCTGCGCCCGGAGGCGCTTCTGGAAGAGCGCCTTGCCCTGATCCCGGAGCGCCGCACCGCAGCGGATCTCTTCACAGGAATCGTGAACAGCCGCGTGGCCTCCTTTCTCCTTCGGAGGCATGGGATCGCAGACGAGAAAAAGCTCCGGGGCCTTACGAAAGTGGCGCTCCTTCCGGTCTTTCAGGACCTTTTTGACTGCCGCTTCCCGGTGACGGGCACCGGCCCTGCCGAAAGGGCCCAGGTGAGTGCGGGCGGGGTTGCCCTCTCCGAGGTGGACAGGACCACCCTTGCATCCCTTCGCTGCAGGGGACTTTTCCTTGCCGGGGAGGTCCTTGACATCGACGGCATCTGCGGCGGCTACAACCTGACCTTCGCCTTTTCCTCCGGCCTTCGGGCAGGCGAAGCGGCGGGTGTCTATTTGAAACAACTGGCGTAACTTCAGGACAGGAAGGGAGAGTTCTGCATGCTCATCATCAGTCAGCTTCGGGTCCCCTGCGGGAGCGGGACGGGAATGCTTAGGAAAAAGGCAGCGAAGGCGCTTCACCGGAAGGATACGGACTTTGCCCTTGCCATCACAAGGCACTCCATCGATGCAAGGCACAAGCCGGAGCTCCTCGATGTCTACAGCGTCAGCATCTATCTCCCCGGCGGAAGAGAAGAGGAAGAGCGCCTTGCCAAAAAGCTCCACGACAGGAACATCTCCTACAAAGAGGAGGTTACCTGGACGCTCCACCGCGCAGGGAGCGGGGGAGAGATCCTGAAAAACCGTCCCGTTGTCGTCGGCGCAGGTCCTGCGGGGCTCTTTGCCGCCCTCGTCCTTGCCATGGCGGGGCTTCGCCCCATCCTCATCGAGCGGGGAAAGCCCGTGGAGGAGCGGACGAAGGATGTGGAGCACTTCTGGAAGAGCGGAGAACTGAACGAGAACTCCAACATCCAGTTCGGAGAGGGCGGTGCCGGCACCTACTCCGACGGAAAACTCACAACCAATGCAAAGGACAAAGAGGGGAGAACGCAGTTCATCCTGAACACCTTCATCGAGACCGGTGCAGACCCTTCCATCGCCTATGAGTTTCTCCCCCACATCGGGACGGATGTGCTGCGCACCTGCGTCACAAGTATCCGAAACCGGATCCTGTCCCTGGGCGGAACTGTCCTCTTTGAAACCCTGGTGACGGGCTTTGAGAACAAAAACGGAAAACTTACCGGCGTAAGAATTCTCGATGAGGCGGCCGGAAAGGAGCGGGTGCTGCCCTGCGAGGCGGCAGTCCTCGCCCCAGGCCACAGTGCAAGGGATCTTGTCAGGACCCTCTATGCGGACGGGATCCCGATGGAGCCAAAGGCCTTTGCCGTCGGCCTTCGCGTCTCCCACCCGCAGACCCTTGTCAATGAGAACCAGTACGGGATCCCGGACGAGAAGACCCTGCAGTCCCTGCACCTTCCCGCAGTCAGCTACAAGCTGACCGCCAGGGCCGCCTCCGGCCGCGGCGTCTACAGCTTCTGCATGTGCCCGGGAGGGTACATCGTCAATGCCTCGAGTGAGAAGGGCCGCCTTGCCGTCAACGGCATGAGCGACTTTGCAAGAGATTCTGCCCGGGCAAACAGCGCCATCGTGGTAACGGTCGGCCCAAAGGAGTTTGGAGGGAGCGGTGTTCTGGACGGCATGGCCTTTCAGGAGGCGCTGGAGGAAAAGGCCTTTTCCCTCGGCGAAGGACGCATCCCCGTCGAGTGGTACCCGGATCTTAAGCGGGGCGTAGAGACAGGGGAAGTTCCCGGGGACCTTCATCAGGTCCAGGACAGCGAAGCGCTCTGCATCAGAGGGGAGGCAGAGATCGCAGACCTTGCATCGCTCCTTCCAAAGAGCCTGATGAAAGACTTTGTGGAGGGCATGGAGCACTTTGACAGGGTGATCCCGGGCTTTGCAGGGGATGCCTGCTTTGCCGCCGGCATCGAGTCGAGGACCTCCTCCCCGGTTCGGATCCTTCGAAATGACCAGGGGGAGAGCACGGGGCTCTCTGGCCTCTATCCCACGGGAGAGGGCGCGGGGTTTGCAGGGGGTATCATGTCCGCTGCCCTGGACGGGATGCGGCAGGCGGAGAAGATCGCGGCAGCATACCTTCCGGATCCCTCCTGGGCGCGTGAAGGGAAAGAGTATTGAGAGAGAGAACAGAGAAACAGGACATGGAACTGTATCAGAATCAGGAAAACCAGGAATACCGGCAGAAGCTCCCGGCTGAAAAGCGCATCGTCGTCAAGGTGGGATCGTCCTCCCTCCTGCACCCGCAGACCCAGCGGCTCGACTACCACAGGATCGACCGTCTTGCGGGGGAGCTCTCCGATTTGAAGAATGCGGGAAAGGATGTCATCCTCGTCTCCTCCGGCGCCGCGGCGGCGGGGCGGGAGGCCCTCGGCATCAACACCGACGTCTACCACCAGGAGATCGGGATGAACATCAAGCAGGCCTGCGCTGCAGTCGGGCAGGCAAGGCTGATCCAGATTTACCAGAAGTTCTTTTCCGAGTACAATCAGACATGCGCACAGGTCCTCATGACAAAGGAGCTCCTGCGCCTTGGTGTGATCCCGATCGTCAACGAGAACGACTCCGTCGCCGTCAACGAGTTCATCGTCGGCGACAACGACAACCTCTCGGCGATGGTGGCGTCGGTGACCCATGCAGACCTTCTGATCCTCCTCTCCGACGTCGAGGGACTGTACACGGATGACCCGAGAAAGAACCCCCATGCGAGTTTTATCGAGTGCGTGCCAAAGCTCGACGAGACATTCCTGCGGATGGGAAAGAAGTCGACCGGGTCCGCTGCCGGCACCGGCGGCATGGACACCAAGCTTCACGCGGCCAGGATCGCGACGGCCTCCGGCTGCGACATGGTGATCTGCACCTCCGCCCACGGCATGGGCATCATCCGGGACGTGGCAACAGGCAAAAACGTGGGCACGCTGTTTGCGGCCTGCAAAGATGCGGACTTTAAGCTGGATGACTACATCCGCCAGCTGTAGAGATAAGAGGTAGACATGAGACAGGACAGAAAACTGCCGGATCCCCCGGCACAGAGAGCGCCCCTGACCGCGGAGGAAAAGGCCGTGGTGGAGGAGAAGAAGGCGCTCCGGGAGAAGATGAAAACAATCCGGGATGCCATCCCGGAGGAGACGAGAAAAGAGGAGGACAGGATCCTCACGGACACCATCCTGCAGACGCCATTCTACGCCCAGGCGAAGTGGATCCTGACCTACGTGAGCTTTGGAAGCGAGGTGGACACCCACGCCCTGATCCGCAGTGCGTTAAAGGACAGAAAGCGGGTCTTTGTGCCCTGCGTGAAGGATAAGGCCATGGACTTCTATGAGATCGAGGCCCTGACAGACCTTGCTCCCGGGACCATGGGCATCCCGGAGCCGGAGGCGAACCCCGCAAAGAAGTTCCCGTATTCGCTCCACCTCTCCCTCGACCGGGCAGAGGAGTGCGCGGTGTTTGTGCCGGGCCTTGCCTTTGACAGGAACTGCCACCGGATCGGATACGGCGGGGGCTACTACGACAGGTTCCTTGCTTCCTTCCGCAAAAAGATGGCCGTGGGCCTGTGTTACAACGAGCAGGTGCAGGAGGCGATCCCCTGCCTTCCCGAGGACATGCAGACTGACATCGTGGTCACCCCGACAGGGGCCTTTTTCTGATGACGAAAGGAAACAGCTTGACAGAGCAGACAAGTTCCTCCCTCTCCCCGGAGCAGGAGGTCGAAGAGAAGATCCGCCTTGTGGACAAAGAGGCGGCAGACAAAAAGTGGGAGAACCTCCTTTCCTACCTGAAGGAGAAGGGGAGCGTTGCGATCGCCTTCTCCGGCGGCGTCGACTCGACGCTCCTTCTGTACGCCGCAGGCACCGCCCTCGGCGCCTCCTGCGCCGCTGTGACGGCCGGCTCCCCCACCTTCCCAAAAAGGGAGTCGACGGAGGCAGAGGAGTTCTGCAGGGCGCACGGCATCCGGCAGATCGCCTTCGAGTCCCACGAGCTGGACGTCCCGGGCTACCGGGAGAATCCCGTCAACCGGTGCTATCTCTGCAAGAAGAGCCTGTTCACTGAGATGCAGAAGATTGCAGCGAAAAACGGCTATCGCTATATCGCAGAGGGCTCAAACATGGATGACCTCGGGGACTTCCGCCCGGGGCTTGTCGCCATAAAGGAGCTCCACGTTCTCTCTCCGCTCCGGGAGGTGGGCCTTCACAAGAACGAGATCCGGTATCTCTCGGAGAAGTTCGGCCTTCCCACCTGGAAGAAACAGTCCTATGCCTGCCTTGGCTCCCGGTTTGTCTATGGAGAGACGATCACAAAGGAAAAGCTCTTCATGGTGGAACAGGCAGAGGAGCTCCTCCTTGCCATGGGCTTTTTCCAGCTGCGGGTGCGCATCCACGGGGACCTTGCAAGGATAGAGGTCCTGCCG
Source organism: uncultured Lachnospiraceae bacterium (assembly GCA_900318875.1). GTDB lineage: Bacteria > Bacillota > Clostridia > Lachnospirales > Lachnospiraceae > CAG-791. Next base: position 370 of record ONMH01000047.1, on the reverse strand, counting down.
GAAGAGTTTCCAAAACTTCTTAAGAACCGTGAGACCATCGTGAAAGAGTTTAAACGCTATGGCTTTTCCTACGTGACGATGGATCTTACGGGGTACCGCACCGGCAGCATGAACGAGACCCTGAAGAAGGACGAGATTGCCGCCGCACTCAAGGAGAGAACCTCATTAACCCCACGGCAAGCCATGGGGGTTGTGGCAACACAGCCCCATCGGCGTAACGTGAGGACTGCAGCACCATCGCAATCCTGAGTGAGTAGCCAGAGCTTGTCCAAAAACCTTTGGATTGCGGATAGGCTACGTTATCAGCAAATTCGGCAGATCAGTTTCGGCTTGTCTGTTCGTGAACACAGGCACCAGTGGATGCTCCACA
>ONMH01000079.1 GCA_900318875.1 uncultured Lachnospiraceae bacterium | reverse complement strand
GGGGGAAAGCTGCGGGGGCTGCCATCTTGCTGTTTGGATGATTTCCGGAGGCTTACAGGCTGTTCTTCTCTGCGGCTCTTCCCATCAGATCAGGAAGTACCGGAGCAGGAAGAGTACCGCCAGCACGTACATGAGCGGGGTGACCTTCTTACCCTTTCCTGCGAGCAGGTGGAACACGGTGTAGGAGATGACGCCGAAGGCGATGCCGTCACTGATGCTGTAGGCAAAGGGCATCGCCGCGATGCAGATGTAGGCGGGAATTGCCTCGAGGAGATCTCCCTCCCAGACGATCTTGCCGACCTGCTGCATCATGAGAAATCCCACGATGATGAGGGCCGGTGCCGTCGCATAGGACGGGATGGCAAGAAAGATCGGGGACAGGAACAGGGACAGCAGGAACATGCCGCCCGATACCACTGCCGTGAGGCCGGTGCGTCCGCCCTCTGCGATGCCGGAGGAGGACTCGACGAAGGTCGTGATCGTGGAGGTGCCGAACAGGGCACCGACCACGGTGCCGACGGAGTCCGCAAGGAGAGCGCCCTTGATGCCGGGGAGCTTTCCGTCCTTGTCGAGCATGCCCGCCTTGGAGGCGCAGCCCGTCAGGGTTCCCAGAGTGTCAAATACGTCCACGAACAGGAATGCAAACATGACCACGAAGAAGTCCGGCTTGCCCAGGAAGGAGAAGTCGATCTTGAAGGCGGTCGGTGCCATCGAAGCCGGTGCGGAGAAGATCCCGGAGGGGAACAGGCTGTAGAAGCCGCTGTCCGGATCCGGCACATAGATGCCCAGTGCCTGGAGCACCATGCCGACGGCCCACATGATGAGCATACCGACAAGAATGCCGCCCTTCGTGCCGCGGATCGTGAGGTACCCCATCAGGACCACACCGATGATGGCGAGGATCACGCAGATACCCTCCGAGCGGAAAGTCCCGTCTGCAATGCTCTGGGGAATCGAGTAGAGGGAGACGAGCGTCGAACCGTCCACCACGATGTGGGCGTTCTGCAGGCCGATAAAGCAGATGAAGAGTCCGATGCCGACAGATACCGCAAGCTTGAGCGAGGCGGGAATTGCGTTGAAGATCGCCTCGCGGACGTTTGTCAGGGACAGGACGATGAAGATCACGCCCTCCACAAAGACCGCCGTCAGGGCCTGCTCCCAGGAGTAGCCCATGGACCCGCAGACCGTGTACGCAAAGTAGGCGTTGAGGCCAAGTCCCGCAGACAGGACAAAGGGCAGGTTGGCAAACAGTGCCATGCAGAACGAGGCGATGGCCGATGCCAGGGCCGTTGCCGTGAACACTGCGCCGGTGTCCATGCCGGATGCTGACAGGATCGACGGGTTCAGCGCAAGGATGTACGCCATCGTCATGAAGGTCGTAAGGCCGGCGACGACCTCCGTGCGCACGCTGGTTCCGTGTTCTTTGAGTCGAAACAGTTTTTCCATTTGGTTACCTCTCTCTTCCGTTGCTGTTATAACTGTAGCTGCATTACTCAGGTCTCTATTGCAAACAGCGCTGCCCCGAGGGCACCGCAGATCTGCGCCTTATCGCTGACGATCAGCTTCTCTCCAAGCTTCTCCTCCAGGGCTCTGACAACGCCCTCGTTTTTTGCGACCCCTCCCGTCATCATGTAGGGGCCCTTCCCGCGCACCCTGGCGGCCAGCTGTGCGGTCTTTGCCGCGACGGACTTGTCGAGGCCGTGCACGATGTCATCGGTACTCCGGTTCTGAGCGATCAGGGAGACCACCTCGGACTCTGCAAACACCGTGCAGGTCGAGGAGATTGTGATATCCTCCTGGTAGGTGAGGCCCCTCTTTGACATCTCATCCAGGCTCATCTCCATGGTTCTCGCCATCATGTCCAGGAACCTTCCGGTGCCCGCAGCGCACTTGTCGTTCATAACAAAGTTCTCGACGTTTCCGTTCTCATCCAGGGCGATGACCTTGGAGTCCTGGCCGCCGATGTCGATGACGCACCGGACCGTCGGGTCCAGAAACCTTGCGCCCTTTGCATGACAGGTGATCTCCGTGATGGAGCGGCTCCCCGTCTCAATCGCGGCGCGGCCGTACCCGGTCGCAACGCACCCCGCAAGGTCGTCTTTTGACAGTCCTGCCTTGTCCAGTGCCTCCTGCAGGGCTTTCTCAGCGCTGCCGCCGGCCCCCGCGCCCGTCGGGCGGATCACCGAGGTGACAAGGTTCCTGTCCCTGTCCAGGATCACCACATCCGTCGAGGCAGAGCCCGAGTCGATCCCGGCATAGTACTTTCCATCCGGATTCTTTGCTTCCACTTTCTGCTCCTTTCTCCCCTTCCGGAACCTGTCGGAAAAGATCTCCGGCGTGTCCTGATACTTTGTCAGGATCTCCTCTGCAAAGGCATCGAACCGTGTCGCGAGCTGTCCATTTGCGCTCTTTGTGTAGTCGGTCTCAAACTTCAGGATCGGGATCGCCGCGTGGTTTTTGATATCCGCGTACTCAAAGCTGTAGAAGTCGCAGAACCGGATCGTGTGGTAGAGGATGCCCTTCAGATTCGGATCCGCAAAGAGCTTCTTTCTCCCCTCCGCATCCTGCATCCGCATGCAGGGGATCTGCCGGAGGAGCTCCCCCGCATACCAGGCAAAGAGGGCTTCCTCATCCTCCCGCATCGTCTCCTCCGGGAGGATCTCCCCGAAGGTTCTTCCCGCGGCGCAGGTCGCGTTCTGCACGGGGAGCGGCATCGAGCGGACCGCCATCAGGTGAAGCTCCTTACCCGCCTTCCCGCCAAGGAGAGCGAGGTAGGGGCGGTTTGGCTTTACCTGCTGGATGTGGCTGATGTTAACTGCATCATAGAACTTTGCTACATCAAAGGCATTCCTGCTGTACTGCTCATAGGCAGTCTTCAGGTCCCGGAGCTCTTTTGCAAAGAGGTCGATGGAACAGGCGCCGTCATCCCGGGGAAGGTCCAGGAAAAAGACAAACTTCAGCTTTGGGAGGTGTCCCGCCTCCCTCTCCTCGCAGATGACATCATAGACGCTCCGGATCGTGTCACAGCAGTTTGTGAGGACAAGCTCTGTGATCTCGCCCGCAAGGACCCTGTCCAGGAGCGACTTGCCAAAGCCGCAGATGTTGCTCCCAAGGAGGGAGACAGAGGGACCAAACTCCTCCGGCATCGAGGAGAGATAGGAGGTCTCTGCCCCCATCGCCGCAAAGAGCTCCAGCGGCGCATAGCGGCACATGTAGGAAACACAGTGCTCTGTCATGCTCTCCCCTCCTTTCTGTCCAGCATCTCCAAAAAGGCGCCGATTCTCGTCGAGATCTGCCCCTCGCCCTCCTTCGACCGGTCGCACCCGTCGCCGTCGATGACAAGTGCGGGAATCCCGGCCTCCTCAAAGCGGCGCCTTGCGATCTCCGCGGTGCCGAGCGTGTGCTTGCAGCCCCAGTGGTTGAACCAGATGACGCCGTCCGCCCCGGCATCCTTCGCATTGCGGATGCCGTTGTCAATTCTTCTCCTGCTCGGGCCGTTCATCGCGTTGGTAACAAGCCGCTTTGCCATCGCCCGGTAGGGATTCTCCGGGTCAAAGTCCGCCGTGCACACCTGAGAGAGCTCGTCTCCCACGATCTGGGCTTCCTCCTGAAACAGGAACTTCTCCTTTACCGCATCGGAGTAGAACGGGATCGTGTGCATCCAGTAGATGTGCTTTCCCTTCTTCTTTTCCGCCCTCTGCACATCCCCGAGCGCCATCTCCACGTACTTCTCCTCCTCCGGGCTCCCCAGAAGGAGGTTGCCCGTGAGGGCAGAGTAGAACGGCGTGACAAGGTCTGTTGGGATGTATTTATCCGCCTTCTTCTGCTGCACAAGGCGGAAGGTCTCAAGGGAGAGCTTTGATCTTGCAACGCGGTCGCAGAGTGCGGACTCGGAGATCGTCTTTCCCGTCGTCCTCTCAAGGAAGGACTTAAGATCCCGCATCTGTTTCTCCACAAAGTCCACGGAGGCCTCACTCACCGTCATCGGCACCTCCAGGTAGAAGGAGGGCACCCCGTAGTGCTCTGCCATCCGCCGGAAGGTCAGAAGGTTGGCATCACAGGTGACATTCGTGTAGACAACGCACTTCGGGGCTTTCAGAAGTCCTGACTCCGCAGCGCCCAGGAACGTCCTGTGATAGCTGCACAGGGTGTCCGAGATGCCGGTCTCCTCCGCCTTCTGGATGAGACAGCTCTCGCAGAAGGAGGCGGAGAGGTAGCAGGAAAAGGCCTCCGGGCTGTAGGGGATGAGCTCCGCCTCCTGCAGCAGCTCGCAGGGGACAAAGATGGAGACCATGGCGCTCTCCTCCGGATGCCGGAGGGGAGCCAGCATGGTCCCCATCATCAGCTGCTGCAGGTAGCGGTCCGCGGGAAGGAGCTCCCTGTGCGGTGCGATGTGGAAGAGGACGTTTTCTGCCTCCCACCCCGCGCGGAGCCACCCCCGTGCCTTGTCAGGATCGCTGCCGAGCCTGTTCTCCACGATTTTTCCCAGTTTTTCTGCTGCGCTCATTCCATTCCCCGTCCTTACTCAGGATAAAACGACAAGCATGCGCCTGTCATTTTTCCAGCTTACTGACAGGAGAAGGAAAATGCAAGGTTTGGCCGTGCAACAGATTTTGGATTCTGTCAAAAACAAGGGGTTTTGCCATCCTGCAGAAGTCCTTTCAGTGCACCGGAGAGGACCTCTGCCGCATGGACGTGTGAGAGATGGCCGGGATGCTGCCTTGACCCGAACTCCCCCGCTCTGGTATTGGGAAGGGAGACATAGAACACATCCGGATCCCCGGTCTTTCTCTGATAGTCCCGGATTGCGGAAAGAACAGGTTCTCTCATCTCTTCCCCGAGCATGCCAAGCGCCCAGACGATCTTTGCCCTTTTGTTGCAGCGGCGAAGGGTCTTCAGGAAGGAGACGGCAGACTCATGAAAGCCTGTCAAAAGCTCATCCTCCGGGAGATATCCTCCCTGCAGGGCGTACCAGTCGTTGGAGCCAAGGTTCACCACAATGGCAGCCGGCTCGAACGAGGCAAAGTCCCAGGGCTTCTGGGAGCCCGCCTCTTCATTCCCTGCGCCGTGCAGGAGGCCGCAGACCTGTTCATAACAGAGTGGAAGTGCTGCCCTCCTGTCCCCGTCAAAGGAGCAGTACACGCCCCAGCCGCTCGAGGAGAGGACCTGGTACCGGGCATTCAGGGCATCCGCGGTCATCCTCGCATAGTTGTCATAGCTGTCAAACACGAAGGACTTCCAGTCCATCTCGTTCACAGCGCCGCACCCGCCCTCGCCGGAGGTAATGGAGTCCCCGACAAACTCAAGCGTTACCGGTCTTTCCGGGAGCGGTTCAAAGGTTCCTTCAATCTCCAGGGCATTTACGGTCAGGACAGAGGCTCCCTCCTTGGGCATTGCCTGGGTATCCCTCCGCAGGGAGAAGGTCCTGGTGGCGGACGGGTCCAGGTTCCCTGCAAGGCAGATCCGGGATCTTCCCTTTGGCAGGAGGATGCGCTGGATCCTGGCGCCGTCCACAAGGACATCGACCCAGATCTCATTGCTCTCATACTGGGAGTCCAGCTCGCAGAAGACGCTCTCTGCTGCCGCGGCAAACTCGATGCCGGAGGCGGTCCAGAAGAAGGAGAAGGGGTGCTCCCTGTCGGTTCTTCCAAGGACCCGGAGGAGACCTTTCTCCCGCATTTTTCGAAGGTTCTTTTCTTCAAGTCTCATGCTTCCACCCTCCGAAGCCAGAGGATCCTGGCATCCAGGTCATGGACCACGTGCTGCAGCGGATACCCCGCCTGCATCAGGAGGTCGCCGGGGAACACCTTCCCCTCCACCTCGTAGAGAGCTGCCGGATCAAGGCCCTGGAGGTACAGTCTTGTCGACTTCTGGTTGGGCTGCGTCAGGACCTGTACAGCAAGGACAAAGGCCTCCTTCTTATCCTTTCCCGCGATCTCCACCGCATCGAGCCAGCCGTTCTCCCGGAAGTCCCCAACGCCGGAGGTTCCATACTCAAAGGGCGCCCCGTCGAGAAATCCCGCCTTCTCCCTTGGGAGGGCGTCCGGGGCCGGAAAGGCGTCCGGGTCATAGAAGAGGCCGGAGAGGTCTCCGTCTCTCAGCCTTTTCCCATAGTAGAGATGGGTCAGGTACTTTCCGTCCAAGAGGCCGCACACGTAGGTCGTGTGCGGGGTGTCCATGCGGAACAGCTGGTGCTTTCTGTCGATTGTGATCATGATACTCTCCCTTTTTGCTTCGTATTGTCTTCAGAGAAAAACGTGCTCTTTCAGCCTGGCGAATGCGTCCTCCACATCCTTTGTGGGGAGAGCGAGGTTCATGCGGATGTGGCAGGGGCCGTGGAAGGGCCTTCCGTCCTGCCAGCCCACGCCCACGTCCCACCCTGCCTGCAGGACCTCATCCAGAGTCCTGCCGCTTGTTTTGCAGTACTGCGTGCAGTCGAGAAACAGCATGTAGGTGCCCTGGGGCGGTGTCACAAGAACGCCTCTGAAGTGATTCCGGATCATGGAGATAGCGGCATTCACGTTTTCCGTGAGAACCTCATTCAGTTCCTTCACCCACGCACTTCCCTCCTCCGAGTAGGCGCCCTCCAGGGCTGCCATGGAGAGAAGGTTTCCGCTGTTGTAGGAAGTCTTTCTCCCCGCTGCGGTGATCCGGTCCCGGAGCGCCGGATCATAGATCACGTGGTAGCTTCCGACGAGCCCCGCCAGGTTGAAGGTCTTGCTCGGGGCATAGAAGGCCGCAGTGTGGGCCTTCGCATAGAGAGAGATGCTCTGAAGCGGCGTGTGCACGGCACCGCCGATCAGGATGTCGGACCAGATCTCGTCCGAGAGGACGTCAACGCGGTACTTTTCAAAGAGTGCGTACATCTCCTCCAGCTCTTTTCTCGTGAACACCCTTCCCGTGGGGTTATGGGGATTGCAGGAGACAAACACGTGGATGTGGTACTTTTGGATCTTTGCCTCCATGTCCGCAAGGTCCATCCGGAAGAGCCCGGTGTCATCTTTCTTCATCTCGCTCAAGATAATCCGGTATCCCGCATCCTTTATGCTGTGGGTAAAGCCGATGTAGGTCGGGGAGAGAAGAAGGACGCACTCTCCCGGTGCTGCGAGGGCGCGAAGGCCGGAGGCGATGCCGCCGAGAACCCCATTCTCATAGCCGAGCGCCTCCTCCGGGATCTCCATGCGGTTGTGCTCCCGCTGCCAGGAGAGGACCGCATTGAGATACGCCTTCTCCGGCAGGAAGTACCCGTAGGCGGGGTGCTCTGCCCGCCTGATTATGCTCTCTGTGATCGAGGGGCAGGCGATAAAGTTCATGTCTGCAACCCACATCGGGAGGTAGGAATACCCCTCCTTCGGAGGCTTCGGGGCCCCCTTCATTTTTCCCACGGCGTCGAGCGCCAGGGCGTTTGTCCCCTCCCGGTTCAGTCTTGTCGTAAAGTCAAATCGCATCTTTCCTGTCCTCCTTCAGGTTTCCCACTGTATTCGCTATCCCTCTCCAAGGGCAAAGCGGCGGATTGCAAGCGCTGCCCCGTCGTGCCGGTTGTCCAGGGTTTCATAGGCCGAGATGTCCTTCACCTCTTTGGCGGCATTTCCCATGGCGACAGAGATGCCGGCTGTTTCCAGAAGGCCGATGTCATTGGGACTGTTCCCAATGGCGAGGATTTCTTCCCTTTTGATGCCAAGGTCCTCTGCAAGTCTTGTGACCGCCCTCCCCTTGTCCGCAAGGGAGGATACCGTCTCCACGTCCATGGGGAGCGTGCGCAGGGTGGAAACGCGTTTTCCTGCTGCCGTGCGGATCTCCTCCTCCAGGCCATCGGCGATGGAGGCCTCCGGCGTCCGCACCCAGACATTCTCAATCCGGTTTCCGTGCACCTTCTGAAACGTCTTCCATTCCGCCACAGGACGGCGTGAGGCTTCCATGTAGGAAAGAAGCGACGAGTTGGAAAAATGTGCCATCAGTGCCGCATAGCTCTTTTCATCCGCCCAGCCGATGCCGTCTGCAAAGATGCTGTAGAGATACCCCTGCCTTTTGGCCTCCCTCGCGATGCCGAGGGCAATGTCTTCCTGCAGGAAGGCGGAGAACTTCTCCCTACCGTCCTCAAAGCAGAGGGCACCGTTGGAGGTAATGCAGGTGTGGACACCGGGAAGTGCCATCACCTCCTCCGGGATTCCAGAGAGGGGACGCCCCGTCACGGGGACAGGGAGGATTCCCCTCTCTGCTGCCTCCTCCACTGCCTTTTTCACCGCGGGGGTCACGTGCTTGTTCTCATCAAGGAGGGTTCCGTCGAGATCGAGGGCCATAAATTACAACAGGCGCAGGAACCCCGCTGCATGCAGCGGGGAGGAGCGCCGTCCCCCTTTCTCACACAAAAGCTCCTGCATGATATACAATTGTTACCTTTTTAGGTGATACATCCTTTTTTGTAGGCAG
>ONMH01000167.1 GCA_900318875.1 uncultured Lachnospiraceae bacterium | reverse complement strand
CTCTGGCAGGTGCCCTTCTACTCCTCCCACATCTGAAAAAGTCTCCTGGATATCATCATAGATGGACGATAATTCCCCATTGGACTTTAATCGATGATTAATTTGTCTTTATTGTAGCACAGAAGCTGCCAATTCTGTCGGTGATTTTGCCTATCATGCACAGATGCTGTCGAAAAGTCAGAGAGAAAACTGCCCAACGGGCAGGTTGGGAAAGGGGATCTCCTCCTCCTTCAGAAACATGATCATGTAGATGGGCAAATACGCCACGCTTCCATCTGTCTTAACATTATCAGAACGAATTTGTCATTTTCCATAGGATTTCGCAGCATGTTCCGACACTTTTCCGCATACATTTTCCCATGAATTTGTCATTTGTCCAAACCCGGAACCGACGGGGCAGCCTCTCCGGAAAACGCTGGGGCAGCCCTTGCTGCTTCCCCCCCCCCCGCAGGCACAAAAAGGCCTGCCGGTTTTGCTCCCGGCAGGTCCTTCTGATTCCTTTGCTGTCTTTGGTTTTGAGCTTCCTGCTTCAAAGGAAGCTTTGGTTTTTACTCTGCAAACGCGGCAGCGGTGTTGAGGGCAATCTCCATCATATCCGTGAAGCCGTTCTGCCGCTCCTCGGCGGAGAGGGCAACGGGCTTGAAGAGGTGATCCGAGATGGAGAGAATGGAGAGCGCTCTCTTTCTGTCGGCGCATGCCTCCCAGTACAGGCCTGCGGTCTCCATCTCCACGCAGAGGTGGCCGAAGTCGCGGAGCTTTTCATTCAGACCTGCCTGCGGATAATAGAAGAAGTCAGAGCTGTAGACCTTGCCGACCTTGAACTTGCAGCCCTGGGCCCTTGCGTTCTTCACGGCCTCCTCGAGCATGTCGAAGTCTGCACAGGCTGCCAGCTGTCCGGGGATGCCATAGGCATTTCCGTAGTTGGAGTTGGTCGATGCCGCCTCAGCGATCACGACGTCCTTCGCATCCACATCCATGTCGAGGCCGCCGGCGGAGCCGATGCGGATGATCGCGTCCACGCCGAACTGGGTGAACAGCTCATGGGTGTAGATGCCGATGGAGGGGATGCCCATGCCGTGTCCCATGACGGAGATCTCCTTCCCCTTGTAGGTGCCGGTAAAGCCCAGCATGTTTCTCGTGTCGTTGAAGCAGACGACGTTCTCCAGGTAGTTGTCCGCAACGTACTTTGCGCGAAGCGGATCTCCCGGCATCAGCATGACCTTTGCGATCTTCTCCTTTGCGACAATGCTTGCGGAAATGCTCTCTTTGGGTTCCATTGTTTTCTCCTTCCTGTGCCTGTGTCTTTTGGCGTTTTGTCGTTCTCAGCGGTTGAACAGCTTCTTTAAGTTCTCCTTAAACGGCGGGTACACAATGCCCCGCTCGGTCACGATGCCGGTGACAAGTGTGTGGTCCGTGACATCAAAGGAGGGGTTGTAGCTCTTTACCTCCTTGAGGGCCATGGGCTCCTTGTACCACATCTCCTTCACCTCCTCGGGATCCCGGAGCTCGATGTGGATGTCATCGCCGGTCGGGGTGTCAAAGTCGATGGTGGATGAAGGTCCCAGGGTGTAGAACGGAACGCCGTAGTGCTTTGCCAGGATGGCAACGCCGGAGGTTCCGATCTTGTTTGCAAAGTCGCCGTTTGCGGCGATCCTGTCGCAGCCGACAAAGACCGCGTTGATCTTTCCCTGCTTCATCACGATGGAGGCCATGTTGTCGCAGATCAGGGTGACATCGACGCCTGCCTTCTGCAGCTCATAGGAGGTGAGTCTTGCGCCCTGCAGGAGCGGTCTTGTCTCATCGCTGTAGACGTGGAAGGTCATGCCCTTCTCCTGTCCGTAGTAGATGGGAGCCGTTGCGGTGCCGTAGCCAAGGCAGGCGAGGTATCCTGCATTGCAGTGGGTCAGGATTCCGTCGCCGTCTTTTACCAGCGTGACGCCGTACTCGGCGATCTTTCTTGTCATCTCCTCGTTCTCGGCATCGATCTTCTTTGCTTCGGCGCCAAGAAGCGCTGCGATCTCCGCGGGGTTCTTATCCGCATTCTTCTCCACAACGCCTGCCTGGCGCTTTAAGGCCCATGAGAGGTTGACGGCAGTCGGTCTTGAGGAATCTAAGTACTCTGCCTGGCGCAGGAACTCTGCCTTAAAGTCCTCATATCTCTTATCCGTGTACTGCTGTGCCAGGACATACATGGCATAGCCTGCGAAGACGCCGATTGCGGGGGCGCCGCGGATCTCCAGGCGCTTGATCGCATCCCAGGCTCTCTTCTCATCGTGAATGGTGATGTACTCCTCGTGATTCGGAAGCTTCGTCTGATCCAGGATGATCACACTCTTCTCATCCTCTGACAGCTTCACGACGGTAAGGCGTGCACTTTTGCTGCTTTCCATCTTTCTTATGCCTCTCTTTTTCTCTGTACTTGCATGCGGGCGTTTTTCTTCGTCAGAAACCGCTTAGGCATACGCCCTATTTTAGCCCATGCGGGTGGCAAAGAAAACGGGCACTTGCCGCGATCTGCCGCAATTCCTCTGCGCCTGCGGATTTTACTGCTGGGAGTCCTTCGGATCCTCAGCTTTTTTCCGAAAGCACCCCTCCTTTTCGTGGAGGTCCAGGATCTGCCGCGTCTTTTCATACAGGACCTGCGATCCCTCCCGGGTCCTGTACTGCCTGCCGTTTACCTGCTCTCTCGTCACGGCGTGCTCCTTCCAGTCAGAGCCTTTGTTTGCGTGGTTTAGGAGCAGGGGCTGAAAGTTGTCCATCGCGTGCGCAAAGTGTGCCTCGGGGGTGGCATCTTTCTCAAACTCCTCGAACAGGTCCCGGAGTTCCTTTCCCTGATCCCCGGGAAGGATACCGAAGATCCTCTCTGCCGCGCGCTCCTCCCTGCTGCGCTGGGTCTTCTTCCCCTCCTCGTCGTAAGCATAGGTGTCGCCGGCATCGATCTCCACGATGTCGTGGACAAGGCACATCATCATGCACCGCGCCCTGTCGAAAGGCTCGTTTGCGTACTCGGAGAGGAGCCAGACCATCACGGCCATGTGCCAGGCGTGCTCCGCATCGTCCTCTCTTCTGCCATGATTTGTAAGATGCGTCTGCCGAAGGATCGTCTTCTCCTTGTCGATCTCTGTGATAAACGAAAGCTGCTCGTTCAGCCGCTCACTCTCTGCTCTCTCCCGGATCCTGGGATCTGTCTTTTTGGTCTCTTCTTCTCTTTCCCTGTCCTTTTTACTCATCTGCCGCTTCTTTCCTGTCTTCAGTCCTCGTAGTGGGTGCCGACGCGCTCCACAAAGTCATAATGAATACAGACGCGGAAACCCCGCCGCTTGCAGCGGGGAGGAGCGTCGTTTCCCTTTTCTCAAACAAAAGCTCCGGCATGATGCAATATCCG
>ONMH01000048.1 GCA_900318875.1 uncultured Lachnospiraceae bacterium | reverse complement strand
CCGGTTTTTGTCTGTCTTTTCTGACATCCCGCCGGAATCAGATGGACAGTAAGCGCTTTCTTTTGCTGAAATCCCAGTCAGAGTGCCGTTCGTTTTGTCCTATCTTCACAATGTTAGCATTCGCTAACCCGCCAAACTTATTGCATTTTGCCCATCCCGATGCTAGTATACCCTTAGAATAGATATGCTGTGGGAAGTAGGCTGAAAATGCGGCTTCCCGGCACGTCTCAATACTACAGGAGGTCATATAGCTATGGCAAGAAAGTATCTAACCATGGATGGCAATGAGGCTGCGGCACATGCGGCGTACGCATATACCGAAGTTGCAACCATCTATCCCATCACACCGTCATCAGTCATGCCTGAGCACGTTGATGAGTGGGCCACTGCCGGACGCAAGAACATCTTCGGTGAGACCGTAAAGGTCACGGAGATGCAGTCTGAGGCAGGTGCCGCAGGTGCCACACACGGCTCCATCGTAGCCGGTGCCATGACATCTACATTCACCGCTTCTCAGGGACTTCTTCTGATGATCCCGAACATCTACAAGATCGCAGGTGAGGGCCTGCCGGCAGTGTTCAACGTCTCTGCCCGCTGCGTTGCCACCCACGCTCTGAACATCTTCGGTGATCACTCTGATGTCTATGCATGTCGCCAGACCGGTGCCGCAATGCTCTGCGAGAGCTCGGTACAGGAGGTCATGGATCTGACTCCCGTTGCATACTGCGCTGCAGTTGACGGCAGACTTCCGTTCATCAACTTCTTCGATGGATTCCGTACTTCCCACGAGATTCAGAAGATTCAGGTCTGGGATTATGACGATCTGAAGGATCTCATCGATTTGGATAAGGTCCAGGCATTCCGTGACGGCGCTCTGAACCCGAATCATCCCCGTGAGATGGGCTCCGCACAGAACCCGGATATCTTCTTCACAACCCGTGAGGCCTGCAACAAGACCTACGATGCAATGCCCGAGATTGTTCAGAAGTACATGGACAAGGTCAACGCAAAGATCGGCACGGACTACAAGCTGTTCAACTACTATGGTGCTCCGGATGCAGAGCAGATCATCATCGCCATGGGCTCCGTCAACGAGACCATCGAGGAGACGATTGATTACCTCAACGCACAGGGCCGCAAGGTCGGTGTCGTGAAGGTCAGACTCTACAGACCTTTCAGCGCAAAGCACCTGATCGAGGCAATTCCGGATACCGTCAAGAAGATCTCCGTCCTCGACAGAACCAAGGAGCCCGGCTCCATCGGCGAGCCTCTGTACCTGGATGTGGTCGCTGCCCTCAAGGATTCCAAGTTCAAGGATGTTCCGGTTTACGGCGGTCGCTACGGCCTTGGTTCCAAGGACACCACTCCTGCACAGATCATCGCTGTCTATGACAACACCGAGAAGAAGAGATTCACCATCGGCATCACCGATGATGTCACCAATCTCTCCCTTCCTACCGGCAAGGAGATCGTTACCACACCCGAGGGAACGGTCTGCTGCAAGTTCTGGGGTCTGGGCGCAGACGGTACCGTCGGTGCCAACAAGAACTCCATCAAGATCATCGGCGACAACACCGACATGTACGCACAGGCTTACTTCGACTATGATTCCAAGAAGTCCGGCGGCGTGACGATGTCCCACCTGCGCTTCGGCAAGAAGCCGATCAAGTCCACCTACCTGATTCACCAGGCGAACTTCGTTGCATGCCACAACCCGGCATACATGAGAAAGTTCAACATGGTTCAGGAGCTGGTCGACGGCGGCAGCTTCCTGCTCAACTGCAGCTGGAGCGATGCTGAGCTCGAGGAGCACATCCCCGGACAGGTCAAGAAGTTCATGTATGATCACAAGATCAACTTCTACACCATCGACGGTGTGAAGCTCGGTATTGAGACCGGCATGGGCCCGACCCGTATCAACACTATCCTGCAGTCCGCTTTCTTCACCATCACGAAGATCATCCCTGAGGACCACGCCATCCAGCTCATGAAGGATGCCGCTCAGAAGACCTACGGCCGCAAGGGACAGGATGTCGTCGAGAAGAACTGGGCAGCCATTGATGCCGGCGCCAAGAACTGGCACAAGGTTGAGATCCCGGAGAGCTGGGCACATGCTGAGGATGAGGGCCTTGATTTCAAGAAGATCACCTCTTCCAGAAAGGATGTTCAGGACTTCGTCAACAACATTCAGATCGCTGTCTCCGCTCAGGAGGGCAATGGCCTGAAGGTTTCCGATGTTCTTCCTTACGCAGACGGCTCCACTCCGTCCGGCGCAGCAGCATTCGAGAAGCGTGGTATCGCTGTCAACGTTCCGGTCTGGAACGCTGAGAACTGCATTGAGTGCACGTTCTGCTCCTATGTCTGCCCTCACGCTGCAATCCGCCCGATCGCTATGACCGAGGATGAGGCAGCAAAGGTTCCGGCTGGCACCGTTGTGAAGGATCTCATGGGCATGCCCGGATACAAGTACGCAATCGTTGTGTCCTCTCTGGACTGCACCGGCTGCGGATCCTGCGCAAATGTCTGCCCTGGCATGAAGGGCAACAAGGCCCTGACCATGACCAGACTCGAAGAGGCAGAGGCTCTGCCGAACGAGCAGGAGGCCTTCAACTATGGCGTCGCTCTTCCGATCAAGGACGAGGTCGTCGCAAAGTTCAAGGAAACCACCGTCAAGGGATCTCAGTTCAAGCAGCCGCTGCTTGAGTTCTCCGGAGCCTGCGCTGGCTGCGGTGAGACACCTTACATCAAGCTCATCACCCAGCTGTTTGGTGACAGAATGATGGTTGCCAACGCAACCGGATGCTCCTCCATCTGGGGCAACTCTTCTCCTTCTACGCCTTACACGGTCAATGCAGAGGGACGCGGCCCGGCATGGTCCAACTCCCTGTTCGAGGATGCTGCTGAGTTCGGCTTTGGTATGTTCCTTGCCAACGATGCCATCCGCGACAGCCTGAAGAAGAAGGTTGCTGCATGGAACGGTGAGGGCGCTCAGGAATGGCTCGACACCTTCGCTGATGGCGCAAAGAACGGCGCAGCCAGCAAGAAGCTGATCGCAGCACTCGAGGCAGATGGCTCCGATGCTGCAAAGGAGATCCTCGCTGAGAAGGACTATCTGAACAAGAAGTCCCAGTGGATCTTCGGTGGTGATGGCTGGGCATTCGATATCGGCTACGGCGGCGTGGATCACGTGCTTGCTTCCGGCAAGGATGTAAACATCTTCGTCATCAACACCGAGGTTTACTCCAACACCGGCGGACAGTCCTCCAAGGCTACCCCCGAGGGCGCTGTCGCACAGTTCGCTGCAGGCGGCAAGGAGACCGTGCAGAAGGATCTCGCTGCCATGGCAATGAGCTACGGCTACGTCTATGTCGCACAGATCTCCATGGGTGCTGACAGGAACCAGTGCATCAAGGCCATTGCTGAGGCTGAGGCTTATCCGGGACCGTCTCTGGTCATCGGCTACGCTCCCTGCATCAACCACGGCATCCGCAAGGGCATGAGCAAGGCTCAGGACGAGGAGAAGCTGGCAGTCGATACTGGTTACTACAACCTGTTCCGCTTCAATCCGGCTGGCGGCGATCACAAGTTCTCCCTGGATTCCAAGCCTGCAAGCAAGGAGTACAGCGAGTTCCTCGGCGGCGAGGTTCGCTACACTTCCCTGCAGCGCAAGAACCCCGAGAGGGCAGCAAAGCTCTTCGCAGAGGCAGAGCAGCACGCAAAGGATCACTACGCATACCTCGAGAAGCTCGGTGCTCTTTACAACAACTGAGTTTCCACTGACGCATTGCGCAGCGTAAGCAAGTAAGACACGCCGGTACGGCTGATTGCCGTATCGGCGTGTTTTTCTGTGCCTTCCTCCTGTCAACAGTGCACAGTTTTCTCCCTTTGTCGGCACTTCCGCTTGTTAGCGTTTACTAACAGGCAGGTGCGGTAGTATGATTGGACACGTAAGGCATGGTAGTTGCCTTGCTGAATTGCCACAGGTAACGAAACGCAAAATAAGGAGGATTTTTCATTATGCCACGTACAATTGGTGATGCTTGCATCAGCTGCGGCAGCTGCGCAGCTCAGTGCCCCGTAGAGGCCATTTCTCAGGGTGATTCTCACTACGAGATCGATCCTGGCAAGTGCATCGACTGCGGTGCATGCGAGGCTCAGTGCCCTGTCGGAGCTATCTCCGAGGCGTAATTTCAGCCCACGCTGACAACAAAGCAAAAAAGAAGCTCTTCTGCGGACTCCGCAGAAGAGCTTTTTGTGTCTGTCTGATGTCAGCTGCCTACCGGCGTCCTGCCTCAGCGCATCATCCTGAACGCCCTGTTCACCACCTTGTAGACGTGGTCGCAGTGCTCGATCGTCGTCAGCCTGTGCGCCACAATGATCAGAGTCTTCTTCCCGTGCAGCCGCTCGATGGCGTCCATAATCGCCCGCTCTGTGTCGTTGTCAAGGGCAGAGGTGGCCTCATCGAAGATCATGATCTGCGGGTCGTTGTAGAGCGCCCGCGCGATGCCGATCCGCTGCCTCTGGCCGCCGGAGATCCGGATGCCCCGCTCCCCGATGCCGGTATCGAGCCCGTGGGGAAGGCTGCGCACGTAGTCATCGAGCTGGGCCTCTTTGAGCACCGCCCAGACCTTCCCGTCATCCACCTTCTCCCGGTCCACGCCGTAGGCGACGTTGGCCCGGATCGTGTCGTCAAGCATGAACATCATCTGGGGCACGTATCCGATGTCCGCATACCAGCCGGGCATGTTGGTGGAGATGTCCGTGCCGTCCACGAGGATCTGGCCCTTCTGGGGCCGCAGGAGCCCCAGAATGAGGTCCACCGCGGTGGACTTGCCGGCCCCCGAGGGACCGATGATGCCGATGGACTGGCCGATCGGAATGGTCAGGTTTGCATTCTCAAAGATGTCGACGTCCGTGTTCTCATACCGGAAGGTGATGTTCTCAAAGTCCACCTCTTTGTAGAAGGGGATCGGGGTCACCGCCTCCTCCGGCTGATTCGCCTCGTAGAGGGCATCCATGTGCAGGTCGTGGGCATGGACGATGTAGTCGCCGACAAAGTCCACGTTGGGCTCATAGTAGGCGATGTCATTCAGTGCGGAGACGATCCGGTTGGCACTGGGCATGATCCGGACCGCCACCACGGCGAGGACACCGAGCTGACCGATCTGACTGCCGATGCCGAAGGACGTGTCATTCGAGAGGAAGATGCCGAGCATGATCAGGATCACACAGATGAGGATCGTCTCCACCAAGAGCCGGGGAACGTTGGAGAGGGAGTTCTGCTTCCTCTGGACCTCGTTCAGCTCCTTCGCATTCTCGTCGTACTGGTGCACGAAGTAGTACTCCCGGTTCATGACCTTCGTCTCCTTCATGCCGTCCAGGGACTGGAGGAGCCACTTCGTGACCTTTGCACTGCTCTCGTTCACCCGGTGCCCGTATTTCTGCTGCACCGGCACCAGCTTTTTCTGGTTGAACAGAAGGATCAGGGCAATGAAACCGCTCATCACCAGCGTCATCACCGGACTCACTACCAGGGAGAGCACAAACAGGGCGATGAACACCGTGACCTCCGTCAGCAGCTTTAAGATCGTCAGCACGAGCTGATAGGAGCCGTTGACGCATGAGACGATATTCCGGATCGCCACCGAGGTGTCCGCCGTCAGAAAGAACTCGTAGGGGCGGTTGATGTACTCCTTGAACAGCGTCCTGGAGGCGTTGTAGGAGCCGTTGTAGACGTACCTGTACTGGGCATAGTACATGAAGTACAGGTACACATTTTTGAGCACGTAGACCGCGATGAGCAGCACCACGCACACGAGCAGGAACTGGTTTACGCTGGTCAGGTGGAAGAAGTCGTAGACCGCCCGCATGTACCGGTTGCCAAGCACCGCATCCGGCGAAGTGGCCGCTGTGATGAGGGGGAGGACCAGTCCCGTGCCCACCGTCTCCAGGGCAGCACCGACGAGCATCATGAAGAACAGCACCACGAACAGGTGCCGCTGCCTGGGCGTCAGAATGCGGCGCACTTTCCTGTATAATTTCATCTGCACCTCGTCCTCTCAGGCATTTCCGGAGGGAGCACCGCCGTAGGCACCAGCCGGCGCCAGGTTTGCGAACTTCGTCAGCTCCGGCAGCCACTTGAGCTGCACGGTGCCGATGGGGCCGTTTCTCTGCTTGGCAATGATGATCTCCGAGATGCCCTTGTCCTGGGTATCCGGGTGGTAGTAGTCATCGCGGTAGATGAACATGACAACGTCGGCATCCTGCTCAATGGCGCCCGACTCCCGCAGGTCCGACAGCATGGGGCGCTTGTCCACACGGCTCTCCACCGCTCTGGAGAGCTGGGAAAGAGCAACCACCGGCACGTTTAGCTCTCTTGCGAGGGCCTTGAGGGAGCGGGAGATCTCGGAGACCTCCTGCTGCCGGCTGTCGCCGGAGTGCCCGCCGGAGCCGGACATCAGCTGCAGGTAGTCGATGATGACAAGATCCAGGCCCATCTCCATCTTGAAGTGGAGGCACTTGGACCGCAGCGCCGGCACCGTGATGGCTGGCGTGTCGTCGAGGATCAGGCCGGAGCCGCCGATCACGTTGGCGCTCTCGATGAGATCGCTCCACTCCCCGTCGTTCAGCGAGCCGGTGCGGAGCTTCTGGGCATCCACGTGGCTCTCCAGGGAGAAGACACGGTTGATCAGCTGCTCCTTTGACATCTCGAGGGAGAAGATGGCGACGTGCTTGTGATCCCGCACGGCCACCCGGTCCGCGATGTTGAGCGCAAAGGCCGTCTTTCCCATGGAGGGGCGGGCGGCGATCAGAATCAGGTCCGCATTCTGCAGACCCGCCGTCTTGTTGTCGAGGTCCGTAAACCCGGTCGCAATGCCGGTGACATTGCCATCGGTCTTGGAGGAGGCAACGATCTTGTCCACTGCATTCAGGACCACATCCCGAATGGGCACATAGTCCCCCGCATTGTTCTTCTGGGACAGCCGGAACATGCTGTTCTCGGCCCGCTCCACGAGCTCCCTTGCCGGCTCCTTCTCGGCATAGGCGTCGTTTGTGATCTCCTCGTTCGTGCGGATCAGGGACCGCAGCATTGCCTTCTCGGACACGATCCGGCAGTAGCTCTGGATGTTCGCCGAGGTAGGCACCTGGGCGATCAGACCGCCGATCGCCTCGGTGCTGTAGGTCTCCGACGGGAGGTTCTTCTCCCGCAGGGCGTTCTGGAGCGTCACGACGTCGACGGCCATGCCCTTCTGATCGAGCTCGATGATCGTCTGAAACATGACGCCGTACTGCCGATTGTAGAAGTCCTCTGGCTTTAACTGCTCCTGCGCCTTTGCGATCGCCTGCTGGTCCATCAGCATGGCGCCGATGACCGACATCTCTGCATCGGAGGAGTATGGCATGACTCTGTTTATGGTATTGTCTTCTGCCATCTGCTGTCCCGGCCTCTTACAGCTCTTTCACCAGCACGTACAGCGTTCCGGTCACCTGGGGGTGAAGCCGGATCGGCACCTCATGCATGCCGAAGGACCGGATCGGCGTGTCCACGACGATCTTCTTCTTATCGAGATCCATGTTCCACTGCTTCTTTGCGCACTCCGCGATCTCCTTGGAGGAGACGGAGCCGAAGACAGAGCCGTTCTCACCGGCCTTGAGCTTCACCTCGATCTTCATGCCCTCGAGCTTCTTCGCCAGGTCCTTTGCCTCCTGGAGCTTCTCCGCAGCCACCTTGTCCTCATGGGCCTTCTGGAGCTTTAAGTCGTTCTTGTTCTTCTCGGTGGCCTCCACGCCGACCTTCTTGGGCAGCACAAAGTTGCGCGCATAGCCGTCCGATACGTTCACGATCTGTCCCTTCTTGCCAAGGGACTTCACATCCTCCAATAAGATCACCTTCATGTCATAACCTCCTTCGTCATTTCACTGCTGCTGGTTCCTGCCCTGTCAGAGCTGCCCCTCCTCGATCATCACGTCGATCGCGTGCTTTAAGACCCCGATGGCCTCTGCGAGGGAGACATCCTCCATCTGGCAGCCCGCCATGTTCATGTGGCCGCCGCCTCCGAGCCGCTCCATGATGACCTGCACGTTCACCTCGTCGATGGAGCGGGCGCTGATAAAAATCTGATTCTGATACTCGGTGAGCACGAAGCTTGCCTTGACGCCCTTGATGTTTAAGAGCTCGTTTGCCGCCTGGGCGCCGATGACCGTCGGGCTCTGGATGCCCTGGCCCGGGCAGATCGAGATGGCAAACGAGGAGCGGTAGATCTCCGCCTGGGAGACCGCATCCGCCTTGGCCTTGTACTCCTGCGCATCCTCGCGGAAGAGCTTGCGGACCCTCGTCACGTCGGCCCCGTTCCTGCGCAGGAACGCCGCCGCCTCAAAGGTGCGCACACCGGTCTTGTTCTGGAAGCTGTTCGTGTCCATGACAATGCCGGCATAGATCGCATCCGCCTCCTCCGGGCGGATCTTGACGTTCTCCCCGATGTACTGCAGGATCTCGGAGACCATCTCGCAGGCGCTGGAGGCATACGCCTCCACGTAGGAGAGTGTCGCATTCTCCACGGTCTCCGTGCCGGCACGGTGATGGTCCAGGACGACAATCGACTTGCACAGACGAAGCAGCTCCGGGCACTCGGTGATGCTGGGCTTGTTCACATCCACCACCACGAGTGCTGTGCTGTCCGACACCTTCTCAATGGCCTGCTGGCTATTGTAAAACAGATCCGAGGGATATTCCGGGTTGTTTCGGAAGAGATTTGCAACGGGCTGCAGAGACGTGGAGACATCGCCCAGCACGATGTGCGCCTCCCGGTTCATCGTCCGCGCGATGCGATAGACGCCGATGGCGGCGCCGAGGCAGTCGAAATCGCCGATCCGGTGCCCCATGATGAAGACCTTATCCTTTGCGGAGATGATCTCCTTGAGCGCCTGGGCCTTGACCCTTGCCTTAACCCTGGTGTTCTTCTCGACCTGCTGGGTCTTGCCGCCGTAGTAGATGATGTTGTCCGGCATCTTGACCACCGCCTGATCGCCGCCGCGGCCAAGGGCAAGATCGATGGCGTTTCGCGCAAACTCATAGTTCTGCGCGTAGGAGAGGCCGTCCACGCCGATGCCGATGCTCAGGGTGATCGCCATCTCGTTGCCGATGGAGACGGTCTTGACATCCGTAAGAAGCTCGAAGTGGGCGTTCTGCAGCTGGATCAGCGACTTCTTGCGCATGATGATCAGGTACTTGTCCTTCTCGATCTTGCTGCAGATGCCGTCGATGGAGGCGATGTACTTATTCACCTTCCTGTCGATGAGGGCAGTCAGGAGCGAGCGCTTGACATCCTCCACGGAGTCCAGTGCCTCCTCGTAGTTGTCCATGTAGATGAAGCCGATGACAATGCTCTGATCATCGACCTCTTGGATGGCGAGGCGCACTGCCGTCTCGTCGAACAGGTAGAGCGCGATCAGCGCGCCCTCGTAGGTACTGCCGTCGATCACGTCGCTGTCCTGTGCCAGCTGGTCCAAGGGGATCCTGCGCATCTCCACCCGGTAGTTGCTGCTCTCGTAGTCGATGACGAGTTTCACGTCGTCCTCGCCCGTGGGCAGCACATCCTTCGTGAGAGACGGGAACACCGAGGAGATCTGCCGATGCAGCAGATTGTCCCGGTTGATGACCCGCTCGAACTCGTAGTTCATCCAGATGATCCTGCCGGACTCATCCAGCACCGCGTACGGCAGCGCCAGGTTCTTCAGGAGCTTCTTCTGCACCTGTCCGTACTCGGTGGCAAAGCTCACAAGCTCGTTCATCACCAGGGAGCGGTTGTTCACGTGCTGATAGATCACGACGGCGAAGTACACCGCCAGAAACAGGCTCAGCACCAGGCCGCTCGGCCAGCTGATGAAGTAGATCAGGAGATCGACGAGGATCAGGAAAAATCCCAGGCGGATCGGCATGTTGAAGTAGCTGCCCACGCCGCCCTTCATCTTGATATGATTGCTCATCTGTCCATAGCCCTTTCCCCCTCCGCGGTCCTCTTTCCTGCGGCCGGGAGCAAATATATTTTTATTATATCATATGGGCGCAGTGTCAGGAAACATATTTTCGGGTATGAATTCTCCGGGAAAACAAAACAGCTGCAGGCAATTGCCCGCAGCTGCATGATGTCAAATCTTTCCGGATGGCCCGGGTTCTGCTTACCGCTCGGAGTAAGGCAGGATTGCAACGTGTCTTGCTCTCTTGATTGCTGTTGTCAGCTCTCTCTGATGTGTAGCGCAGGTTCCCGTGATTCTTCTGGGAAGGATCTTTCCTCCCTCAGAGATGTACTTCCGAAGCTTGGCAGCATCCTTGTAATCGATGGTGCTGTCCTTTCCGCAGAAAACGCAAACCTTTCTCTTTCTGTGGAAATTGTTCTTACGTCTGAACGGCTTGTCACCGCTTTCCGTCTTTGTGTAAGGCATGTCTTCCTCCAATTTCTTTTTCCACTCGCGTGTCTGCAGCGGACGTTGCAGCCTGACCTCTAGTTAAAGGGCAGCTCCTCGTCGATGCCCTCGGGGATGTTCATAAATCCCTCTACCGCACCGGAAGGGCTCTCCTCCTTCTCTGGAGCAGGTGCACTGCTCTGGGATCTCCCGGCATTTGCATAGCTGCTGTAGTCCGGGCCCGAGGTCTGTGCATTCTTGCTCTCCGCAAACTCCTGGTCATCGATCACCACATCGGTGGTATAGACCTTGACACCGTCCTTGTTGGTGTAGGAGCCGGTCTGGATCCTGCCTCTGATGCAGATCTTGGTCCCCTTGTGGAGATACTTCTCTGCAAATTCAGCAGACTTTCCAAATGCCACACAGGAGATGAAATCAGCGGTCTGCTGATCCCCCTGGCTGCTGCTGCGTCCGCGCCTCCTGTCAACTGCAAGCGTATATCTTGCAATTGCCAGAGAGTTGTCCCCCTGTGAATATCTCACATCGGGATCTTTTGTCAATCGTCCCATCAGGACTACAATGTTCATTCTGTCCTCGGCTTTCTGTTACGCTTCGTCCTGCTTCACGCACAGATATCTGATGACGTTGTCCATGATCCGCATTCTCTGCTCGATCTCATGAATGGCAGAACCCTCGGCATTGAACTGAATGAAGTAGTAGTAGCCTTCATTCATCTTCTGAATCTCGTAAGCGAGCTTCTTCTTGCCCCAGTCGTCAACATTTGTGATCTCTCCGCCGAATCTCTCGACAAGAGCCTTGCAATTGTCAACAACTGCAGTTCTGGCATCATCCTCGATCTGCGCATTCACAACAACGCATAACTCGTACTTGCTCATGTGCTTTTACCTCCTTCTGGTCTCTGGCTCACACCCCTCGGTGTGAACAAGGGCTGCAGTACCGGTCAGTCGCAGCTTCCCAGCACCTTTCCGATGCTGTCGTCAATCACAAGGTCCGCCTGCGCATCCCGGGAGGTGGCGCTCTTGTTGATCAGGATCAGCTTATTGCCCCGGTAGTAGTCGATGAGCCCTGCTGCCGGATATACGACGAGGGATGTGCCGCCGATGATCAGGACATCTGCCTCCTGGATCGCCCGGACTGCCCGCTCCAGGGTGTTCATGTTGAGACCTTCCTCGTAGAGGACCACATCCGGCTTGATCCTGCCGCCGCACTTCTCACAGCGCGGCACACCGTCTGCGTGAATCATGTAGTCGACATCGTAGAAGGTGTGGCAGTGCTCGCAGTAGTTGCGCAGCACGCTCCCATGGAGCTCCAGGACGTTTTTGCTGCCGGCCGCCTGGTGGAGACCGTCGATGTTCTGGGTGATGACAGCCTTGAGCTTCCCCTCCTGCTCCCACTGGGCGAGCTTTTTGTGCGCCGCGTTGGGCTTTGCGTTTGCGCCGGGAAGCAGGATCTTGTTCTTATAGAACCGGAAGAACTCCTCCGGCATGGTTTCATAGAACGTGTGGCTTAGGATCTCCTCCGGCGGGTAGTCGTACTGCTGGTGGTACAGCCCGTCCTGGCTCCTGAAATCCGGGATTCCGCTCTCGGTGGAGACTCCAGCGCCGCCAAAGAACACGATATTGTCGGACCCCTTCACGATCTCATTCAGCTTCTGAATCTTCTCTTCGTTTGTCATCCGCTTTCCCTCCTTCCGGCTGGTTCCATTATACAGCAAAAGTCCGGGCGCAAGGCCCGGACTCCTGTGTTTCTCTTCTGGTTTTTGCTGGGATCACCCGATCACGTGGATCCATCCCTCGGGTGCCTCGATCTCGCCCTCCTGGATTCCCAGGAGCGTGCTGCGGAGCTTGGACATCCAGGGTCCCATCTCCTCCATGCCGGATGCGAACTCGTAGTCCTTACCGTGGTCATTGATCTTGCCGATGGGGCTGATGACGGCTGCGGTGCCGCAGAGGCCGCACTCCTTGAACTCGCCGTCCAGAACCTCCTTCAGGTAGACCGGGCGCTCGTCGACCTTCATGCCGAGATAGTGCTCTGCCACATAGACCAGGCTTCTTCTCGTGATGGAGGGCAGGATGGAGTTGGACTTCGGAACGACCAGGGTGTCATCCTGTGCCACAAAGAGGATGTTTGCGCCGCCGGTCTCTTCGATCTTGGTTCTTGTCGCCGCATCGAGATAGATGTTCTCTGCAAAGCCTGCCTGATGGGCCTCCACAATGGCCTCCAGGCTCATGGCGTAGTTCAAGCCTGCCTTGATGTTGCCGGTGCCGTGCGGTGCTGCGCGGTCATAGTCTGTGATCCGGACATAGATCGGCTTTGCACCGCCCTTGAAGTAAGGGCCGACGGGCGTGCAGAAGACACGGAACTGGTAGTCATCTGCGGGCTTGACGCCGATGACCGGGCTGATGCCGAAGACATAGGGGCGAAGGTAAAGGGTTGCACCGGTTCCATAGGGCGGAACCCAAGCCTCGTTTGCCTTGACAACCTGATGGACAGCGTCCACGAACTGGTCCACCGGTACCGGCGGGATCTCCAGTCTCTTTGCGGAGTCATACATTCTCTGTGCGTTCAGATCCGGGCGGAATGTCACAATGTGGCCATCCTTGGTCGTATAGGCCTTCAGTCCCTCAAAGACGGACTGGGAGTACTGCAGGACACCAGCGTCCTCGCTCATCACGATCTGATCATCGGTGGTGAGGCCGCCCTCATCCCACTTGCCAGCAGCCGCCGTGTAGTTGGCCACGTACCTGTAGTCTGTCTTGACATAGGAAAAACTTAAGTTTGCCCAGTCGAGGTTTTTCTTCTCCATCTGATTTTCCTCCATACTGCCGCCAGATATCTGGTTTTCTCTTGACGCCCATTATAGAACCGTGGGCTCCTTTTTTCCATAGGTAGATTGTATGACGCTGGTGGAAAAAATCCCCACATTCCGTCGTTTTTCCGCCATCACCATACAGATTTCGTATCGTTACCGTCTCTCCATTTTCTTTTCTTCCAACTGTCCAGGCAGCAGCTTCTTCTGCATCATGCGGTGATTTTCCCCTCCGCGAGGATCTTCTTCCCGCGCAGCTTCCAGTGGATCTTCCGAACAGAACGAGGCGCCAGGGTAAAGAGAAGAAGATAGATCCGGTTCTTTCCGGTAAGATGCGGTCCAAACAGCGTATCCTTTACGTGTCTTCTCAGATACCGCACCGTCTCTTCATAAAATCCGTTCTCCCCGTTCATGTCCGGGATCGGCACATGGAGGAGGTAGTCGAGCCGCTCATAGAGTCCAAAGCGCCGCGCCGCCGCCGCAAGATCGGGATACCGCGCCACAAGGCTGGTCTCGCACCAGTCGGCGTGGTGAATGATGTCCACGTAGACCCTTGAGAACTTTGAGGGGTTGTCCGCGATCCTGGTGACGGACCCCGCCCGGTGCACGACCCGGTACCCCCGCACGGGGAGCCGCAGCACCCCGGAGAGGTCCTGTCCCTTCTCCTTTGCCGCCATCTCCATGAGAAGGCGGAAGTCCTCCCCCGTCGTCCCCTCCGGGAACCGGAAGGACTGCATGAAGTCCGCGGGAAGGAGTGCGGTGCAGAAGGAGGCATCCCCCGTGTAGAGAAGCAGGCTCTCTGCGAAGTCCCTGGGAGTCAGAAGGTCCTCCCGCTCCGGCGGGATCACCACATCCTGCAGGGGCTCTCCCTGCTCGTTAACCTCCTCCCTGCCGATCTGGACCATAAAGTTTTTTGCCCGCATCCGGACGAGCTTTTCTGCCCCCGCAAGGAGGTTCTCATACATGTCCGGGTGAATCCAGTCGTCCGCATCCACAAAGCCGAGGTATCGTCCCCGGGCATGGGCAAGGCCCACGTTCCTTGCACTGGAGGCGCCGCCGTTCTCCTTGTCAAAGACCCTGATCCGGGGATCGGCCTTGGCAAGCTCCCTGCAGATCTCAGGAGACCGGTCCCTCGAGCCGTCATTGACAAGAAGGATCTCCAGATCCTCCACGGTCTGCGCCTGGATGGAGCCCACGGTCTTTCTGAGAAACCGCTCCGCGTTGTAGACGGGAACGATGACGGACAGGAGGGGTCTTGTCTGCGTGTTGTCTGCTTCCATGTTGTTTTCCTCTCCGCCTCTTCAGCACCGGACAAAGGGCTTTGCCCCGGGGTCTGCGGATGCCGGTCCCTCCTTCGGGGCTCCTGCAAGCCCTTCACCCGCAAGAATCCCCTCTGCCACGCCGCAGAGCGCCCTGGCGGCGTGGTCCGCATTCCAGAGGTCCGTAATCGTCTCCACTGCCCGCTCCCCGAGCGCTGCCGCCCTCCCGGGATCGCGCAGAAGCCCTGTGACCGCTGCCAGGAGCTGATCATACCGCCTGCTCTCGTAGACAATGCCGTTTTCCCCGTTCCGCAAAAGGAACGGCACAGCCCCCGCCTCGTTTCCCGCAATCACGGCACAGCCGCTGTTCATCGCCTCATTGACGACGGCGCCCCAGCCCTCGCCCGCATCGCTGGTAAAGACAAAGAGATCCGCCCGCTCCATCGCACTGCGCACCCGGTCCGGAGAAGTGAGGCCAAGCACCGTGACCTGCTGCGTAAGATCCTGCTCCTGCAGGGCCCTCCGGAAGGCCTCCTCGCCATCGCCCCCGCCTGCAACCGTCAGATGGAAGCACTCTCCCCTCTTCTTCAGATCCCCTGCCAGTCGAAGCATCATCTCCGGGTGCTTGAATTCCACAAAGCGGCCTGCCCAGACAAGTTCCGGAACACCGTCCTTCCTGGCCTCGTCCTTGATCTTTCGAAGCTCCCCCGGCGCGTAGTGCCGGCAGGGAGGGAAGTACCCCCAGCGCAGCTTTTTCCCGGGGAATGCGTGGATGAGCTGAAAGTCCGAGGCCACATATCCCCCGGCGCAAAGAAGGTAGTAGGGCTTTTTTGCATACCTTGTGTACTGCCGGTACTTCGAAACAAGGCCCCGCGGGGAGACCGCCTTCCACTGCCCGTCCTTGTAGATGCGCTCTGAGATCCGGAAGGTGACCTTATCCGGGGCCAAAAGCCGCTCCCCAACGAGGGATTCCGCCTCCGGCGCCCAGCCGGCAAGCAGCACGTCACAGGAGAGGATGGCCTTTCGTGCCCGCTCCGGCTCCTCCCAGAGCTTTATGACATAGGAAGGCGTCTCCTCCTTCCAGCCCATCCGGAGGCGCTCCTTCTCCATCTGCTCGGTCTGGATAAAGAGAAAGTTTCGCCCTGTCACCTCCTCCATGGCCTCGCAGAAGGGGATCTGGTGGTGATTGATGTAGTTGGAAACAAACACAGCGTTCATGCTACTCCCCGCAGATGCTCCGGTAGATCTCCAGAAGGCGCCGGTAGTTCGTGTCCGGATTGTGCCGGATGGCAGCCGTGCGTGCGGCGCTCTCCCCGAGGAGGACAGCCACGTCCGTATCGACCAGGATCGTCTCCACACCCTCTGCCAGCTCCGTGACCCTGCCCGCCGGGAACAGAATTCCCTCCTCCCCGTCGGAGACCATATCCCCGATGCCGCCGACCTTGGCGGCGACGACGGGCACCCCGAGGAGCATGGCCTCGCAGAGCGCATTTGGCGAGTTCTCCACGGCAGAGGGGCAGACAAAGACGTTGCAGCGAAGGTACTGCTCCTTCATCTCCTCCGCGGAGAGCTTTCCCAGCATCGTCACATGGTCCTGGAGGCGGTACTTCCGGATGAGGCTCTTTAAATACAGACCGTAGGAACTGATCCAGAGCGGCTCCGGGTATTTCTTCTTCTGGTTCGGCGTGTCGCCGATGATGGAATTGCCCGCCACGCAGAGATGGGCATCCGGGAACTTCTCCAGGATCAGCGGCATCGCCTCGAGCATGTAGTGAAAGCCCTTGAGGGGATAATCCCCCTGGCTCAGGAATATCCTTCCCGGCTCCATCGCGGCGGGATCCCACCGCCCCGAATAGAACGGCGTCCGCATGGTCTCATCCATCTTGTGATAGACCGCATCCGGGCTGATCTCCCCGGTGATCCGCCGGTCGAAGGAGGTCCGCCCCGTGATGTGGGCAGTGTGGTGCAGCGCATGCGCCTCATTTCTCGCCCGGATCTGAAACTTGTGCTGCTGCTGCTCGAGGGAGTCCCTCCGGTACCAGTCGCGGAAGGTCACCCGCTTCTGGACCTTGTAGGGGAGATCCGCCATGTAGGCAGCCGCAATCGAGCAGCAAAGGCCCTGGATTCCGACAAGCGTCCGCTCCGGATCCCGGAACGAGCGCACCATCGCCAGCGCATGGGGAAACTCCGTGCCGAAGATGTGCACCATGTCCGGCTGGTAGTCCGCAAGGATCTCCCGGAACCTCGTCTCCAGGGACCTGTCGTAGACCTCCGGGGCATTCAGGTTCTCGAGAAACCCGTAGAAGTGAACCGTCCCCGCCGCGTCCGGCTCCCCGAAGTCGGAGACGGGATAGGAGAAGCTGCAGTTTCCAACCTCCGCAGGCACCGGGCAGGCGACAGCAAGGTCCACCAGGTTGTCCCCGTTTCCGGGCTCCTGGATGAGGCGCGCGAAGCTCCCCGAGAGCCACCCCTCCCGGTTGGAATAGGGCAGCCCCATCTTCTGCGCAAACGCAGGGAGCATGATGTTGCAAAGCCATAGCACTCTCATGTCAATTCTGTCTGTGTCCTCTTCTGAGCCGGTATACCGTGTTCTTCACCGCATCATAGATCGCGGCGGTGTGCTTTCCCGTGGCGAGCTTCTCCCGGAGCGGCTGCAGGGAGACCACCAGATAGGCCCGGTACAGGGCCCGCTCCCTTCCCGTAAAGTACTGCTCCGTGATGATCCGGTGCTCCCTGTCGGAGAGCGCTCTCCCCCGCTCCGTCGCATCACGCAGTACAGAAAGTGCTCGTAGTCCGCCCGGACCAGGTACTTCGTATCAAACTGCCGCTTTGCAAACAGGTCCCTCGTGTAGAAGCAGGCCTGGTGGCAGGGAAGATACCGGTACATCGCAAAGTGGGACATCTGCGGATTGGCCGCTACCCTCTGGCCTGTGCGCTCCTCGATGACATCCCCGTAGAAAATCGCACTGCTCCCGGCGAAGGAGAGGGCAGCATCGCGCACCCCTGCGAGGACCCTGCTGTCGTGCAGCACATCCCCGCAGTTCAGGAAGTAGATGAGCTCTCCCTGGGCGCATGAGAGCGCCTCGTTCATCCCGTCATAGATGCCCGCATCCTTCCTGCAGATCAGCCGGATGCGGGGATCCTGCGGGATCGTCTCCAGCGAGCCATCCGTGGAGCCGGCATCCTTGATGATGACCTCCAGATCCTGGCAGGTCTGGCAGAGGATGCTCTCCACCGTCTCCTTCAGTTTGTCCCCCGCATTGCGGCTCACCACAATGACGGAAAAATAAGGTGTATTCATCGTCTCAAAAGGGTTCCCTCAATGCTCCGGGACGGCGTCTCGGGCAGGTCGGAAAAGAGAAAGCTCCGGTAGGGCAGGATCCGAATCGTGCTCGCCGATGCCCGCCGCAGAAACCAGGCGAACAGGACGATGGCTGCCAGAATGACGGCCAAAAGGAGTCTCCGTCCTGTCTTTTCCCGCTTTTCCGGAATTCTCCGAAGGAGGGAGGGGATGAGGAAGATCTGGGTCGTCACAAGGTAATAGCAGATCCTGGAGAGTTCCGGGATGAACGAGCCAAAGACGTAGATCCCGAGGGCCAGCAGGTTTGCCTGATAGTAGAACCGCATCTTCCCGGTCTGCTCCCGGGGGCTCTCCCCGAGAAGGTGAAAGACGTACCAGGAAAGAAGCAGCAAAAGCACACACCTGCCGATGTTGGGCCAGCTGATGCTGCCTCCTGCTGCCAGGATCTCCGTGTCCTCATAGGAGGGATAGAGCTTTATGATGACCTCCATCCAGCGGCTTCTCGTCGCGTAGAACCCGGCACCGAGCACCGCAAGCAGCACGAGCTGCCACCTCTTCCAGGCATAGGCCGCCATCGGGTACAGAACAAGGACGACAAAGACCGACTTGTGGAAGGTTGCCGCAAAGAGAATCGAGAGCACAAACCACAGGTACTCCCTCCGGAAGAAAAACCGGAGAGAAAACAGCGCCACGGAGAGCGCAAAGTAGTACCGCACCGTGTTGTAGGTCTGAAAGTAGCAGCCCGACATCATGAACAGGAAGAAGCACAGGCCAAAGTCCTCTCCCCCCTCGTCCCGGATCGCAAGCAGGAACAGAAGGATCGTGAAGAACGCAAAGAGCGCGAACACGAGCAGGTAGTTCTCATACCCGCAGAGCCCGTAGATCAGCTTCACAAACAGGTTGAAGCCCTCCTCGGTCGGCACGTAGGCATCGACGGAGGCGAGGTGGAAGAACTCCACGTAGCGCATGTAGTCATTTCCCGTCGCCTGCCGCAGGGCAGAAGGGACAAACAGGACGAGAAACAGGAGGACATACAGAATCCGCTGCGCCTGTCTGCCCCGGGTCAGGACGCCCGCCTGTCCCTGCACACGCCCGAGCTGTCCGATTTTTGCCGCGAGCAGGACGGAGACCGCGGCGATGGCAGCATAGAGTATCACGCTTCTCTCATTCCCTTCTTCATCAGCTGATAGGCCCGCTTCACCGGGATCTGCCGGCACATCTTCTCCCGCTTGGCGAGCAGAAAGCGGAGCGCCAACGGCTTTGCCATCCGCCCGTAGAGGTAGTGGTACAGGGCGCCCCGATCGTAGAAGAACTTCTCGTTGTAGCCGGTAAACCAGGTGGAGGCCTCTCCGTTCTCCCGGTTCTTCTCGTGGCCGATGGTCACAGGGACCGCGAGGATCCGAAGGCCCTTCTTCAGGCAGTCGTGCAGAAACAGGGAGTCCTCCCCGTTGGAGTACTTCGCCCCGCCCCCGAACAGGAGCGAGAACCAGACATTGGCCCTGCGGATGCTCTCAAGCCTGCAGCAGAGCGCATAGGTCGGATACCTGCCGTAGTTGTACCAGCGCACCCTTCGTGTCCTGGTATTCTCATAAGTGCGCCTCGACTTCTCCGCCATCACGTTGAAGGCCAGGATGTCCTCCTTCGGGTGCTCCTCGAAGGCCTTCAGCACCTTGTGCGCATAGTCATCGTCGTAGATGATGTCGTCGTCCGCAAAGAGGATCAGATCTCCCCTGGCTCGCATCAGCGCGTTGTTGCGGTTGAGGCCGACGCCCCGCTCCGCAAACGCAAAGGAGCGGACCGTGTGTCCCTTCCTCGTAAACTCCTTGAACGCCACCTCCTGGCACTGGTTGCAGATCACGGCGTCCGTGGTAAGATTCATGTGCTCCGCCAGCATGATGTCATTTTCCTGCACGGCGGCAACCAGAACTTCAAGCGTCATAGTGTCTCACTTTTCCCTGTAATAGTGCTGAAGGAACCCGCCGTCCGCATGAAGCAGCACGGCGCCCGCCACGGTTCCGCCAAGGTCGCGGATCCGGTTCAGTAGGTGCTCCGTTCCCGTCCCTCTGGCACTTCCATAGAAGAGGACAAGAAGAACCGTCTCGCCGGCAAGGTCCTGCTTTCCTGCTGCCGCAAAGCGCCCGCCGGAAAGAGCAGCCTCCGCAGCCGCCTCCTCCTTCTCCGAGAGGCCGCAGAGAAGGATCTTCCCCTCCGCCTTCTCCAGAAGTACCTTTTTGTTTTCCTCCCCCTCCGCCTGCAGAAAGGCGGGGATGGGCTTTTTCCCCTGTCCTGCCGTGACAAAGAGCACCGGGATGCCATAGCGCTTCCTCACATCCTCCGGCGTGTACACCGCATCATCGAGGGTTTCCCTGAGCCAGATCCCGAGGGCAGAGAACAGGAGCCCGAGGACAAGTCCCAGGAGCGCCGCGTTTCGGCTCCTGTCCTGCACCACAACAAGCGTGGGGTCCGTCGCAGACAGGAAAGTGATCGCATCAAACTCCTCTGCGGTCTTCCCGAAGTGCACCAGGGCATCCCGGATCGCCTTTGACAGTCCTTCCGCCTTCTCCTTCGTGTTGCAGGTCACCGTGACGGTGAGGAACCGGATGTCGGAGATGAGGTCCGCCTTTGTGTCGGCCTTTGCCTCCTCCATCGTCATTCCCTCCGGGAGCTCCGCCTCGATCGTCTCCGTAATGCCGGGATGGGTGAACAGAAGCCCCTGCCAGGTCGCCGCATTGTAGTAGTCATACGCGGTCTGCGTGTTCTCATTGTAGGCAAAGGTGAGCGCATAGGTGGCCTCCGTCTCATACTGCCGCTGCCCGCGCACGGTCACGATGACCGCGGTGTAGATCAGAAAGAAGACGAGTGCCAGGGCGGCCCCGGAAACCGGCACAACCCAGAGCCTTCGCATCGTCCTCAGATATACGCTTCTTGCATCCGGCTGTTCTCCGGTATGTGGATCCTGCATGCTGTCCTCTTCTTCCCTCTGACGATTACGGTTTCGTCTCTTCCCCGTCCTTCAGTGCTGTCGTCTGTCCCGCTTCCACGCCCTCCGTGCTGTCCGGCTGGAACAGGATCTTGAGCGTGAGCAGCATCAGCTTGATGTCGAGCCAGACAGAGTAGTTCTGGATGTAGGTGAGATCGAGTTTTAACTTGTCATAGGGCGTTGTGTTGTACTTGCCATAGACCTGGGCATAGCCGGCAAGTCCCGCCTTTACCTTCATGCGGTAGGCAAACTCCGGCATGTCCTTCTCATACTGGGCGATGATCTCCGGCCGCTCCGGTCTCGGGCCGATAAAGCTCATGTCGCCCCGCAGGATGTTCACGAGCTGCGGCAGCTCATCGAGCCGGCACCTGCGGATGAAGTGGCCCACCGGCGTGATCCGGTCGTCGTGCTCTGCAGCGAGCCTTGCCACACCGTCCTTCTCCGCATCAACCCGCATGCTGCGGAACTTGATGATCTGGAACTTCTTCTGGTGAATCGTGCACCGGGTCTGCTTATAGAACACCGGTCCCCCGTCATAGGCCTTCACGAGGATGGCCGTGATCAAAAACAGGGGCGAGGTGATGACCAGCAGGATCACGCTGCAGACCACATCGATCAAACGCTTCCAGAACCGCTGCCCGAAGGTCAGGGCATACTCCCTCGTCATGTACAGCGGCGTGTCAAACAGATGGAGCTGGGCGGAGCCCTTGATCAGGACGTCCGGGATCTTCGGCATCATGTAGATGCGGATGTTCCTCTCATAGCAGAACTTGATCAGCTGGTCCCGGTCCGCGACGTCGATGTCCCACAGGACCACGGCCCAGCTCTTCGAGAGGATGCGCTGCTCTACAGCGGGGAGTCCCTCCGCGATGTTGATCTCCTCCTCCACCCGGTACCGGTCCGGCCGGGAGGCAAACTTGTTCATGATGTCCTGGATCGGCCGCACGCCGTGCACCACGAGGAGCGGCGTCGGCGGAAAGACCTTCTTGTAGACTTTGTCCGACAGGTTCACCCAGAAGATCGCAAACAGCACCTGCACCAGCGTGCACAGGGCCACGGGCCCAACCGGCAGCGTCCAGTTCCGAAGGAGCGAGTCCTGGAAGTAGGAGATGATGTTCACGAGAAGCAGGGAGAAGACCTGGGACAGGATCACGTCCAGAGGCTTCATGTAACCCGCCTTCATGCCCCCGTAGGTGGACATGAAGAACAGAAGGAGCACGAAATAGATGCCAAGGACCAGCACATGCCCCTTGAAATAGAACTTCAGCTTGAGCCGCACCAGCGGGTAGTAGGACTGAAACCACAGGACTGCGTACAAAAGGACCTGTACGATCACCCCGAGGAGCGGCATCTCCAGCGCTGCGACCCTGCGCAGCGAATCTCTCTTTTTTGTCATATGCCTCACAACCTGCCCCGGGTGCTGCCTGCTGCCTCTTCCCCGGGAGTCTCTGTCTTTTCCGTTCCGGTGGATTTTTCTGCGGCATCCGCGGAAGGATCCGGTGTCTTCTTCCCGGCATCATCCCCATCCTGTCCGTCCTTCTCCCGAAGCAGATAGATCGGGCGGTTTTTCACCTCCAGATAGGTCTTGGAGAGGTACTCGCCGACGATGCCGATGCACAGAAGCTGAATGCCGGAGACGAGGAGAATGATGCACACGAGAGACGGCCAGCCGCTGGTGGGATCGCCGAAGGCAAGCTTCCTTATGATCACCACGAGGATGCCGATGATCGCAACAAGGAAGAACAGGATGCCGGTAAACGAGGCGATGGCGAGGGGCTCCGTCGTGTAGGCGACAAGGCCGTCAATCGCATAGAGGAACAGGCTCCAGAAATTCCACTTTGTCTTCCCGTGCGCCCGCTCGATGTTCTCGTACTCGAGCCACTTCGTCTTAAAGCCCACCCAGCTGAAGATGCCCTTAGAGAAGCGGTTGTACTCCGTGACGGAGAGAATCGCATCCACAACCTGCCGCTTCATGAGCCGGTAGTCCCGGGCGCCGTCCACGATCTCGGTCTTCGAGTACCGGTTGATCATGTGGTAGAAGCGCCGTGCAAACCAGGAGCGGACCGGGGGCTCTCCCTTTCTCGTGGTGCGGCGGGTCGCCGCCTGGTCATACCCCTGCTCCAGGTATCCGAACATCTCCGGAAGGAGTGAGGGCGGATCCTGCAGGTCCGCATCCATGATGGCGACATAGTCGCCCCTTGCGTTCTGAAGGCCGGCATACATCGCGGCCTCCTTGCCGAAGTTCCTGGAGAACTGCAGCAGCACCACCTTCGGGTCCTTCTCCCGGAGCTTTAGGACGTTCTCCGCCGTTTTGTCGGTGGAGCCGTCGTCCACGTAGATCAGCTCGTAGTCGATGCCCTTGGAATCGAAAAACGGCTTGTTCTCGATAAAGGCGTTGTAAAAATACTCAATGTTCTCCTCTTCGTTGAAGCAGGGAACGATTGCACTCAGAAGACTCATAGCAACCTCTTTTGCAGAATGTCATGTTGCCTGCGAAAAGCGCAGGAAAGCCCGCCTTATTGTATCAACATTTTTCAAATTAATACAGAGCGGGGAAAAAGGCTGTTTCCCAGGAAAGGTAAAACAGCGGCAGGCAAAAAAGAGGGACCGGTTCTGCTCTCCGGCCCCTCTTCCTGATTCTACTTGTTTGCCGATGCCTTCAGGAAGGCCTCCGTGCGGGGGCTCTTCGGTTGGTGGAAGAGCTCTTCCGGGCTCCCCTCCTCCTCGATCTTCCCCTGGTCCATGAACACGACCCGGTCGGCCACGTCCCTCGCAAAGTTCATCTCGTGGGTGACGACGATCATCGTCAGGCCGTTCTCCGCGAGGTCCTTCATGACATTCAGGACCTCGCCCACCATCTCCGGGTCCAGGGCGGAGGTGGGCTCATCGAAGAGCATGAGCTTCGGGTCCATGCACAGTGCCCGCGCGATCGCAACGCGCTGCTTCTGCCCGCCGGAAATTGTGCGCACATCGGCGCCGGCGAACTGCCGCATGCCGACCTGGTCCAGATGCTGCAGGGCGATCTCCTCCGCCTCCTCCTTCGAGCGCTTTAAGACCATACGCTGGGGCTTCGTGCAGTTCTCCAGGACATTCATGTTGGAGAAGAGGTTGAACTGCTGAAAGCACATCCCGACCTTTGCCCGGTAGGCGTTGACGTCCTTTGTGCGCAGGATGTCCTCTCCGAACACGCGGATCGTGCCGCTGTCCGCCCGCTCGAGCAGGTTGATGCAGCGAAGGAGGGTGGACTTGCCGGAGCCGGAGCGCCCGATCAGGCACACCACCTCCTTCTCGCTGACGGAGAAGTCCACACCCTTGAGCACTTCCAGATTTCCAAAGCGCTTATGGATATCTCTGATTTCCACAACAGGCTGTTCTGCTGCCATCGCCGTCATCCTTTCTGATTCCTGTTTGTCCGCATCAGGGGCGCATTGGAGGGATCCGTGTCGCTCATCGGGATCGTCAGGGCCGCCGTGCGGTTCATCCGCTTCTCAATGCAGTTGAGAATCACGCTCGCGATCGAGGTCAGGAGCAGATAGATCATCGCCTCCAGAAAGTAGGTCTCCGTGAAGTGGAATGTGGAGCCCGCAATGCTCTTTGCCTGGAACATCAGCTCCGTGATGGAGATGATCATCAGCACGGAGGAGTCCTTGATGTTGACGATGAGCTCGTTGCCGATCGCGGGGAAGGCATTCCGGATTGCCTGCGGGAGCACCACCGCAAACATGCACTGGGCATTGGACATGCCAAGGCTCCTTGCGGCCTCCGTCTGTCCCAGGTCCACGGCCTGGATGCCGGAGCGGACGATCTCCGCCATGTAGGCACCGGTGTTGATGCTGATGACAAAGATGGCTGCCGTCAGGGTATCCCAGTGGATCACGTTCAGCAGAGCGTAGTAGATGAACACCGCCTGCACCATCATGGGAGTGCCGCGGAAGACCGTGATGTAGATGTTGGCAGCGACATCAAACAGCTTCTTGAAGAACCTGGCGGCAGGGCTTGCCGTCAGATCCAGCTTCACCGCGCGAAGACCGCCCACCACAAGGCCAAGGACCAGGCCGAAGGCCGTGCCCGTCAGGGCGACGATCAGCGTGGTCCGGACCCCCAGCAGCAGACTGGATCCGTATTTTGACAGTATCTCGTAACAATTTTGGATAAACATGATGCCAGTCGGGCCTTTCCGTGTTCTTCCTGATTACTCGTTTGCAGGCTGGCGCTCAACAGCAGCCTCCATCAGTTCGTTTCTCTCGTCGGTGGAGATGGCAGTAAGGGCCGTGTCGAGCTGATCCTTCAGATCCGTGTCCTCCTTGCGGACGGCGATGGAGACGGAGGTGTCAGCGTCAAAGCCCTTTCCCTCTGCAAAGCGCACGATCGCAAGATCCGGGTTTGCTGCCACAACGCCGTTTGCCACAGGGAGCTCAGAGACGACGCCGTCCACCGCGCCTGCCTGCAGGGCCTGTATGGCAGCGGGGAAGGTCTCCGCTGCGGGCTGATGGGTGACGCCCTGGATCTGATCAATGACCTCATCGTAGATCGTGTTCATCTGGCCCTGCACCACAGCACCGGAGAAGTCCTGAATGCTGGTGGCGGAGGCGTAGTCACTGTCCGCCCTGACGATCATGACCTCCTCAGAGGTGTAGTAGGGAGAGGTGAAGGCAACCTCCTGCTCCCGCTCCGGGGTATCGGTCATACCGGCGATGATGGCATCGATCTGGTTGTTCTGCAAAGACAGGATCAGGTTGTCCCAGTCGAGCTTGACGATCTGCACCGGTCTTCCGAGGGCGTCCGCCATCCTGGCTGCGATGACAACATCGTAGCCATCTGCATAATCAGTGTCGGAGATGGGCTGCGTGAATTCATTCTGCGTGGTTGTCGTCCAGTTGAACGGCGCGTAGTTGCACTCCATGCCGACGCGGAACGGATCTCCGCTCGCAGTGCTCTCTGTCGCAGCCGCTGCCGCTGCGGTCGTTGCAGCGGCATCTGCAGAGGATGCGGCCGTTGACGCAGCCGCAGAGCTCCCGGAACCGGAGCCGCAGCCTGCAAGCAGCATGGCGGTTGAGACAGCCAGTGCAGTGACAAGTGACATCTTCTTCATAACAATCCTCCTTTTGTCCGCAGCAGGCAGCTGCACCCTTCCTCGTCAGGACACCAGGGAAAAAAAGAGGGCCGTATGCTGTGCACTACGCATACGGTCCTCTCCAACTCCCATATCAATAGCGCCTCTTCGTTCACGAAGGAGTGGCACAGATCTTCTCTGTACCCCCACGGTCCCGCGCCCGCCGGCCCGGTCCGTTCGGCGGTGACTGCCTTTCTGCCCGTTCCCAGCCTGCCGGCTCCCGGACATACTCTTCTACACCGCTACCTCTATATTTTCCTGTGCTCCCAATGTAATGCCCGTCCCCCTGCTTGTCAACCGATTTTGTTTTTCTGTATACGAAAATGCGATTTGGGGTCAAAAAAACCTCTGCAGCAGTGCCGCAGAGGTTTCGTTCTTCAATAGGTTCCAGGCTCCCGGAAGATCGCAACGCCCACAAGACCGGGGCCAGTGTTGATCGCCATGGTCGCCGTGATCTGCTGTTCAAAGAGGATCTCCGCATTCTGGAGGGTGCTCTCCAGCATGGCCTGCATCGCCATGGCCTCCTCATGGGCATTGCCCTCCTCGATCACGATCCAAACCCTGTGGCCAAAGCAGAACTTCACGACCTGCTCCGCCAACTTGATCTTGGCAAGCTTCGCTCCGCGAATCTTTGCCTCGGTGTAATAGGTCCCGGACTCATCGCAGGAGATGATGGGTTTGATCTGCAGCACAGAGCCCACGGCTCCTGCCACCTTGCCAATCCTGCCGCCCCGCTGCAGATACTTCAGCGTGTCCATGTAGAAAAAGACCTTGCTGTCCCTAATCTTCTCCTGCATGCCGCTCACCACCTCGCGGAAGGGCCTGCCGAGCTTGAGCTGTTTTGCCGCCCAGATCGCAAACAGGCCTGCCCCCACGGAGATGTTTCTGGAGTCAAAGACAAAGACATCCAGATCCTCCATCTCCAGCGCAGCCAATCGAAACGTATTGCTGGTCCCGGACAGGCCCGAGGAGATCGTCACCGCAATGACGTGCTCAAAGCCCTCCTGCTTCAGGTTCTCGTACTCGTCCATGACCTCGGCAATCGAGGGCGTGGATGTGGACGGGAACTCATTCGGAAAGCGGTTGTATATGGTCATGGGATCGATGTCCACACCGTCCCGGTAGTCCTTCTCCGGATAGATCACGCGGAGCGAAATGATGCGAATGTCGTACTGTCTGCGCACAACCTCCGGAACATCACAGCCGGAATCGATCAGTACCGCAGTCTTCTGCTCGTTCATTGCAAGGCCTTCCTGCCTGTCGGCACCTCCGGCAGACTACGTAGTTTTTTAAACCACATCTTTAGGATACCTTTTTTGACACGATTATTCAACGAAGTCATAAAATATTCATCCTTTCCGGCTTCTTGTAATTCCCCCGGATTTCCTCTATTCTTAAGCGGAAATCGGACGATACCGTCCGCAGCCATGCAGAAGAAGGAAATGCACTGCAGCAGCAGTTTAAGACAGGAGAGGGACATCATGACCATACAGGACTATCTTTCCTATGATACCAAGAGCACGAAGCGTCTGGTCTCCGGGGGCACCGCAACAATAAAGAAGCGGGAGGGGCGCCAGCTCAAGGCCGGAGGCCTCTGGATCTACGACAATGAGATTGACTCGCTGACAGGGGACTACGAGAACGGGGATATCCTCTCTGTCCTCGACTTTGACGGATACTTTCTCGGCTACGGCTTTGTCAACACGGCCTCCACCATCCGCATCCGGATGCTGGCAAGGCGAAAAGAGGACGTCATCACCCCCGCTTTTCTTTATGAAAGGGTCCGTGCCGCCTGGGCCTATCGAAAGAAGGTCATTGACACCTCCGCCTGCCGGGTGATCTTCGGAGAGGCGGACTTCCTGCCGGGTCTTACCGTGGACAAGTACGGGGATGTTCTGGTTGTGGAGTCCCTGGCACTGGGGATCGACCGCCTGAAGACCCTGTGCCTTGCCTGCCTCGTCCAGGTGCTGGCCGCGGACGGGATCCGCGTGCGCGGGATCTACGAGAGAAGCGATGCGAAGGTCCGGGAGAAGGAGGGCATGGCGCGCACAAAGGGCTTCCTCTCCGAGGAGTTTGACACCACCGTCCCCATCACCGAAAACGGCGTGAAGTACCTCGTGGACGTAAAGGACGGCCAGAAGACCGGCTTCTTCCTGGACCAGAAGCTGAACCGCCTTTCGATCCACCCGATCTGCAGGGATGCCGGGGAGGTTCTCGACTGCTTTACCCACACCGGATCCTTCGGCCTGAATGCCGCCCTCGCAGGGGCCAGGCACGTGGTCTCCATCGACGCCTCCGACCTTGCCATCGCGCAGGCAAGGGAGAACGCAAAGTTAAACGGCCTCGAGGACAGAATCGACTACGTGGTCGGAGATGTCTTCTCGTTTCTCCCGGAGGAGCTCGGGAAGGGACATCTCTACGATGTCGTCATCCTCGATCCCCCGGCCTTTACCAAGTCCCGCAATTCGGTCCGCAACGCCTCTCACGGCTACCGGGAGATCAACCGGGACGGCATGAAGCTCGTAAAGGACGGCGGATATCTGGTCACCTGCTCCTGCTCCCACTTCATGGAGCCGCAGCTCTTTGCGGAGGCCATCGCCCAGGCGGCAAAAGACGCCCACCGGCGCCTTCGCCAGGTGGAATTCCGCCAACAGGCGCCGGATCATCCGATCCTGTGGGCGGATGACGCCTCCTACTATCTCAAATTTTACATCTTCCAGGTC
>ONMH01000060.1 GCA_900318875.1 uncultured Lachnospiraceae bacterium | reverse complement strand
AAGCCGGAAAAGAAGAGCAGGGGATATCGGTTTTTCGGATTTTATTATTATAGCACAAAAATGAGAGAAATGGAAATACACGGAGGACAAAAGAGAGATATGGCAAAATCAGGAGGCGAAAAGTGATTGATACCTTATCTCACAAGATAAACGGAAAGCCTGTGAAATGATGATTGAAAATCACGAAACAGAACAAAAGGCAGGGAAAGAAAATGACAAATTCAAAAGCCGGTCGGGAAATATGAAGAAATATAGATTCTTTCCTGAGGAAATCATATATTCCCTTTAAGGAGAATCTGCTGCGCAGATCTGCACTTGTAATACCATTACCGGAGTAGGAGCAACCCCGGCGGGGGAGGGGACGTACTGCTCCCCGGGTACGGCGAGCCCTCCCCCGGTTGATCCAGGGGATTCAGCATATCGACAAAAATTTACGATTTATTTACAAATTTTAAGTGCAAAATTCACGGAGATGGTGTATGATAGCGACAGCAAATAAGAAAGGAGGTTTTACTGACAGTATGGACTACGGTACCAGGAATGTTGAGACCGGAGTCATCGTCCGTCTCTACGAGGAAAAGGGACTGGCGGAGCATGTTACAAGAGAAATGGGCAGTCAGTATGAGGTTGTCCAGGTGAAGCGCAGTATCAGTGTCTGAGAAAGCGAGTGTAACACGATGGTCTCAAACAAATCACAGAAGTGAGCCGGCACGGGGATTGGAATCTCCGGGCCGGCTCATCTGTTTTCATACAGCCTGCAGGGACAGGGGACCTTTGACACGGAAGAGACGCAGCAAGCGCGCTTTGCCTCCAACTTCCTTGCAATTCCACGGGAAATGCGATTGAATAGGAAGGCAGTCTGAATATCATTCTGAATACCATTCAGAAACCAGAGAAGAAATCAGAGAGGAAAGATACAGATATGGTAGAGTACAACATCGACCTTGCGGGTAAGACCATCCTGGTGACAGGGGCCTCCGGCTTCATCGGGTCCAACCTTTGCGAAAAGCTCATCGCGGATTATCCCACCTGTCACGTCGTCGGCGTCGACAACATGAACCACTACTACGACATCCGCCTGAAGGAGCTGCGCCTGAAGAAGCTGGTGGAGCACCCCCAGTACACCTTTGTCCTGGGAGACATCTCCGACAAGGTCACCGTGGACCGGCTCTTTGCGGACTACCAGCCTCAGATCATCGTCAATCTCGCAGCCCAGGCGGGCGTTCGCTGGTCCCTGGTTCACCCGGAGGACTACATCCGCTCCAACATCGAGGGCTTCTACAACATCCTCGAGGCCTGCCGCCACTCCTATGACGGCCTGGCAAAGGAGGACATCGCGGTTCCCTGCGACAAGAGTACCGGTGTCTATCACGGCGTGGAACACCTCGTCTATGCCTCCAGTTCCAGCGTCTACGGCGGCAACACGAAGTATCCGTTCTCCACGGAGGACCCGGTGGACACGCCGGTGTCCCTGTATGCGGCGACCAAGAAGTCGAACGAGCTGATGGCGCACTGCTACTCCAAGCTCTACGGCATCCCCTCCACGGGCCTTCGCTTCTTCTCCGTCATAGGACCTGCCGGCAGACCGGACATGGCACTGTTCAAGTTCACGGACATCTTCCGCGAGGGCGGCACGATCGAGATCTACAACTACGGAAAATGCAGGAGAGACTTCACCTATGTCGGCGACATCGTCGAGGGCGTGACAAGGGTCATGCGCTATGCCCCCAGGGAGAACAGCGTCGGTGCCCGCTACAATGTCTACAACATCGGCAACGCCCATCCGGTGGAGCTCCTTGAATTCGTCCAGATCCTCGAGGAGGAGCTGGTGCGGGCAAAGGTGCTGCCTGCGGACTTTGACTTTGCAGCACACTCAAAGCTCACCGAGGCGCAGCCCGGTGACGTCGTCGAGAACTTTGCAGACGTCTCCCCGCTCGTCCGGGACTTTGACTACAAGCCGGATGCGGATCTTCGCACGGTGATCCGGCAGTTCTGTGGCCGGGCACAGGGAGAGGACGCATGTCTGTC
The DNA here is from genome assembly GCA_900318875.1 of uncultured Lachnospiraceae bacterium. Lineage (GTDB taxonomy): Bacteria > Bacillota > Clostridia > Lachnospirales > Lachnospiraceae > CAG-791. The sequence goes on along the minus strand of ONMH01000060.1, from coordinate 22,992 downwards.
CTCTCCCTGTCTTTTTCTCCTGCCGCGAAGCAGGGGAAGAGAGACGGCCTGTGCAGCAGAAGGGCTGCCGGAGGGAAAAATGGGTGAACCGAACATGGTGCTCCGCGAGGCGGCGCCGGAGGATGCCGGCGCCCTCCTTGCGATTTACCGGCCATATATTTTGAAGACCGCCATCACGTTTGAGGTGGAGGTCCCGACCATAGAGAAATTCGCAGAAAGGATCCGGAAGACAGAGGCGTTCTACCCCTACCTTGTGGCAGAGAGGGAGGAAAAGATCCTCGGCTATGCCTATGCGGGCAGATTCCACCCGAGGGCTGCCTATGACTGGTGCGCCGAGAGCTCTATCTACCTTGCGATGGAAGAGCGGCGCAGGGGCGCTGGCGGCATCCTGTGCAGGGCTCTTGAGGACGCCCTGGGGAAGATGGGGGTCCTGAACGTCAACGCCTGCATTGCGGTGCCCGCAGAGGGGGATCAGAGGGATCCGCACCTTACGGACAACAGTGAGCAGTTCCACGCCCACATGGGATATCAGCTGGTGGGGCGCTTCCACGCCTGCGGGTACAAGTTCGGGACCTGGTACGACATGGTCTGGATGGAAAAGCACCTGGGACCCCATCCGGAGGAGCCACTGCCGGTCCGCCCCTGGCAGGAGGTCAGAAAAGAGGAAGGAGATAGAAAGGGATGACGATACGGGAAGAAGCGCAGAGGATGAAGCTCGTCTCTCCGGAGATGGCTGCGGCATCCATTGAGATACGAAATGATGCGCTCGCGCGGATTGCGAAGGCGCTGGAGGAGAACCGGGATGTGATCTTTTCCGCAAATGCAGAGGATCTTGCGGCGGCAGAAGAGGCCGGGCTCTCTTCTGCCATACAGAAGCGCCTTCGCTATGATGAGACGAAGATGCGGGACTCCATCGCAGGCCTTCGGGAGCTGATGACGCTCCAGGACCCCGTCGGGAAGATCCTCCTTGCGAGGGAGCTCGATGAGAACCTGACGCTCTACCGCGTGAGCGTTCCCATCGGGGTCATCGGCGTCATCTTTGAGGCAAGGCCCGATGCGATGGTTCAGGTCGCCTCGCTCTGCATCAAGAGCGGCAACTGTGCAATCCTGAAAGGGGGAAAGGAGACCGCAAGGACAAACGGGGTGCTGTTCTCCCTGATCCGGGATGCGGCGAGGGAGGCAGGGCTCCCGGAGGGGTGCCTGTTCCAGGCGACAGCTCACAGCGAGATTGATGAGCTCCTTGCCTGCGACCGGGAGGTCGACCTTCTGATCCCGCGGGGCTCCAATGCCTTTGTCCGCTACATCATGGACCACACGAAGATCGTCATTGTGGATGCCAAGACCCAGTACCCGGCTGCCTGCAATGCCGTGGAGACGGTACTGATCAGCCGGAAGATCGCAGGAGACTTCCTTCCGGTCCTTGCAAAGGCCCTCACCGAAAAGGGCGTGAAGCTTCGCGGGACAAAGGAGGCAGCAGATCTTCTTGCGGGGTCCTATCCTGTGGATCTCATGGGAGAGGATGACTTTGCGACGGAGTACAACGACCTTGTGATCTCGCTTAAACTTGTTTCGGATGTGAAGGAGGCGGCGGACCACATCAACCGCTTCGGCTCCCATCACACGGACAGTATTCTGACGGCGGATGACGCTGCGGCGGAGTACTTCATGCAGCGGGTGGACTCCGCGGGCGTCTACCGCAACTGCTCCACCCGGTTTGCGGACGGCTACCGCTACGGCTTTGGCGCAGAGGTCGGCATCAGCACCGGAAAGCTCCACGCGAGGGGACCGGTAGGCCTCGAGGGCCTCGTCACCTACAAGTACCGGCTCTGCGGGACCGGGCAGATCGTGGGGGACTACGCATCCGGAAAGAAGCAGTTTCACCACAAAGATCTGAAGATCTGAGATCTGAGAAAAACGAAAGACAGGCAGTGCCTCTGCAGCGATCTGCACAGGATCTGCCTGTCTTTTCTTTACGCTTTGTCATCTGCCTGCGAAAGCTCCGGGAAGTACCCGGTGCCCTTGAGGAACGAGACGGATTCCAGCACTGCCCTCCGATAGTCCAGAACACCGAAGAACTCGAGGGCACAGGTGCCGCGGTAGTTTGCGGCGTGGAGCCTTGCCAGCACCTCCTTCATCGGGATGATGCCCTGCCCTGCGGCGCAGGGGTACAGGAGCCTTCCGTCCGCCGCCTTGGTGGGTTCACCCCGCGCAGAGAGCGCCTCCTCCGCCATGGTGTCCATGGTGACCCGGTCCTTCAGGTGGACATGCCAGATGGTCCCCTTCAGGACGTCCATTGCCTGCAGCACGTCCTCCCCGGAGAACAGGAAGTTCCCGGTGTCGAGCGTTGTGCGAAGGCCCGGGATCCGGTCCTCAAACTGCTTCATCCCGGCCGAGGCTGCGATCGGGCTCTGGGCATTGTCAAAGTCCTCGATTGTGGGGACAATCCGCTTCTCGAGGGCTCTCGCCGTCATGGCGGCAAGGCCCTCTTGCATGCGCTGGCGCTCTGCAAGGCGAAGCAGCGGGTTCCTGAAGCGGCAGAGCCCCGGCACAAACATGACTTCCGGGCTGTGCAGGATCTGGGCCTGGTCCAGCTGGAGCAGGTTGTGGAAGTCGGAAGGGTCCCTCCCCCACTCATAAAAGCCGTAGATCGAGGAGACGAGAAGGTCATGGCGCGCAAGCAGCGCGTCAAAATCCTTTGTGTTGCCGATCTCATCCCGGTCCGCCTCGACGTGGGTGATGCCAAGGGAGCGGACCTGTTCGAGAACGTCATCGATGCTGCATCCATGCTGTCTTGCCCACATGCGGCAGTGGTGATAAAAGATCGATACCTTCATAAGCTTTTGTAACATTGCCTCCCCGGGAGTGTCTGCTGTCATCTTCTGTATTGTACCGGCTTTTTGACAGGACGGGGAGCTGATTTTCTTAAGGAGAGGCGATGCAATTCGTGAAAAACACAAATGGCGCGGACACCGCTTTGTGGTGTAAAGTAGACAGAACTTCATCTGAAGAGGAGAACCGCCTATGAGTCAGACAAAGAACTATCAGAAGACCATCTATGCCTGTTTTGTCGCCTACATGGTGCAGGCCGTCGTCAACAACTTCGTCCCGCTTTTGTTTGTCACGTTTGAGGAGACCTACGGGCTGCCGCTCTCGAAGATCACAGCCCTTGTCACCTTCAATTTCGGCATCCAGCTCATCCTGGATGCGACGAGTGCGGGCTTTATGGACAAAATCGGGTACCGGGCGTCCATGCTGATCGCAAACACCTGTGCTGCGGCAGGCCTGGTGCTTCTGACCATCCTCCCGGATCTCACACCGGATCCCTTTGTCGGTATCCTGATCGCCGTCATGATCTACGCCGTGGGCGGCGGCCTCATGGAGGTCCTGGTCTCCCCGATCGTGGAGGCCTGTCCCACGGACAACAAGGAGGCCGCGATGAGTCTGCTCCACTCCTTCTACTGCTGGGGGCAGGTCGGTGTGGTCCTGCTCTCCACCGTCATCTTCCACTTCGCGGGGATCGCAAACTGGCGCATCCTCTCCGCCCTCTGGGCTCTGGTACCGCTTGCGGACCTTCTTGCCTTCACAAAGGTTCCGATTGCACCCCTCATCCAGGAGGGCGAGACCGGCAAGAGCTTTAAGGAACTTGCGGGCTTCGGCCTCTTCTGGGTCCTCATGCTGATGATGGTCTGCGCCGGCGCCTCCGAGCAGGCGGTGAGCCAGTGGGCCTCCGCCTTTGCGGAGACGGGCCTTGGCGTCTCGAAGACGATGGGAGATCTGCTTGGTCCCATGTGCTTTGCAATCCTCATGGGCACCTCGAGAACGATCTTCGGGAAGCGGGGCGCAACGATGGACCTTCGAAGGTTCATGGGCGTCTCCGCGATCCTCTGCGCTGCGGCGTATCTTATCATCGTGCTCTCCCCGGTCCCTGCGCTCTCGCTCCTTGGCTGCGCCCTGACGGGCTTTGCGGTCGGCATCTTTTGGCCGGGGACGTTCAGCATCGCCTCCTCCGGCATTCAGAACGGAGGAACGCTCATGTTTGCCCTCTTTGCCCTTGCGGGGGATGTGGGGTGCTCTGCAGGACCCACGATTGCCGGCGCCGTTGCCTCGGCGGCAGGCGGCAGCCTGCGCATCGGCATTCTCTCCTGTATTGTCTTCCCGGTCCTGATGCTGGCGGGGCTCCTGCTGGAGAAGAAGCTTACAGGGAACAAAGCACAGAAGGGAGCGGCAGAATGAGGGAGGAAGCTCTTCTGGAGCAGCGGGGGATCCGCCCCGGGGATCTCGTGCGCCACTTCAAGCGGGAGACGCTCTCCGAAGAGGAGAAGAAGACAAACCGCTATCTCTACCGGGTGCTCGGTGTCGCCCGGCACACGGAGACGGGAGAGGCGCTTGTCATCTATGAGGCCCTGTACGGGGACTTCGGGATCTTTGCAAGGCCCCTGTCCATGTTTGCGGGGGAGGTGGACCGCGAGAAGTACCCGGACATTCGGCAGAAGTACCGGTTTGAGAAGGTCTGAAGGCGGGAAAACGGACCTGGAAGAGAAGCAGATTTCACGGAAATTAACCCTGCCGCGGTGGACAAAAACGAAGCAGGGTGCTAGAGTATCTGAGTCAATGAAAAATGAAAAGAGGTGAGATTCGCTTGGATAACAGCAGTGACGCAGGCCGAAGTAGTAACGACCCGTATCGATCGGCAGTGCCAAATCGCAGAAGGTGCGCGCTGGATCCGGCGGATCTTTTTTTGACGGATCGCGCATTCTGAGCTCTCTTTCCGTGATTTGCACTGCGCACATCTTGACAGGAGGTGCCGCATGAGCATGGAAAAGAAGAACGGGCCCGGTATCGGGCCAGACAGGGAGATGAAGGCGCCGGAGGTGAACTCCGAGCACACTGACTCCTCGGAAATTTTTGGAGAGAAGATCCTGGGAATTGTCCGGAGCAAGGCTTCTCCCAAGGTCATCCACGACGAGCTGGACGAGTTCCACGCGGGTGACATCGCGGCGGTCATGCCGGACATGACAAAGAAGGAGCGGGAGGTCCTCTACCGGCTCCTGGATCTGAACACGCTGGCAGAGGTCTTCGAGTACGCGGACGAGGATGCCGTCTCGTACATCAAGGAACTGGACCCCTTAAAGGCGGCCCGGGTCCTCGAGAAGATGGAGCCGGACGATGCCGTCGACCTCTTAAAGCAGACGGATCTGCAGAGCCGCAAGGCATGGCTGGAGCTGATGGACGGCCCCGCAAGGACACAGCTGCAGAGCCTTGCCGCCTATGATGAGGACACCATCGGCAGCCGCATGACGACCAACTTCGTCACACTGGATGCAGGACTCTCGATCAAGGATGCCATGTCTTCCCTGATCGAACAGGCGGCGGTGCACGACAACATCTCCGTCCTGTATGTTCTGGATGAGAACGGTATCTACTACGGCGCGGTGGACTTAAAGGATCTGATCATCGCCCGCAAGGAGGCACGCCTGGAGGATCTGATCTCCACGGCATACCCCTACGTGTACGCGGATGAGAAGATTGAGGACTGCCTGGGAACCCTGAAGGACTATTCCGAGGAATCCATCCCGGTGCTCTCGGATGACAACCGGATCGTCGGCGTCGTCACCGCCTCGGACGTCATTGAGACCATGGACGCCGAGATGTCAGAGGACTACGCAAAACTCGGCGGTCTGTCCGCAGAGGAGGACCTGAGGGAGCCGGTGAGACTCTCCATGAAGAAGCGCCTTCCCTGGCTGATCCTGCTGATGTACCTGGGCCTGATCGTCTCCAGCGTCATCGGCATGTATGAGGAGGTCGTCGCAAAGCTGACGCTGATCATGGCGTTCCAGTCCATGATCCTGGACATGTCCGGTAACGTCGGTACCCAGTCGCTGGCGGTCACGATCCGCGTGCTGATGGATGAAAAGCTGACTGGAAAGGAAAAGGCGGAGCTGGTCTTCAAGGAGGCGCGCGTCGGCTTTCTGAACGGCTGTGTGCTGGCGGCCCTTGCCTTTGGCACGATCGGCGTCTACATCATGCTGATCCGGCACTATGCGGCGCTGACGGCGTTTGCGGTCTCAGGCTGCATCGGCCTGTCCCTGGTCGTCGCCATGGTTGTCTCAAGCCTTGTCGGCACCGGCATCCCGATCTTCTTCAAGAAGATCGGTCAGCTACTACAGCCTGGCCTGGATCATGCTGATCCAGATCCTGCACATGTGAGGCAAAGCGCTTGGAAGAGAGCAGTTTTGTGCGGCAGTGCCGCGATTCCATAGATACGTTGCAGCGTGTTCTTCCGGGTCTCTCGAAAGAGAGCCCGGGAGAATTTTTCTTGCTGGCAGAGCTTCTTGACCGGGATCTGTTTGAGCTGATCCCGCCTGCAGGGGAGGGGGATCCCTGGCGGATCACCTACCTCATGAGCGATGCGGCGGAGAGCTTTCTGATTCCAAAGGACCCGGTCCTCACGGGAGCCTACGACCAAGCCCTGGCAGACCGGATGGAGGTCACCTTTACGAGGGAGGGGGAGCGGTATGCCCTGGTCCTTCGGCAGGAGGGGCAGGTGGCGACGCTCTTTTTCTCTGACCTTGCGCTGGAGACCCGCTGCTATGACTACGGGGACATCGGGCACTTCTGGCTTCCTGGGGATGAGCTCCTCCGGCTCATCCAGTTCAAGGCTGAGATCGTAAGCGACAAGAAGACCTACCTTGGCGATATCTTCTGTACGGACCTGGAGAGGAGACTTGCGCTCCTCTACGGCTTTCCGCCCCTCTCGACCCTGTTCTTCCCCGCGGCGCCGAGAAAGTATCTGCGGGAGAGGGAACGCCCATGGGTGCCGGAGGAGGGCGCCGCAGAGGCTGCGGCAGGATTTGCAGAGAAGGCAGGGGACTTCATCCTTGCACAGAAGATCAGACAATACGGCGCCCATCCTTCAAGGCTTGCTGCGATGCTCCTTGCCAGGACCTTCCGGCAGAGGGCACACCTGGGATTTCAGAAAACCGTTCTTGCCCTCTTCCGGGAAGCGGGAAGCACATGGCCAAAGCGCCCGTTTCCGGAGCGGATTCAGAGGGCCCTGGATGCGCGCAGAAAAGAGGCTGAGGAGGCGTGCAGCGATCCGGAGGCGGTCTTTGTGGAGGTCCCGTACCTTGCAGCGCAGGATGAGATCACGGAGCCGAGGGCGGCGGCCGTCCTTCCGGGAGAGGCCGGCAGGCGTGCCGCATTCCGCGTGGTCTGGTTTGACGGGAAGGACCACGGATAAGGCCCTGCGTGGTATCATGGAGGAAACTGCAGACGATCGCAGGAAAAGAGCATGGAGGCCGGGAAAGATATGGCAGACAAAAGGACATCGTTTCAGGACATGACGCTCGGCGCGTTCCGGGAGGCACTCGCCTCCAGGCAGGCAGTGCCGGGAGGGGGCGGCGCTGCTGCCCTTGCGGGGAGCCTTGCCGCCTCCCTCCTTGTGATGGTAGGGAATCTTACCGTGGGCAAGAAGAAGTATGCGGCAAATGAGGAGGAGATCAAAGCACTCATGGAGCAGGCGGAAGCATCTGCAGAGAAGCTCCTCTCCCTTGTGGATGCCGATGCGGCGGCGTTCCGCCCCCTCTCTGAGGCCTACAGTCTGCCGGCTGCGACCGAGGAGGAGGTGCGCATCCGGGATGAGGTCATGGAACAGTGCCTTCGGGATGCAGCGGCAGTGCCCCTTGCGATCTGCGAGGAGGTGAACCGGGTGATTCCGCTCCTTGCGGCACTCCGGGAGAAGGGCTCCGTCCTTGCGGTCTCCGATGTGGGCTGCGCCGCTGCCCTTGCGGAGGCGGCGTTAAAGAGCGCTGCACTGAACGTCTACGTCAACACGAGGCTCATGAAGGACAGGACCTATGCAGAGGACCTCAACGGGAAGTGCAGTGACCTGACAGAGAAGGGAAGAACCGCCTCGACCGTCTGCAGCCTTGTGGAGAGACAGCTGAAGAAGACACCGAACACGCAGAAGAAGCCGGCAGGCGGCAGATAAGGAGCGGTAATGGCAAGGAAGTGGACCGGAAGAGAAGTTGCAGAGGATCTCGACAGAAAGACCGCGGAAAAGGTGGCGGCACTCGTGGCAAAGGGCGTTACCCCGACGCTGGGCGTTGTCCGCGTCGGGGAAAAGCCTGCGGACCTCTCCTATGAGAAAGGCCTGGAAAAGCGCTGTGGGAAGATCGGCATCCGGGTGGAGAAGTTCCTCCTGCCGGAGGACGTATCGGAGCAGGGACTTCTGGACGTAGTGCGGGAGGTCAATGCGAGTGAGAGCATTCACGGCATCCTGCTCTTTCGCCCGCTCCCTGCCGGCATTGATGAGCACAGGATTCTGCAGGCAATCTCCCCGGAAAAGGACATGGACTGCGTGACAGATCTCTCCCTCGCGGGTGTCTTTGCGGGAAAGAAGGACGGCTTTGCCCCCTGCACCGCAGAGGCGGTGATCCGGATCCTGGACTACTACGGCTATGACTGCACCGGAAAGCGGGCGGTTGTCGTCGGACGCAGCACCGTGATCGGAAAGCCCGCCGCCATGCTTCTTCTTCAGAAGAATGCGACGGTCACGATCGCCCACACGAGGACCCGTGACCTTCCGGCGCTCCTTCGGGAGGCAGACCTTATTGTTGCCGCGGCGGGACATTCCCACACGGTGACGAGGGAGTGCCTTGGCATGGGACAGACCATCGTGGACGTTGGAATCAACGTGACCCCGGAGGGCACCCTTGTCGGCGACGTGGACAAAGAGGCGGAAGAGGCACTTGCAGGTGCCTACACGCCGGTGCCGGGCGGTGTCGGCGCGGTCACCACGGCGGTACTGGTGTCGCACCTTGCAACAGCAGCGGGGGCCCAGACAGGGAACGCGGAATGAGACGGAAAGAGGCAGGAGAAGAATGGAAGTGACCTATGGAAAACTTGTGATCATCGGCGCGGGCAAGGTCGGAGACGCGGTGCTCAATTCCGCCCTTCGCATGAACCTGCTCGATGATATCGTGGTGGTGAACCGGAACCGGGACAAGGCGCTCGGTGCGGTGCTCGATGCGAGCCACACGACGGCCTTTGAGTACAGCACGAATGCGAGTGTCCGGGTGGGAGACTATGAGGACTGCCGGGATGCCCACGTGATCGTCATCACAGCGGGCCCCTCTATTGTCCCCGGAGGCTCCCAGGACAGGAACTCCCTGCTCGCCGCCAACGTGGAGATCATGGATGGCATCTTTGAAAAGATCACCCACTTCACGAAGAAAGCGATCATCATCATGATCTCAAACCCCCTGGATGTGCTGACCTACGTGATGGCAAAGAAGTACTGCTACCCGGTGTCCAGGATCTTCGGCACGGGAACGCTCCTCGACACCGCACGGTTCAACCGGATGCTCGGGGATCTGTGCGGGGTGGACGCAAAGAACGTGACGGGCTTTGTGCTCGGAGAGCACGGGTCTACGTCCTTCATCCCCTGGAACACGGTGAACATTGTGGGTGTTCCGGTGGAGGAGATGGAGCGGAAGTTCGGCCTCGTCAGTGCGCCGGACAGGGAGAAGCTCCTGCACGACACCAAGGTGATCGGACCCAACATCGTGCAGCTCAAGGGCTACACCAGCGCCGGCGTTGCCCTCGCCGCCTGCCGGCTCATCGGTGCGATTGTGCGCAATGAGCACTGCGTGGTTCCCATCTCGACGGTCATGACCGGGCAGTACGGCATCTCGGACGTGGCGATGAGCCTTCCCTGCGTCGTGGGGAAGGAGGGCATCGAGCAGACGATCGAGCTTACCCTGGATGAGCAGGGAAAGCATGACCTCGAGGTCTGTCACCGGCACCTGCGGGAGCTGATCGATGAGGCGGAGGCGATTGAGAACCGCCTCCATGCGGAGTAATTCACACAGGAACAGACAGAAAAAAGCACGCAGCTGCGGGAAAACGCCGTGGCTGCGTGCTTTGCTGTATGGATGATGACTTGCGGAAACGGAGATCAGAGGACGACGCCGTCCTTCCAGATGGAGATCTCCCGGAAGCCGTTCTTCTCGGAATTTGTCTGCTTTCCGGATGCGATTTCCAGCACGAACTGCTTCAGCCGCTCCCCTGCCTGATCCAGGCTCTCGCCCTCGGCGACGGTGCCGGCATTGAAGTCGATCCAGTTCCTCTTTTTCTCATAGAGCTGCGTGTTGGAGGAGATCTTCACCGTGGGTGCCGGCGCACCGAAGGGGGTTCCCCGTCCTGTTGTGAACAGGATAATGTCTGCCCCGGCGGCAGCAAGGGCTGTCGCGGAGACGAGGTCGTTTCCAGGTCCGCACAGGAGGTTCAGCCCCTTTGCATGCACTCTGTCGCCGTATCCGATCACGTCAGAGATCGGGGCGGTGCCGCCCTTCTGCACGCAGCCGCAGCTCTTGTCCTCCAGGGTGGTGATGCCGCCCTGCCTGTTTCCCGGGCTCGGGTTGTCGTACACCACCTCGTGGTGGGAGAGGAAGTAGTCCTTGAAGCCGTTTAACATCGCGCAGGCCTTGTCAAAGATGCCGGTGTCTCTGCAGCGCCCGAGCAGCATGGACTCGGCGCCGAACATCTCCGGCACCTCCGTGAGGATGGTAGTTCCTCCCATGGCGACCAGAAGGTCGGAGAATCTTCCTACGGTCGGGTTTGCGGTAAGGCCGGAGAGCCCGTCGGAGCCGCCGCACTTCATGCCGATGACCAGTCTGCTGGCGGGGAGCGTCTCCCGGTGGAACGAGGAGGCATAGCCTGCAAGCTCCTTCAGGATCTTTCTGCCCTCCTCGTACTCATCCGAGACCTCCTGGCAGGTGAGAAACCGGACGCGCTCCGGATTGTAGTCCCCGAGCTCTGCCACAAACTGCTCGTGGGTGAGATTTTCACAGCCGAGGGACAGCACCAGAACCGCGCCTGCGTTCGGATGATGGACGAGGGAGGCGAGGAGCTTTCTTGTCTGCGCGTGATCTGCCCCTGTCTGGGAGCAGCCAAACGGATGGGAGAAGGCGTGCAGGCCGTCAATGGTGCCTGTCACCAGGTCCTGGTTGTCCGCGGCGAGCTTCTTTGCGACGTCGTTTACGCAGCCGACGGTGGGGATGATCCAGATCTCATTGCGGACGCCGGCGCGGCCATCCTCCCTGGAATATCCCTCAAAGGTGGCATCGGGAACGGCGGGGAGTGTCACGTCCTCCTTCCGGTAGGTGTACTTCACCTCTCCGGAGAGGTTGGTGGCCATGTTTTGGGTGTGGACCCAGTGGCCCTGCGCGATATCCTTTGTGGCATGGCCGATCACGACGCCGTACTTTATGATGGATTCGCCCTCCCGAATGTCCTTCAGGGCGATCTTGTGGCCCTGCGGGATGTCCTCGAAGGCGAGCGCCGTGGTGCCATCGCTGGCCTGATAGGTATTGCCTGCTTTCAGCGGATGGATTGCAACGGCAACGTTGTCCTTTACTGTGATGTGAATCAAATCTGACATGTCTTCTCCCTCTTTCAAATCTGTATCTGCTGCACGCTGGCAGTCAGGTGTCCTGCTTCTCTGCGTTCCCGCCGCCGTCCTCTATGGAGGAAAGCTGCGGATCGATCACGATCAGCTGGCATGCAACCTCCCGGGAGTTCTTCAGGTGCTTTCTCAGCGCCTCCACGGCGCCCGGGATATCATCGTTGATCAGCGGGATCAGCAGGGACTCGTGCTCCTTGTTGGACGCAGCGAGTCGGTTGGTGCTCCGCCTGCCGCAGATGTTTGCGATCCGCGCGATGTGATGGCGAAGCGTATCAAAGTAGCTGCACAAAAGCCGGTTGCCTGTCTGGTGGACGAGCTGCGTATGCAGGTCCAGATCCAGGTCAAACAAGGCCTCTTTGGTCGTGGCAGGATCTGCAAACTGCCTGAGATACCGGAGCAGCTGTTCCTTGGGAATGCTGCAGCCGTATTTCTCCAGCGCATAGGGCTCGATCATGGCGCGCATGTCGTGAATGTCGCGGATGAAATCCGCGTCAATGTCGGTCACCCGGATTCCCTTCTTGGCAATGAATTCAATCAGTCCGTCATGCTGCAGCTGGATGCATGCAGCGTGAATCGGCGTCCGGCTGATGTTCAGATCGCTCACCAGTCCCTGCTCGTTCAGCACAGTGCCCGGCTCATACTGGATCGTGATGATCCGATTCAGAAGAATGTCGTACGCTTTTTGTGCAAGTGTATTGCCGGAAGACTCCATTTTTGGCAAACCTCCTGGTTCTGTGTTGCCTGTACGCACGGCAGTGATTGCACCTGCATCGCGGCGAAGCATGCATCTGTACAGCTACAGCATAGGGACAGACCCGGGGAATGTCAATACTCGGGAGAAAAATTCGGCCCGAAAGGCAAAAATGCATGAGAAAGCACGCCTGATTCTGGCAATTAAGCGGATTTTATGAAAAACAGGAGCGCGGTTATTGACAAAGAGAGGGCAATACGCCTATATTTGTCCTGCAATAAGATGCATGCATTTGATTCGGGCTGTGGTCAGAGAGAATGGAGAGAGGTATGAGAGCAGTCCGAATTGAGAAGCCCTGCGTGTTTGAGGAGAACAGCCCCCGCGTGGTAAAGCAGGGCTTTGTAACCGTTACGGAGATGGAAAAACCGGTGCGAAGGCGGGGAGAAGCCCTGCTGAAGCTCCTGTACGGAGGCATCTGCGGCAGCGACAATGGCACCTTCAAGGGCACATTTGCCTATGCCCACTATCCGCTGATCCCCGGCCACGAGTTTTCCGCCCAGGTCATCGATGTCGACGAAGACAATGCATACGGCATCCGGAAGGGCATGATCGTTACCTGCAATCCCTATATGAACTGTGGGCACTGCTATTCCGATGTGCACGGGCACGTGAATGCATGCATGGACAACCAGACACTTGGCTGCCAGCAGGATGGCGCCTTCCGCGAGTACTTCACCATGCCGGTGGAGCGATGCTACGACGGCAGGGGGATGGACCCGAGGACGCTTGCGGCGATTGAGCCCTTCTGCATTGCCTATCACGGCATCCAGAGGGCCAGTGTAAAACCCGGGGAGCACGTGCTCATTGTGGGCGCGGGAACCATCGGCGTTCTTGCCGCGACGGCGGCGCATGCCTGCGGTGCCAGGGTCTGCATCGCGGACACCGTGCAGGAAAAGCTCGACATGGCGAAAGCGCTTGGCGTCGTGGACGAGACCATTCTCAATGACAGCCGGAATCCGGAGCGCTTCCTGCAGCAGGTTGGCGAGATCACCGGATCGGAGGACTTCCGGGAGGGCGATGGCACCGCAAAGCACCTGGTGAATGGCTTTGACGTTACGGTCGAAGCGGTCGGTCTTCCGTCCACCTTCCAGAACTGCATCGATGCCGCCTGCTATGGCGGAAGAATGGTGCTGATCGGGGTGACAAACCGGCCGTTTGATTTCGCGGCAAATCTGATACAGCAGAAAGAGCTCTCGGTGTTCGGCTCCCGCAATGCGCTGAAGCAGGACTTCCTGGAACTGATTGATCTCGTCCATGCGGGAAAGGCACCGCTCGATCGGATCATCACCCATACCTATGAGCTGGCAGATGCGCCAAGGGCGTTCTTTGACTTTGGAAACAACAGGGGAGACATGCTGAAGGTCGTGATCCACTTCGGAGATCCGGTGGATACAAAGACCTTTGACTACAGCAGGGTTCGATAGGCCGGCGGCCTGGTGCCATGTTCCCTGTCAGCAGAACCCTGCAGTCCGGGAGAGACTGCGCAGGTGACGGCACAATCCTGTCCCTGACAGGTTTGTTCATTTCATTTCAAGATGAGAGGAGATAAAATGGCACTGTTATCTTATCAGACGCTGAAGGACATTGATTACAAGGGGTACATTCTGGAGAAAGGCGCACCGGTGAAGGTGCTGCAGTTTGGCGAGGGAAATTTCCTGCGCGCCTTCGTTGACTACTGGTTTGACATGGCAAATGAGAAGACCGGCTGGGGCGGCAAGGTTGCCCTTGTTCAGCCGATCGCACAGGGCCTCACGAAGTTCATCAACCAGCAGGAGGGCCTCTACACCCTCTACCTGCGCGGCTCGGAGAACGGAGAGAAGGTGGATCGCAGAAGAGTCATCTCCTCTGTCGATGCCTGCTACAATCCCTATGATCCGGAAGACTGGGAGAAGGTCCGCAGCATTGCCGTCTCGGATGAGCTGGAGTACATGGCCTCCAATACGACAGAGGCGGGCATCACCTATGATCCCACCTGCAGGCCGGATCAGCTCCCTCCGACTTCCTTCCCTGCAAAGGCAGCGGTTCTTCTTCATGAGCGCTTCCTTGCCGGAAAGCCCGGCATTGTCTTCCTCTCCTGCGAGCTGATCGACAACAACGGCCAGGAGCTGAAGAAGTGCATCTTACAGCACTGCGCGGACTGGGGCTGGGGAGAGGACTTCGCAGACTACATCCAGAACGACTGCCTCTTCTGCTCCACACTCGTCGACAGGATTGTCCCCGGCCGCATTCGCGATCCGAAGGAAAATGAGGAGATGGACCGGGAGAACGGATATGAGGACCAGCTCAAGGACGTCGGAGAAGTCTTTGGCGTATGGTACATCGAGGGACCGAAGGAGCTCGAGGACAAGCTTCCCTTCAAGAGGGCAGGTTTGAATGTCCACGTCGTGCCGGAGGTGGCACCGTACAAGAAGAGAAAGGTCAGAATCCTGAACGGAGCCCACACCGGTTTTGTCCTTGGCTCTTACCTTGCCGGCAAGAACATTGTGCGTGAGTGCATGCAGGATGACACCATTCATTCCTTCATGAACAAGCTCCTCTTTGACGAGGTCATCCCGATCCTTCCCCTCGACAAGAAGGACTGCGAGAACTTTGCCGCAGCCGTGACAGACCGCTTCAACAATCCCTTTGTGGATCATCAGCTGATGAGCATCAGCCTGAACTCGACCTCGAAGTGGAAGGCAAGAGATCTTCCGTCCCTCCTGGAGTACCAGGAGAAGTTCGGAAAGCTCCCCGCTGCCCTCTGCATGGGCTTTGCAGCCTATATCGCCTTCTACACCACGGATATGCAGAGGAGAGAGGCTGACGGCCTTGTCAACAGGAGACCGGCGGGCAATGAGTACAAGGTTCAGGACGATGCCTGGGCACTGGATTTCTACTGGGAGCATAAGGACGCTGACGATAAGACCCTCGTGAAGGACGTCCTCTCCAACACCAAGATGTGGGATCAGGACCTGACAAAGATCCCGGGACTCTTTGACAAGGTCTGTGAAGATCTTGCGCTGATCCGGAAGGAAGGCGCAGAGAAGGCCTATGCAGAGGCAGTGGCAGATCCGGAGAAGTGATGTCCTGCTTCGGAGCTGTGATACACAGAACAGGTTAAAAAACGCCCTGCACGTTCTTAGATGTAAGAACATGCAGGGCATTTGGCAGTGCGGGGAAGACGATGCGGCGTCTTTGTGCCGCTTACTTTTTTCCGTCTTTCCAGTCCTTATACTTTTTGCCGATCAGGACCCCGACGAGCAGCGCCAGGATACAGACCAGAACGTTGAAAACTGATGGCATGGCGTCCTCCTTCTGTTTGTGTGGTCATTATAGCGGCATCCCGTTCATCCTGCAAATAGGATACGTTATTTGATATGAGACGACTGTGGCGATTGTGGCTTGCCATGCCGATCCGGACCAAGATGCACGTGGTGAACGTGAGTCTTGCCGCGGTCGTGCTGCTTGCCGCCAGCTTGAATATCCTCGTTCAGAACGGGGAGACAAAGGACCTCGGGCAGGGGTTTTCCGATCTGTCCGCCTGCGAATCCGTGCAGACATGCCTTGCTGCGGAGAAGACTGCCTTTCAGAACTACCTGCGCGCAAGGTCCTCCCAGAACCGGCAGGGCTACGAGCGTGCCTGCGCCGCATCCCAGGAGGCGCTCTCCCTCCTTCCGTATGACGCGCACAGGATCAGCCTCGAGCGCTTTGCGAGGACAAGAAATCTTCGCAACGCCTATGCCAGTTATGAGAAGGCAAGGGATGCGGTGGCCGTGCTGGATCTCGACCAGAACGGCTCGATCAGAGAGCTCTATGAAGTCTATGACCGGCAGAATGCCCTGCTCTCCGATACCAGCAGTCTGATCTCCCTCACGGTGGAGGACAGCTCCTCCCAGTATGAGGCAAAGCAGCCCCTGTACCGTGTCCTGAGCGGAGGGATGTGGCTTGCCGTCATCCTGATGGCAGCAGGCTCCTTTCTGCTGACAGGCCTTTTGTCGGGATCCATCGTGGATCCCCTGACAAAGCTCTCCGGGGCTGCGGAGAAGATCGCGGAGGGGGATTTTTCCGGGGCAGATGTGACGGTGAAGAACCAGGACGAGATCGGCACCCTGATCACAAACTTCAATGCAATGAAGCACGCGACAGCGGAGAGCATCCGGGTACTGCGGGAAAATCAGGAGCTCTCGGACCGGATCTACCGCTCAGAGCTCTCGAGGACCCAGATGGAAAAGCAGCTGGAGACCGCAAAACTCGATCTTCTGCAGAGCCAGATCCATCCCCACTACCTGTTCAACACGCTGAACACGATTGCGGGGATGGCGGAGCTGGAAGATGCTCCGACCACTGCGCAGATGACAAAGGCCCTCTCCAACATCTTTCACTACAACCTGCATACGACAAGTCAGTTCGTCTCCCTCTCCCAGGAGATCGCCATCGCAAAGGACTACCTGTATCTCCAGAAGATGCGCTTTGGCAGCAGGCTGAACTTCTCCTTCGTGGTGGAGGAGAACCTGAACCCGGATCAGATCAGTGTGCCGGTCTTCACACTCCAGCCCCTGGTCGAGAATGCAGTGGTGCATGGTATCGGTGTGCGTGAGGAGGGTGGAAGTCTTGTGATCTCCTTCCGCCCGTTTGGAGAGGGCTGCGAGATCGAGGTCTCGGACGACGGTGTCGGCATTGAAAAGGACAAGCTGGCCGCGATGCAGCTGGCACTGACGCCGGAGGGCGGCGCAGAGGGACTCGGTATTGGCCTTGGCAACATCTGCCGCAGGATCTGGCAGGGATATCCCGGCGGTAGGATGGAACTGGAGAGCGGCAGCACGGGCACCACGGTGCGGATCGTGCTCCCGGAGAAGAGCCCGGGGAAGAACAGAGGAAAAGAGGAGAGATGATACGGATTCTGATTGCGGATGATGAGCAGATCGAGCGCATGGCGCTGGAGAAGAAGCTGAAAAAACTGTTTGGGGAGACCTGCGAGGTGCAGAGCGCGGAGAATGGCAGGGAGGTGCTGGAGTGCTATTCCGTCTGGAAGCCGCAGATCCTGATCCTGGATGTGCGGATGCCGGGGATCTCGGGACTTGAGGCAGCGGAGAAGATCCGGGAGACGGACCGGGACTGCAGCATCATCTTCCTCACGGCTTTCGATGAGTTCTCCTATGCCAAGAAGGCCATCTCTGTCCGGGCGCTGGACTACATCCTGAAGCCTGCAGACGACAGGGAGCTGACGGCCGCTGTGGAGGAGGGCATCCGCGTGGCCCAGGAGACCGGAAGGAGGACGCCCCGGGAGAATGCCAGCACGGCAGAGCCGAAGGAGGCCCCGGAACAGGAGGACAGAATTCTCTCCTACGTGAAGGCGCACTTTGCAGAGGACCTCTCGGTGCAGGATGTGGCGGGACACTTTGGCTATGCCGATGCCTATTTCTGCCGGATCTTCAAACAGCACTTTGGGAAGAGCTTTGTCTCCTACCTGACGGACTACCGGATCGAGCGGGCGAAGGAAAAGCTGGGGGAAAAGGAGACAAACATCCGGGAGGTGGGACAGACCGTGGGCTACGCCGATCCCAACTACTTCGCCAAGGTCTTTCGCCGGGTGACCGGCATGAGCCCCACAGAATACCAGTCCAGGATGGACTGAAAACGGCACAGGAACGATCGGAGAGAGGGCCCTTCCCGGGAGGGAGGGGCCCCTCTTTCCGGCACTGACACTGACTGGCCAAATCTTGCACAAAACAGGTAAAAATAATACCCGTATGTAAAAAACGTACTATATCCATGAAGAAACCGGAAACATATAATAAAAAATGTACAAAAAGTAAGCGCTTCCACGCCTGATCCCAAGAGATGAGCGTGGGCAGTGTAGAAATGATTGGGGGTACCTGAATGAAAAAGAAACTTGTTGGAATTGTCCTGACCGCTGCTATGGCGGCTTCCATGATGGCTGGTTGCGGCCTCTCCGGAAGCAGCACTTCGTCTTCCACCACAGCTGCCACCGATGCGGCAGCACCGGCGGCAACGGAGGCTGCTGCGGATACCACAGAGGCTGCTGCAGACACCACAGAAGCTGCTGCGGACACCACAGAGGCTGCAGCAGGTGACGGTGAGTACCAGGTCAATGAGGCAGCAGCTGCAGATCCTGCAGTCACGCTGACCATGGCTGAGGTCAACCCGCTGGATACCACAACCGTCGGCAAGGTTGATACCAAGTTCAAGGAGGCTGTGGAGACTATGTCCGGCGGCTCTATCAAGATCGACCTGCAGGGCTCCGGCGTTCTCGGCGATGAGTCTGCCGTCCTCGACACCATGACGGCAGGCGGCAACGACATTGACATCGCCCGTATCTCCGCCTTCGCTCTTTCCAACTACGGCTGCACCAAGACTTCGCTCCTGACCGTACCCTTCACCTTCGTCTCCCGGGATCACTTCTGGAAGTTCGCAAAGAGTGACGTGGCACAGGAGTTCCTGAATGAGTCCGAGGAAGTCGGTACCGGCGTGCGCGGCCTGTTCTACGGCGAGGAGGGCTTCCGTGATTTCTTCACGGTGAATCCGATCTCCGGCATTGAGGACTTAAAGGGCATGAAGCTGCGTGTCTCCAATGACCCGATCATGACCGGCATGGTGAATGACCTCGGCGCCAACCCGACGGTTGTTGATTTCAACGAGCTCTACTCCGCCCTGCAGACCGGCGTGGTTGACGGCGCAGAGCAGCCCGTTCCGAACTACATGTCCAACGCGTTCCAGGAGGTCGCTCCGAACCTGATCCGCGATGAGCACACCCTGGGCGTCATCGAGATCGTCATCTCCGACGGTGCGTATGACAGCCTGACCGAGAATCAGCAGAAGGTCCTTGCAGATGCCGCTGTAGTGGCGCAGGACTACGATCAGCAGGTTTCTCAGCAGACCGAGGATGAGACCATCGAGAAGCTCAAGGCAGCCGGCGTCAACATCGTCGATGTTCCGGACAAGACACCTTGGCAGGAGGCCTGCAAGAACACCATCGACAGTGCAACTAAGGACAACGCAGATCTGTACCAGAAGATCCTGGACCTTGCAAACTGAGCGATTCACCTGATCTTGTGATAAGCGGGGCGGCGGCATTCACCGCCGCTTCGTTTTTTCTGAGCTGGAGGTTTTTCAATGCCTGAAATATTTCAAAAACTCAAAAAGGCAGATGCGGTGTACGACAAGATGTACAAACTGCTGATGCTGATCTGCAAACTCCTCCTGATCGCAGATATCTGCATCACCACGGAGTCCGTCATCGGCCGCTTTGTGCTGGTGATCCCGGATCCCGCCTGGTCCGAGGAGATCGTGCTCATTCTCATGAGCTATATGGCTGTGCTTTCGGCAGCGCTGGCGATCCGGCGCAATGCCCACATCCGCATGACCAGCTTTGACCGGTATCTGCCGAAGAAGGTCGTCAAGACCCTGGATGTCGTCGCGGACATCGCCGTACTGATCCTCGGCATTATCATGCTGGTGATCGGCATGCAGTATGCCCTGCAGGTCGGCGCGAAGGGCAGACTGGTCTCTCTGCCGAAGGTTTCCAAGTTTTGGCAGTACTTCCCGATTCCGCTGGCAGGCTTCTTCATGATCGTCTTCGAGATCGAGCAGGTCACCAAGCATATCGAGGCGTTCTTCATTCCGGATGACAAGGAGGCAAAGGCATGAGTCAGAGTGCAGCAATCGCAATTCTTTTGATCTCCTTCCTTGTCATGATCTTTCTGCGCTTTCCCATCGCCTACGCGGTGGCGCTCTCCTCGATCATGACGCTGATTTACCAGGGTACCAATCTCTCGATTCTCTGCCAGAGAATGGTCAAGGGAATCAGTTCCTTCTCCCTGATGGCGGTTCCGTTCTTCATCACGATGGGTGTTCTGATGGGCTCCGGCGGTATTTCGGAAAAGCTGCTGGATCTGGCAGATGCCTGTGTCGGCTGGATGACCGGCGGCCTTGCCATGGTGAACATCGTGGCATCCTACTTCTTCGGCGGCATCTCCGGATCCGCTTCTGCGGATACCGCTTCCCTGGGCTCCCTCGAGATCCCGATGATGGTGGACCGCGGGTATGACGTCGACTTCTCGACGGCCGTCACGATCTCCTCCTCCGTGGAGGGCATGCTGGTTCCCCCTTCTCACAACATGGTCATCTATGCGACCACAGCGGGCGGAATCTCCGTCGGCTCTCTGTTCCTGGCAGGCTATCTTCCGGGTGCGGTTCTGGCAATCTCCCTGATGATCGGCTCCTACTTCATTTCCAAGAAGCGCCACTATCCCAAGGGAGATAAGTTCTCGATCAAGCGTCTCGGCCGTGAGCTGGTCCGCTCGATCTGGGCACTGTCTGCTCTTCTGATCGTCGTCATCGGCGTCGTGGCAGGACTCTTCACGGCAACTGAGTCCGCCGCCATCGCGGTCATCTACTCCCTGATCGTCTCCGTCTACGTCTACAAGGGACTGACCTGGAAGGGCGTCTGGAAGGCACTGGACCAGTGCGTGGATACCCTGAGCATCGTGCTCATCCTGATCTCCACGTCCAGCGTGTTCGGCTATCTTCTGACACAGCTCCACGTGCCGGAACTTGCCGCAAGGGCCATTGAGGGTGTCTCCGACAACCCCTATATCATCGCGCTGCTCCTGAACCTGATCCTGCTGCTCCTTGGCTGCATCATGGATATGGCGCCGATCATCCTGATCTCCACGCCGATCCTGCTTCCCATCGCCACGGCGATCGGCATCGATCCGATTCAGTACGGCATCATCCTGGTGCTCAACTGCGGCATCGGCCTTCTGACCCCTCCCGTTGGATCCGTCCTCTTCATCGGCTCCGCCATTGCAAAGCGCCCGATGGAGAAGGTGGTCAAGGCAGAGCTGCCCTTTTATGTCATGATGATCATTGCCCTGCTTCTCATCACCTTTATTCCGGCGATCAGCCTGTGCCTGCCTTGGGCATTCGGCTACACCGGTGGACTCCGGTAACAGCATCATTTGTTTCCCCTGATTATGGCGGGCGGTCTCTGCAGACTGCCCGTTTTGGCGCATTTAAAAGAGGTGCGCCTGCAACAGGGTGGGAGAGCGTTTGATATGAGTTATGAGTACACGTTTCGCAATACGGCGTCGGACTTTTTCTGGTTTCGGCTGGAGAACACCTACCGCTCCTGGATGGCGGTCATCAACTTCGTCTTCACCGCAGCGATGATCGCCCTTGCCATATCCCGCTTTTCGGAGACGAACCTTCTCGGAAAAGTGCTGATTGTCATCGGCATTTTGGTGTTTCCGGTGATCCAGCCGCTTGCGATGGGCATTGCCGCCGCGAAGGAGGCGAAGAAGATCCCTGTGGACACCACCATATCTTTTGACGATGTCGGGATGCACATCCGGGTGAAGGATCACCGGCAGACCATCCGCTGGCACGACTTTCACTACGTGCAGAAAAGGCCGAAGATGCTCCTTGCCGTGCCGGACGGACAGCACGCCTATCTTCTGACCAACCGGATTCTGGGACAGGACAGGGAATCCCTGTACGCGTTCTGTGAGTCGCGGATTGAAGCGCATTCCGTGCACCGGGATCAGAAAGGATGAGGCGGCTCTGGATTGGCCTCCTGGGGGCAGCGCTGCTTGCTGCAGGGGCTTCCCTGTTCCTGCTCTTTGGAAGAAAGAAGGAAACTGTGCCCCAGGTCGTTTTAACCTATGCGGAGAACCAGACGAAGGACTACCCCACTACCCAGGGGGCGACCTACTTCGCAGACCTTGTGAAGGAGCGCACAGATGGCCGGGTGGAAGTCCTGGTCTACCCGCAGGCAGAGCTCGGGGACGAGATCTCCACGGTGCAGGAGCTGTCCTGGGACGGCATTGACATGGTCCGCTGCTCCCTGTACACGCTGGAGGACTACAACCCGGAGACTGTCGTGCTGATGCTTCCTTATCTATATGACAGCTCAGAGAGCATGTGGAAGGTTCTGGACGGCGAGATCGGTCAGGAGATCATGGACTCCTTTGCCGGCACTGGCATGGTCGCCCTGTCCTGGTATGACGCAGGGGTCAGGAGCTTCTACTTCCGCGACCCGGTGTCCGGGATGGGGGACCTCCAGGGCAGGCTCATCCGGGTACAGCAGTCCGGCATCATGGAGGACATGGTAAAGGCTCTTGGGGCGACCCCGGTCCCGATGAACTATGAGGACGTATACGCGGGACTCCAGCAGGGGAGCGTGGACGGCGCCGAGAACAACTGGAACAGCTATGCTGCCATGGAGCACTATCAGGTGGCACCGTACTTCTGGGAGGATGAGCACATCCGGATCCCGGAACTGCAGCTGATCTCGGAGACGACGCTCTCGGCGCTCTCGGAGGAGGACCAGAAGACCCTGCGCGCCTGCGCTGCGGAATCTATGAGAAGGAAAAGTGGAAGGAGCAGGAGGAGAAGGCAAGGCAGGAGGCGCTTGCCGGGGGCTGTACGGTGATTCCGGTCTCTGATTCAGACCGGCAGGAGATGAAAAAAGCCATGCAGCCGCTGTATGAAAAGTACGGGAGTGACTACCAGGATCTCATCCGCCGCATCCAGGAGGAGCAGGCTGGTACTGCTGCTGCGGATCACTGACTACTCCCAACGGCAAGCCATGGTGGTTCTTACTGGTGGCAATCTGCAGTAATCGTGCATCATTCGCAGACTTTGGATTACTGTCTTTCTGCCAGAGCAGAGAACCTCGCATCCCAGCGATCAAGCGATCGCATTAGCGGATGCTCGTGTATCTTGCGATACACAGGGAGCATAGTCGGTCTCCCCCGGATCTATAGGTTAAGCG
>ONMH01000075.1 GCA_900318875.1 uncultured Lachnospiraceae bacterium | reverse complement strand
GATATGACAGCACTGCCCAAGAGGTTACAAATTCCTGCAGCCATGATCGAAAAGATTTTCCGGCTTCCCTTTACCAGCCCCTGCACAGAAGCCGAGGTCCGAGACTTCTGCAGCCGGTATCTGCTGCTTCCCGCCCAGAGCTGGCTGCACCCGGATGCTCTTTCCATGATTCTGGAAAAGTCGGACAAAACCCGCGTTCATCATCTCGAGGATGCCCTTCACGTACATATTCTTCTCTTCTATGCCGACAATCAGCCTATCCTGGCGGGACCCTATCTCTCAGAGAGAATGGACGCCTCCCTGTGCAGCCGAATTGGCCGTAAGTTCTCCCTTTCTTCCGATCAGCAGTATGACCTGCTGATCGGCTATGGGAGCCTCCCTGTCCTTCCTTCTTCACAGGCAAATACGGTCTTTCAATCCGTGCTCGAAGCTGCCAATCTGGATTTCTTAGGTCAGCAATAAAAATCTGGAGCTGCACTATGCCACAGAACACGATTTTATGAATGCCATCCGCGCGGGAGACTTTCCGAAGGCGATGAAATATCAGAGAGAAATGGCATTCCATGCTTCAGGGCTTTATCTCAACAACTTTAAGAAAAACCTGCCTGCCAGCAAGGGAGGAGCTGCTTCCTTGCGGACAATGGCCAGAATTGCCGCCTATGATGCGGGCGTACCCGCGCATATTATTCACAAGATTACGTTTATGGCGTTCCAGGAGATCGAGCTGGCTTCTTCCGAGAGTCAGGTGCACTCCATAACGGAAAATATGATCCAGGCCCTCTGCAATGTTGTCGTCCAAAGCAAAAAACTCGCCAATGAACTCCAGGTATCAGAGAGCTACATGATCAAACAATTCCGAGGGGAAACAGGGCAGACGCCAGCGGCCTGCCTGCGGGACATCCGTCTGAAACACGCCGCTTCTATGCTTCTTACAACAACAGACTCGATCCAACAGATCAGTGCTGCTGTCGGGATCACGGACACCAATTATTTTACCAAGCTCTTTAGGAAAAAATATGGGCTGACGCCCAGGGAATACCGGCGCCAGCCCCGTATGTAAAGAGTTTATCGCGATCGTCAGTCCCTGATTTGGCTTATCACTTTATCGCCAAATTCCAGTCTGTCCCGGCTCTTCTCCGTATACGGTTTCCATTCTGGTACAAGGGGACTTTGCGGCGTTCCCGTCTTCATAAAGCTTCCAAGGCACGCAAGCAATGCTTCCTGCAGAGAATAATCCCAGTCCGTGAGCGGGCGCCAGCATTTCTCAAGCGTGCCCATCGTATACCAGAGTTCAGCGGAGTGGAAAGCTCCCGAATTGTCTCCCGGCATATGCCTGGAAAACTGAAAATAATAGGCCCTGTTCCGATTTCTGTCATTCATGGCCTCACACCAATTCTTTGCCATAGGCGCAAGGATTTCGGGCGCCATATCCTCAGAATTGGTGCTCAGCAGATAGGGAACATCCTTCGCCGCCCCCTCCTCCAAGGCTTCTGACGGCGTTTTGGGAATCAGTCTTCCGTCTACATGCGGACAGTAATGGGAAAGAAGCTCCGAATCCGCCACTCTTTCAAATGCTGCGAATACATCTTTGACAGGATGTTTCCGCCATTCCTGCGGACTCCTGCCAAGGAGACTCGTGAGTCTTGCACAGTACTCATAGCTGTCCTCCACGGGGGTGACATCTGTGAAATTTCTGGAAATCCCGCCGCCGCTTGCCATATACACCGCATGAAAATACGGTTTTGTAAGCGGCGAGAGTACGTGCTGCTGGATGCTCATAGCGCCTGCGGATTGGCCGAAGAGCGTTATGTTTTCCGGATCTCCTCCAAAATCAGCGATATGATAATAGACCCAGCGAATTGCCTCCAGCTGATCATACAGCCCATAATTTCCCGTGTGGCCTGCTTCTTCCGCCAGCTGTCTGTCCGCAAGAAAGCCAAGCGGTCCCAGGCGGTAGTTGATCGACACAAAGACAAAGTTCCGGCGGGCATAGGCCGTTCCATCCATGTGCAATTCATTTCCGCATCCGCCCATGAAGGCTCCCCCGTGTATGAATAACAAAACAGGTGCCTTTTTGGCCTCCTCAGGGGCGTAAATATTCAGAAAGAGGCAGTCCTCACTGTACGTAAAATCAAGTCCCCTGCGAAACTCCCTATAGTAAAATGGCTCTGGTTTCTGCTCCTTTTCCGGTCTGAATGTTCTTCCCTGAACGCAGGCAGCTCCGAACTTGGTGGCGTCATAAACACCGCTCCACTTCTCCACTGGCTGAGGATAGCACCAGCGCTTCGCCGTCGCGTATCGAATACCCCGGAACTGAACGGTCCCATCTTCCATGGAAAGTCCCCGGATCTTCCCTCCTGAAACCATTTTTTCTATTTCTCTCATCGATCATTCCTCTTTTGCTGCTGCCTTTCTGCGCTCCGAGAGTACACGGTACATGTCTTCTTCCTTCTTCTTATTCAGCGGAAAGATCAGTCCAATTCCTATGAGCATGACCACAGCGCCGATCACCGGAAGAGCCATCATATACCTGCGGATGCTGTCCCCAAAACCCGGCGCCTGCGTGGCTGCCCCCGACACATAGCCCGCGACGCCGATCAGCGCTGTCGTCAGGGAAGAGACCACCGCTGTGCCGATTTTTCTCGAAAATTGATACATGGAATACATCGTGCCATCTGAACGGTCACCAGTCTTGTATTCCTTTGATCATCATAAAGGCGTAGACATTCGGGATGACAACAACATACAGAACCGTATACAGGACAATGGTATAAATGGAAGCAAACAAAATGAGTTTGCGGCTGCCCAGCTTTTTGGCAAGCTTGGGAACAAGGAAAAAGGAAAGTAACATTGCAGGAAGACCGATGATTGCTCCCCACGCCATGGCTCTTGGATCATGATAGAATTCCTTGTACACATAGCTGGACATGCTCTGACTAGCGCCAAACAGAGCGCCAATTGTCGCAACCATAAGGCCTACCATAGCGCGGTTTGTGAATACTTCTTTTACAACACGGAAAAACGAATAACTGGTCTTTGCGTCTTTGGCGTACTTCTTATCCTGATGAATTCTCTCTTTCGACAGCTTGAGCATCAGACTATAGAAAACAATAGACGCAAGGCCGCTCACAATCGCCATGAGGAAGTAGCCGCTGCTGTTCGGATTGCCCTGCTTGTCCCAGATGACAAGATTGACAATCGGGATATACAGAAGGCCGACGCCCATGCCGCCGAAAGCTCTGGCACGTGAAAGCTTTGTGCGCTCGATCGGATCATCGGTGATCACCGAAGCCATGGCTCCATAAGGCATTGATGTTCCCGTATAAGCCATGCCGTAGAAAATATAGACTGCAGAGACCCAGATGTGCTTGAACAAGTCTGGGAACCCCGAGACATTCGCAAAGCACAGAAGGCCGGAGACCGCAAGGGGAATGATAAAGACTCTGACCCATGGTTTGAATTTATCTCCGCTCTTGCCAAGAGTAAAGCGATCCGGCAGTGAACCGATCATCGGATCGTTGACCGCGTCCCAGACTCTAGCCACAAGAAATAGCCCGCCATGAATTTCGTGCTCATTCCAAGTACGTAGGTACAAAAAACAAGATAGAATACGCTTATATACAGGTTCACCATGCTTCCGCCGAAGTCGCCGCAGAAGTAGCCAAACTGTTCCGCAGCAGAGACTTTGCTGCCATCTTTTGCCTTTATCTTCATTTATTTCTCCTCGCCTCTTCAATTCCGCCATATTTCCTTGCTGGCAGGTTACGCAATTTTCTGAAAGCATCCGGGCCGGCCTGTCCGCTCTGCTGATGATCAAATGATAAAAGCAATAGGATTTGAAAAACAGAATTTCTTAGTCATAAACCGTAGAATATGTATGATATCCTCACAAATATTATCTTGTGGTTCACAACAGGCTGCATGCGGAGAAGATCCACCGGGACAAGCTGCCGGTTAATGGCTGCGAAAGTTTGTATTCACTATTGCCGCAAGCCCAAAAAGCGCTCAAGCCCGCAGAACACGTCACAGGCCAATGCGCTTGTCTATCCGGGAAGCTTTTCCTGTCTTTCTCCACATCTTTTGTCTGCCGTAGTATAATGCAGTTCTGTGAGCATTGAGAAAGGAGACGTATGTTTTGAAATCAAAAAGCAGAAAAGCAATCTTGTCCGCTGCCCTGGCAGCCATCTGCGCTCTGTCCCTGGTTTTATCCGGAGGAAGCACCATGGAGGCAGAAGCAAAATCCGCGGAGGGAAAGACCGTGATCGTCCTCGATCCCGGGCACGGCGGGGCTGAGCTCGGTGCGGTCAAGCCGCCCTTTGCAGAGGGCGTCATGACCCTGTATCTCGCCCAGCAGATACAGGCCTATCTGGCAAACTACGACAACGTGGAGGTCTGCCTGACCCGCACCGGCGACACCGAGCTGTCCCTGAAGGACCGCGTCGACTATGCAAAGAGCGTGAACGCCGACTTTTTTGTCTGCCTGCACTTCAATGCAAGCGGATCGATTCCCAACAAGTACGGATCGGAAGTCTATGTCTCCATCGATCCCACCCTGTTTCCAAGGGAGGCCTTCTTTGCGCAGACCGAGCTCAATGAGCTGCACGCCCTGGGGCTCAACGTCCGGGGAATCAAGTACCGGGTCGGGGAGAACGGGGACTACTACGGGATCACCCGCCGCGCAACCGCCTACGGCATGGAGTCCGCGCTGATCGAGCACTGCTTTCTGGACTCCGCGCCGGACCGCGCGTTCCTCGGAAACGGAGATCCCACCGCGATGCTCTTCTCCCTGCAGACGCTCGCCTTTGCAGATGCCGATGCCATCGCAAAACACCTGCAGCTTTCGTCCAGCATCACCGGCGTCAATTACACGGGATATGTGGAGCCTGCCATCACCTGGCCGATCCTCCCCTACACAGACGACTGAGACGGCATCCGGATTCCGGGTCCCGCAAAAGAGCCGCAGCCAGCTGGCTGCGGCTCTTTTCTGTTATCCGTTTCTTCCGTTTTCCATCTGGGAGAGGAGCTGCTCCACGTTCTCTCTTTCTGCAAGGTGCTCGGAGAAGGCGCTGGCGCTCCCTGCGGCAAGTCCCATGCGGAAGGCGTGTGCGTAGCTTCTGCTCTCAAGCCATCCGGCCACAAACCCCGCCACCATGGAGTCCCCGGCGCCGACCGCATTGATCAGCTTCCCCTTTGGCGCTGCCGCCTCCATCACGCTCCCGTCCCCCGCCGACAAAAGCGCGCCCTCTCTGCCCAGGGAGACTTGACAAGAAAAGGGTGGTACGGAAGGGCCGCGAGCAAAGACGCGCCCGTGGCATCGACGACAGTCAGGACCCCGCGGCCTGACAGCCGCGCAAGGATCCTCGCGTAGAAATCCGCGGGGAGCGGCTTTGGGATGCTGCCGGAGAGGACCAGGATGTCCCCCCTGGTGAGGGGATCCAGCTTTTGCACAAGTGCAGACACCTCCTTCTCTCCGACGCTCGGGCCGCAGCCGTTGATCTCCGTGCCCTCCGCGTTTTTGAGCTTGCAGTTGATCCGGGAGAAACCCTCCGGGACCGAAACGAAGTCTGTGGCAAGGCCCATCGCGTCGAGGCGCCGCCGGATCTCCTCCCCGGTAAAGCCCGCGACAAAGCCAAGGGCCGTGGAGGACAGACCCAGACGCTGCAGCACGATGGAGACATTGATGCCCTTCCCGCCGGGAAGCAGCTCCTCCGATGTGGTGCGGTTTGTCATCCCCAGTTTGAAATCCTCTACGGTAAAAAGATAGTCCAGCGAGGGATTCAGGGTAACCGTATAGATCATGATCTTTTCCTTTCTGAAGCGTCTTGTCTGCTCCCGTTCGCCCATCCTGCATAGGAAAAAGCGCCCCATTTCTCGTTTCCCGGTTCCCGTTCTCCGGTGCTGTTCGCAAGCTTCGGCTCCCCGGGATGTCCGGAATCTGAAATTTTTCGAAATCTCTGTTCGGCGTCCGGCATCTCCCCTATAATGGCAGTATCCATCCATGTCAACGCAGGCGGGGCGATTCGGATTCCCCGTCGCAGAAAGGAGAGACCATGCTGGATACCAAAGTAAAGGAGCTCATCAACACCCAGATCAACAAGGAGTTTTACTCCGCCTATCTGTATCTCGACTTCTCGAACTACTACAGCGACCTTGGCCTGGACGGCTTTGCCCACTGGTATGAGGTGCAGGCGCAGGAGGAGCGGGATCACGCCATGCTGATGCGCCAGTACCTGCACAACAACGGGGAACACGTGACCCTGGATGCCGTTGCAAAGCCGGATGCCGTCTATGACGGTGCCAGGGACCCGCTGAAGCTTGCCCTTGCGCACGAGCAGTACGTGACCTCCCTCATCAATACCATCTACGCTGCTGCCGATGCCGTCCACGACTATCGGACTATGCAGTGCTTTGACTGGTTTGTCAGGGAGCAGGGCGAAGAGGAGAAGAACGCAGAGGATCTCATCAAGAAGTTCCAGCTGTATGGATCGGATGCGAAGGGACTGTATGCCTTGAACCAGGAGCTGCTCGCAAGGGTTTACACCGCCCCGAGTCTGGTTCTCTGATTGTCCTCCCCAACCCTTTTACCGCGCACGGCGGCACGATTCTCCTCCCTCTTTTTTCGTCCAACAGCAAAGGAGTCAGCCGGCATTGCCGGCTGGCTCCCTCTTTCAATCCGTTTTTCCTTACTTGTCGTAATTGACGATCTTTCCGAAGTCGGGCTTAAGTGCAGCGCCGCCGATCAGGCCGCCGTCGATGTCGGGCTTTGCAAGGAGCTCCTTGCAGTTGCCGGCATTCATGGATCCGCCGTACTGAATGCGGATCTTCTCAGCAGTCTCTTCATCATAGATCTCAGCGATGGTCTTGCGGATTGCGCCGCAGACTTCCTCTGCCTGATCAGAAGTTGCGGTCTTGCCGGTGCCGATCGCCCAGATGGGCTCATAAGCGATGACCATGGAAGCAGCCTGCTCCCTGGTCACACCCTGCAGATCGGACTTGATCTGAAGGCGGATCCAGTCGAGGGTCACACCAGACTCTCTCTGCTCGAGAGACTCCCCGCAGCAAAGGATCGGAGTAAGGCCGTTCTCGAATGCCTTGAGGACCTTGCGGTTCAGGAATGCATCGTCCTCATGATAGTAGCCTCTTCTCTCGGAGTGGCCGATGATGACGAACTTCACGCCGGCATCCAGGAGCATGGCAGCGGAGATCTCTCCGGTGTATGCACCCTTGTCCTGATCGGACATGTTCTCAGCGCCGAGCATGACGTTGGTTCCCTTGATGGCCTCGCCGACGGTCGTGATGTCGATTGCGGGGACGCAGTACACAACATCCACATCCGGGTTGTTGACAAGGGGCTTTAAGGTCTCAACAAGTTCCTTTGCCTCACTGGGGGTCTTGTTCATCTTCCAGTTGCCGGCAATAATCTTTCTGCGCGCCATTTTAATATCCTCCTAAAGGTTTGGACTGGTTCAGTCCTTGTCGTCTGCTGCGTAAACGCCGGGAAGCTGCTTGCCCTCAAGGAACTCCAGGGAAGCACCGCCGCCGGTGGAGATGTGGCTCATCTTGGAGGCAAAGCCGAGCTGGTTGACAGCTGCTGCGGAATCGCCGCCGCCGATGATGGTGGTAGCATCTGCATCTGCCATAGCCTGTGCAACAGACTTTGTGCCCTCAGCAAGGATCGGGTTCTCGAACACACCCATCGGTCCGTTCCAGACAACGGTCTTTGCGGACTTGATGGCATCTGCATAGAGCTTTCTGGTCTTCGGTCCGATATCCATGCCCATCTTGTCAGCCGGGATCTTGTCGATGTCGACAACCTCGGTAGCGATGGTGGCATCATCGATCGGATCCGGGAAGTGATCCGTGATCACAGCATCTACAGGCAGGAGCAGGGTCTTGCCAAGGCTCTTTGCCTTCTCGATCATCTCCTTGCAGTAGTCGAGCTTGGTGTCATCGACAAGGGACTTGCCGATCTCATAGCCCTGTGCCTTTGCGAAGGTATAAGCCATGCCGCCGCCGATGATCAGGGTATCGCACTTCTCAAGCAGGTTGGAGATGACGTTCAGCTTGTCTGCAACCTTTGCACCGCCGAGGATGGCGACGAAAGGACGAACCGGGTTCTCAACGGCATTGCCCAGGAACTTGATCTCCTTCTGCATCAGATAGCCGACCGCGCAGGTGCCGCCCTTCTCGCGGATGTACTTGGTAACAACGGAGACGGAAGCGTGTGCTCTGTGTGCGGAACCGAATGCATCGCAGACATAGTCGTCAGCGAGATCAGCGAGCTCCTTTGCAAAGCCCTCACCAGCCTCAGCGGGCTTGGTCTCTTCCTTGCCGCGGAACCGGGTGTTCTGCAGGAGAATGACGTCGCCGTCCTTCATCTCTGCGACAGCCTTGGTTGCTGCATCTCCGGTGACATGATAGTCGGAGATGAACTTGACTTCCTTGCCGAGCTTCTCGGAAAGGCGCTTTGCAACCGGTGCCAGGGACTCACCCTCGTTGGGTCCATTCTTGACCTTGCCGAGATGGGAGCAGAGGATGACCTTTGCGCCCTCATCGATCAGCTTCTGAATGGTGGGCAGAGCGGCAACGATACGGGTCTCATCGGTGATCTCCCCGTTCTTGAGCGGGACATTGAAGTCGCATCTGACCAGAACTCTTCTGCCAGCGGCGTTGAAATCGTCAACTGTCTTCTTGTTTAATGCTGCCATGATGGCCTCCTTAAAACTTTAACTCAATAAACGAGGTCCGGGCCCACGAAAGGCACCGGACCTCGTCTCAGATCGCTATCTGATTACCAGTTTCTGGTCAATTACTTGTTCAGCAGAGAACCAAAGTACTTGATGGTACGAACCATCTGGCTCGTGTAGGAGTTCTCATTGTCATACCAGGAAACAACCTGGACAAGAGTCTTGCCGCCAGCCATAGGAAGAACCTTGGTCTGAGTAGCATCGAAGATGGAACCAGCAGTGCTGTTGATGATATCGGAGGAAACGATCTCATCCTCGTTGTATGCGAAGGACTCGGTCTCCTCAGCCTTCATCTGTGCGTTGACCTCGTCAGCGGTGACTACCTTGTCAACAACAGCATCAAGGATGGTGGTGGATCCAGTCGGAACCGGAACACGCTGTGCAGCGCCGTTCAGCTTGCCATCGAGCTCAGGAAGAACAAGGCCGATTGCCTTAGCTGCGCCGGAGGATGCGGGAACGATGTTCTGAGCAGCTGCTCTGGATCTTCTCTTGTTGCCCTTTCTCTGAGGTCCATCGAGAACCATCTGATCGCCAGTGTAAGCGTGGACAGTGGTCATGAAGCCGGACTCGATCGGAGCGAGGTCGTTCAGAGCCTTTGCCATAGGAGCGAGGCAGTTGGTGGTGCAGGATGCAGCGGAGATGATCTGATCCTCAGCGGTAACAGTCTTGTGGTTGACGTTGTAAACGATGGTCTTCAGATCCTTGCCAGCAGGAGCGGAGATGACGACGTGCTTTGCGCCAGCAGTGATGTGAGCCATAGCCTTATCCTTGGAGGTATAGAAGCCAGTGCACTCAAGGACGACATCGATGTCGAGCTCCTTCCAAGGAAGGTTAGCTGCGTCCTTCTCCTTGTAGATCTCGATCTCCTTGCCGTCAACGATAATGGAGTGGTCAGTGGACTCGACCTTTCCCTGATATGCACCATGAGTGGTGTCATACTTCAGGAGATATGCCAGCATGTCGGGGGAGGTCAGATCGTTGATAGCGACAACCTCATATCCCTCAGCCTGGAACATCTGTCTGAAAGCCAGGCGGCCGATACGACCAAAACCATTGATAGCTACTCTTACTGCCATTTTAGTATCCTCCTAAAATTTGAGATTGATTTATCAGGATAACATTGATAAATTTTTGTCAGCGCCTATATATTAACGCAATCCAAGGGGTTTTTTCAAGTGCTCTTTGTGAACTTTTGCGAAAGTTTACGGCAGGTACCGCCGAACGTGTCGATGAAGTATCCAACGCTGATTTTCTGATGTTTTCGGCGCGAATCCCGCGGTCGATGCCGGTTTCTCACGCTAAAAGGAAGGATTCGAATGGCCAT
The DNA here is from genome assembly GCA_900318875.1 of uncultured Lachnospiraceae bacterium. Classification (GTDB taxonomy): domain Bacteria; phylum Bacillota; class Clostridia; order Lachnospirales; family Lachnospiraceae; genus CAG-791. The sequence continues at coordinate 23,877 of ONMH01000075.1, read as the reverse complement.
CCTGTCAGACTTTCATCTTCACTCTTTCTGGCTGCCATAAAGGCGGGACTGTCTTCCATCTGCTTTACGGAACACTTTGACCCGGACTGGCCCTATGCAAACACACCCAAGGAGGACCTGGGTGCACCATTTTCGGTTGATATGAAAGCCTATCTGGCAGATCTCTCCCGGATGCGGGAGCTGTATGGAGATCAGATCCGAATCTTCTCCGGAATTGAGGTTGGTCTTGCAGAGGGCTTTGAAGAGGAGACTCTTTCCCTTGTGAATGACCACAGGGAGCTCGACTTTCTCATCGGCTCTGTCCACTCCTGCCATCACGGTGATCCCTACTACCCGGACTACTTTGCCGGTGCCTCCGTTGCAGAGCGCGTTTGGAACTACTTTGCCCACACACTGGATATGGTGCAGCGCTATGACTTCTTCCAGAGCCTTGGGCATCTCGACTACGTGCTGCGCTATGCAATCCAGCAGGAGGATCCGGAGCTTCTGTCCTTTCTCAATAGAAAGGGCCAGTCCTACGGTTCCTACTGCTTTGCAGCGAACCGGGATGTAATTGAAGAGATTCTGCGGATTCTCATCGCCCGCGGCACCGCCCTGGAGGTCAATACCCAGGCGATTGCAAAGGCTGCAGGTGCTGATTCTTCCGATCTGTCCATCTACCGGGAGACCAATCCCGGGCGGGATACCATTCTTCTCTACCGTGAGCTTGGCGGGAGAAAAATCACCATCGGTGCCGACGCCCATGTGCCGGAAGGCGTCGGGAAGGGCTTTGACAAGGCAGAGGCTCTGCTTCGCTCTTGTGGTTTTAACAGCTATACCACCTTTGAGAAAAAAGCCCCCGTGGTCCATCCGCTATGATGACCTGTATCAGTCCCGAAGGCACCCCACAGGGACGATCTTAACGCCATTCGCTGTGGTATCCCCCATCGGAGCTTTTGCGCATCTGTCGATCAGAGCAGCGGGTTCCTGAAATACAGGTCTTCGCGGTTCTGAATTCGGGAAGGCTCTCTCATTGTGTTTTCGAATGGCATTCCGGAAGCGGAGCAGCATCTTCTCCGCCTCCGGGATTTGTTCTTTCCCGGTTCTGATCTCAATGAGGGAATATCTGCCGTCATCCCCCCTGATACACGGCGTCTGCTTTCAGTCCTGTATCATCCCTGGCGCGAGGATAGCGGATTCGGCATGGTTTTTCAAAGGCATCCCTGCAGATTCATTTTGCATTTTTCGACTTCCGAGTTCCGGGCCAGTCCGCCCTGATGGCCTGCGTAAAAAAAGCACAGGATGGCAGCTGCCACCCTGTGCTTTTTATTTGCCTTGTCAAAGGTGATCCCTGTGCCTACCGGATCTTCCGGTCGATCGTGCCGCCCGCATAGATGTGATCGCCCTCGTAGAAGACGGCGGACTGCCCCGGTGTGATGGCCCGGACCGGTTCATCAAAGAATGCCCTCAGAGTATCGGGGCCGGTCTTCTCCACGGTACAGGGTGCGGGCTTTCCCCCGTACCGGATCTTTCCCGAAAGCCGGACCGTTTCTCCGATCTCCATGTCCGGAACTGCCATGAAGTTGAGATCGCTGCAGACAAGCTCCGTGCCGTAGACATCCGCATCGTCTCCGATGGTGACGTTTCCTGTCTTTGCGTCGATGTCCGTAACAAACACAGGGTGTCCCATCGAGAGGCCAAGGTGCTTTCTCTGCCCGATCGTATAGTGGGTGATGCCCTTATTCGGGCCAAGGTCCCTTCCGTCCTTTGTCACAAAGCGGCCGGGTCCCGGGACTCTTCCTTCTGCATGCGCATCGATGTAGCCCGCGTAGTCGTCATCTGTGACAAAGCAGATCTCCTCGGAGTCGGGTTTCTTGGCAACCGCGATTCCCTCCTTCTCTGCAATCGCCCGCACCTCCGGCTTGTGGTAATCTCCCACCGGCATCAGGGTCGCAGCGAGCTGTTCCTGGCTTAAGCGGTACAGGGCATAGGTCTGGTCCTTTGCTGCAGTCACGGAGTTTTTAATCGTATAGCGCCCGTTTTCGAGCTTTTCGATTCTTGCATAGTGCCCGGTTGCGACATAGGACGCCCCGACCTGTGCCCTTGCCTTCATCATGGCTGCCCACTTGACGTCCCGGTTGCAGACGATGCAGGGGTTCGGAGTTCTGCCTCTCAGGTACTCCTCAATAAAGGGCCGGATGACCCTGTCCTCAAAGATGTCCCGGAAGCCCATCACGTAGTAGGGAATACCGAGTCCCGCGCAGACGCGCCTTGCATCGTCCACCGCGCCCTGGCCGCAGCAGCCGCCCTCGCGCTCCATCTGGAGCGAACAGGCAGCGTCCCAGACCTGCATCGTGACGCCGATGACCTCATATCCCTGTGACTGCAAAAGGTATGCCGCGACGGAGGAATCGACTCCGCCGGACATACCCACAATGACTCTCTCTGCCATAGTTTTTCCTTTTTACTGCCTGCTGTCTTCCGCGTTCGGCGCGCTCTCCGGCGTGCCATAGTCCGCTGGCGTCTCCGCCCCCGCGGAATTTCCTGCATGGAGCGGGATGTCGATGTAGGACGTGACATCTCCGGCATCTGCAGGCTCCGGCTCGGAAGGGGCAGGAAGATTTCCCGCCTTTTCCTGGGCCTTCAGCCTTGCGTCCTCCTTCATGGCCTCGCCCGCCGCGTGAACCAGCGTATCCTCGGAGGGCAGGTGCACCTCCTCGCCGGTATCCACGGCAACGCTCTCTGCGGTGCCGAAGGTATAGTCCGTCTCATCGCCGATGCTGACGTGTCCCTCGATGGCCTCCTGGGCCTGGATGTCGGATGCGATCTGTCCGCGCTCCTCCTCTTCCTCCTTGGTGGCCAGAGCCTCCTTTGCCTTCTCCTCCAGGGCAAGGGCAGCCTTTCTGTCCTCCTCTGCCTGGCGGCGCTGCTCCTCCTGCTTCTCGCGGATCTCAAAGGGATAGACAATACCCATCTGGCTCCGGATGAAGTCCATCATGTGCATCTCGGACAGGCTCTGCCGGTGCGGCATCTCGCGGCACTCGGTTCTGCCCTCCCGGATTGCAGAGACCGCAGCGGCAAGCTCGTACTCAAAGCCGGTCTTCTGCCGGGGTCTCTTGTACGCCGCAAGTTTCTTTCCGTTTGCGTCATAGACCGTGAGCGACCTGAAGTTCACGATGTTGTCCACCACCGCATATCCCTTTGTGCCGGTCAGGATGCCCTGGCAGGCAGAGCAACCTACCATCGAGGCGGAGAGCGCTGCCACTCTCCCGTCGCGGTAGATCAGTGTGATGCTGTCCTGCTCGTCCAGGTGCTTGTCCGTATAGGAGCAGACGGAGTGGATCTTGTAGATATCCTCGCCAAAGAACATCGAGGCAAAGTTCAGGGCATAGATGCCGGTGTCCAGGAGGGTTCCTCCTGCAAGCTCCGGGTCCGTCATGCGGGGCACGGAGCGGATGTTCCAGCCGACATCGGCAGTCAGGGACACCAGGTCCCCGATGACGCCGCTTCCCAGCACCTCCCGGATCTTCTCTCCAAAGGGAAGGAACCTCGTCCACATGGCCTCGCCGAGGAAGAGGTTCTTTGCCTCCGCCGTCTCGACAAGCTTCTTTGCCTGCTTTTCCGTCACGCAGATCGGCTTCTCGACGAGGACGTTCTTTCCCGCCTCCAGTGCCGCAAGAGCATTCCGGTAGTGCTCACTGTGGGGCGTTGCCACGTAAACAAGATCCACCTTCCTGTCGGTGAGGAGGTCCTCATAGGACCCGTATGCCCTCCGGAAGCCATTCTTCTTTGCAAAGGCTACCGCCCGGTCGAGGTTCCTCGATCCCACGGCGTAGCACTTTACCCTCCTTGCGGACTTCATGGTCTCTGCCATCTTCTCCGCGATGCGCCCGGTTCCCAGCACCGCAGCATTGATTGTTCCAAACATGTCCTGCCTCCTTTGTGCCCCCTCCAACGAAAGCAATCGCGTTCTCTGCTACTCATCCAGCGAGACGTACTCCGACCGGACATAGGCATTCTCGCCGTTGCAGAGAATCTCTGTCCAGCCGTTTCCGGCATCACCGACGTACTCATACCGGTCACCTACCTTTGTGACCTCAATCACATCCGCGTTCTCATCGGGCTCCTTGCGGATGTTTACGGTATCATTTGCCGTCACGTACTTGCCGGTCCCCTCCGCCGCCGTATCGCTCTCGGTGCTGCTCTCCGCAGAGAGCTGTGCAAGCGCCTGCCCGACCGACAGATCGATGTCAGACGAGAGGGCGTCAAGGTAATCCGAGAGATCCTGATCAGAGGAGACAAGCTCATTGTACTCCGCGGTGACGCTGTTTGTCAGGTCCACCACGTCATCCTTGAGGGCTGCGTTCTGAATGTAGTCCGTCACGGTCTTGTCCTGATTCTCGTCGTTGTTGATGTACAGGGATCCGTCCGACTTCGTGCAGACGTACATTGTCTGCATGCCGGGCACTTCCCAGTCGTGGTCCGTGAACTTCATCCTCGAGTACACGTAGCAGATGTAGGAGCCGTCCACCGGTCCCTGCTGGGTGTAGACCGTCACATCTGTGTAGCTGTCCACATATTTGGAGAGCTCCTCAATGCGGATCTTCTCCTGGGCAGAGAGCGTCGAGGAGATGTTCTCGATTGCAGCGGTATCGCCGTCCGCCATCGCCTTGTAATAGGTTTCGAACAGGCTGTTGACAGCCGGGTACGCGTCCATCTGCAGGGTAAGCGGGGAGTTCGCATCCGTCGACGCCTCGGTCGCGGCATCCGCTGCCTGTGCGGCGTGCGGGTTGCTGCCGTGGGCGCCGAGGCCGATGGCCACCGTGAGGACACAGCAGATGGCAAGCACAAGGGGCATCACCAGCTGGCTGTGCGTCTCAATCCATTCGTGAAAGCGGTTGTTTCTGTTCAATTCGGTTTCTCCTGAAGGACGGAAAGCAGGCTCCCGCCCGATTTCTTGTAAAAAAATAAGCTATGCCGAAGAGATGGGTGTCCAGCTTCGTGCACAGCTTGTATCATGCGCCCGACAGGAATCGAACCTGCATCAAAGGCGTCGGAGGCCTACGTTCTATCCGTTAGACTACGAGCGCATTCTTGCTGCCGCCGTTTTCTCATCGGCGACAAAGAGTATTGTAATAAGCCTGCAGGGGGAATGGACAGAGGGATATCCGTCTGCATCGTTCCGGGAATCAGGCGATCACGATCTCATCCGACTCCGGAAGGTAGTGATAGAGCGTCTCCGAGAGGATATCCTCCTCCCGCACGTCCGCAAGGTTGATGTCGCGGATCATCTGGTTTACCTCCGCAACCGAAGAGCAGAGCGCATCCTCCGGGAACAGGATCATCTCGTGGATCGAGGAGGGGATGAGGTAAAAGCCGCTCCCCTGGCACTTCGCAAGGCTCTTTAAGAGCCCCGGGTAGAACACCACGGAGGCACCGTAGAAGTTGGCCCGGTTCGTCAGGACCAGCATCTCCGGGAGGGCAGGATCCTCCTTGCCCCCGACCAGCCTTGCCAGGTTCTCACCGCGGGGCGGAAGGCGGCGGGTCATGTTTTTCAGGCTCTGCCGGAAGAGCTCCGGGATGGAGAGATCTGCCCGCTCAGCGTCCTTCATGGAGAGCGGGACAAAGTCCTCCGCCTGAAGGTCTGCGGGGAAGAGATCCGGGACGGGATCCCAGCGGTAGAGGAGAAAGAGAGCACAGAGGTTTAACGTCTCCATGCGGGGAACGGGGATCTCGCCGCTCTTTCCGGTTCCGTCCAGGCGGAAGAGGATCCGGCTTAAGATCTGCTTTCTCGCCTGCTCCGTGGTTCCGGTGCGGATGCTGGCAAAGTCCAGGGAAGGGGTTCGCAAAGAAATTTCTGACATGGGTTTCCTTTCTGCAGGAATGCTGCAAAGAACTGCGTATGCTTGATGACAGGAATACAGATGGGTCCAGTGCTGCGGTTCTTTTTTATTTCCCGGAAAGGTTTTTCTGCACACAAAAAGAGAGGCAGATAGGCTCTGTCTCTCTTCACTGCGCAGCTTCGTGCGGCTGTATTCTCCAAAGATCAGCTTATGCTCTGGAGAGGTACTCACCGCTTCTGGTATCGATCTTGACCTTGTCGCCGATGTTGCAGAACAGCGGAACGGCAATCTCTGCACCGGTCTCGACGGTTGCGGGCTTGGTGGCACCGGTTGCGGTGTTGCCCTTGAAGCCGGGCTCGGTCTCTGTGATCTCCAGCTCGACGAACATCGGGGGCTCGATGGCGAAGATGTTCCCGTTGTAGGAATCCACCTTGATCATCTCGTTCTCCTTCACGAACTTCATGTTGTCGCCGACAACATCCGGTCCGAGAGAGATCTGCTCATAGCTCTCCGTGTCCATGAAGGTGTAAAGATCGCCGTCCTTGTAGAGATACTGGTACTCCTTGCGGTCCACGCGGGCCTGCGGGAACTTCTCTGTGGGACGGAAGGTTGTCTCGGTGACGCCTCCGTTGATGATGTCCTTGAGCTTGGTTCTCACGAATGCAGCGCCCTTGCCGGGTTTGACGTGCTGGAACTCAACAATCTCATAGACGGTATTGTCTTTCTCGATCGTAACACCATTTCTGAAATCACTGGCAGAGATCATTTTTCAATTTCCTCCTGAATAAACAAGTCACAATTACTGAATAATTCTATACTTGAAGGTTCGAATACGCAAGATATTTTTGGCAGGCCCGTATAAGCTTCTTTTGCGGGGGCTCTGCCTTACGCCTGCCCCCTCTTTTTGTACACCTCCATGACAAAGTCCATGGCCTCGAGATACCCGTTCAGGCCGTGGCCGTAGATCTGTCTGTCACAGGCAGGGGCCGTCACCGAGGTCCTGCGGAAGTCCTCCCGGCCCATGATGTCCGAGATGTGGATCTCCACCTTGGTCACGAAGACGCTCTTTAACGCATCGTAGATCGCATAGCTGTAGTGGGTGAACGCGCCGGGATTAATCACGACGCCGATGATGCTCTTGTCGTAGTAGCTCTCCTGGAGCTTGTCGATGATGGAGCCCTCGTGGTTGGACTGATAGACCTCCGTCTCCACGCCCAGCTCGTTGCCCTTCTTCGTGAGCATCTCCACCAGGTGGTTGTAGTTCTCCTCGCCGTAGATGGTCTTCTCCCGGATGCCAAGAAAGTTCAGATTGGGTCCGTTGACGATCAGAATCTTGTTCATTTCTGCTGTCCTCTCCTTTTCTCCCCGGCAAAACCGGTGCGCTTTATGATCTCCTCTGCGATCTCATCCGGGGTTCCCTTCCCGGCATCGATGGTCAGGTCCGCCGCCTGATGGTAGGCGTCCTGCCGCCGCACGAGAAGGGTTCTCACCTTCTTCACCCGGTCCGGTCCCTGCAGCAGCGGCCTCGTGCTGTCCCTGCCAAGGCGCTGGATCACGGTCTCCGCCGTGATGTCAAGGAGCACCACGGTGCCAAGCTCCTTTAAGTACTGCCGGTTCTCCGGGCTCATCACGACGCCGCCGCCCGTGCTGTAGATGACGCCCTCTTCCTTTCTCCTGCAGAGCTCCTGCAAGAGTGCGGTCTCTCTTCTTCGAAAGCCCCCCTCGCCCTCTGTCTGGAAGATCTCGGTGATCTTCTTCCCGGACTGCTTTACGATCTCCTCGTCGCAGTCGAAAAGCGGGCACCCGGTCTGCCTTGCAAGCGCCTTTCCCACGGTCGTCTTGCCGGAGCCCATAAAGCCGACGAGGACGAGATTTTTCTTCTTCCCCGCATGCAGGAAGGAGGAGAGGACGTTCCTTGCACGCTCTGCCGCATCCTTTGACACACGCTTTCCCGTCCAGAGCTCATAGGCCTCGATCCCCTGGTAGAGGAGCATGCCGATGCCGCACCAGCCGGTGCCGCCGTACTGCCGCACCTTTCTTAAAAAAAGCGTCTCCTCCGGGTTGTAGATGCAGTCGTAGGCAAGCTCGCACTTCTGGAAGAAGAGGGCGCTTGTGACCGGGGTCTCCTCGGTGTTTGGGAAGAGTCCCGCCTTTGTGCACTGGATCGCAAGGCACTTTGCAAACGGGATTCTCCCCGCCTGGGAGAGGGGCAGGGCTGTGATCTCCATGGCGGGAAAGAGCTTTTGGATGTCCTGTGCAAGCGCCTGCGCCTTTTCCACCGTGCGGTTTAAGATGACAAGCCGCTTTACGCCGGCCTCGCCGCACATGAAGCCTGCTGCCCTTGCAGCACCGCCCGCGCCGATGATCACGACGTCGTGTTTCCAGATGATGACGCCCTGTGCCTCCAGCGCGCGGCGAAGGCCCTTGTAGTCGGTGTTGTAGCCGCGGTACCCGCCGTCAATCCGAACCAGTGTGTTCACGGCGCCGATCGCCTCTGCGACGGGATCCACCTCCTTCAGGCAGGGGATCACCGCCTGCTTGTAGGGGACCGTCACGTTGAGGCCGAGGATGTTCAGAGCGTAGGCACCCTGGACCGCAGCGGGGATGTCCTCCCTGGATTTCACATGAAACGGCACATAGACCAGGTTCTCGCCCGTCTGTTCCGCCACCGTGTTGTGAATCGCCGGGGAGAAGGTGTGCTCCACCGGATCTCCGATCAGGCCGCAGAGCCTTGTCCTTCCGTCAATCTCTGTCAACGCGTCCTCCTTCCTCTGGATGCCTTCCTCCGATCACGGGCTTTTCGAGGAGGCGCTTGACGCGGATCCAGAACTCCTCCTTTGCCGTCAGGGGCTTTGTCAGGATCGAGTAGAGCCCCGCATTGTTCGCACCCCAGATGTCCGTGTAGATCTGATCCCCGATCGCCATCGTGTTCTCCCCTGTCGTGTGCATCACGGAGAGGGCCTCCGGATAGCGCCCGGGGAAGGGCTTCCAGGCACCTGTCACCACCGGGCTGTTCACGGCCTCCGCAAAGTCCCGTGCCCGCCGCCCCGTGTTGTTGGACATGATGATCGTGGCATAGCCCATCTCCTTCAGGTTTCGGATCAGCTTTTTGCTCTTTTCGTCCGCCGGCGCGTTCGGCGCAACCAGCGTGTTGTCAATATCAAAGATAATGCCCCGGTAGCCCTCCTCATAAAGGGAGCGGTAGTCAACGGCAAACGCGCTCTCCACGTACCGGTCAGGACGCAGTCCTCTTCCCATTGGGTCTCTCCTGTCAGTTGGCGTCAGTGAATCTTCTTCGTGGACTCGTTCTTTAAGACGTTCTCGAGTTCGTCCATGAAGGTCTCCACGTCCTTGAACTCCTTGTACACGGAGGCAAAGCGCACGTAGGCGACGGGGTCCAGGTCGTGGACCTTCTTCATCACGAGCTCGCCGATCTCGCGGCTTGTGATCTCCTTCTCCTCCCGGTCAAAGATCTCGGTCTCGATCTCATCCACCGCCTTCTTGATCTGGTTGATGGACACGGGGCGCTTGTGGCAGGCGCGCAGGATTCCGGACTCGATCTTCGATCGGTCATAGGGCTCCCTGCCGTTGTCCTTCTTGATGACGACGAGCGGAATCGTCTCCACCTTCTCATAGGTCGTAAAGCGCCTTCCGCAGGCGTCGCAGATCCTGCGGCGCCGGATGGAGTTGTTCTCCTCCACCGGCCGCGAATCGATCACTCTGTTGTCTTCCTTGTTGCAGTAGGGGCACCTCATGACTGTAAAGCCTCCTTTGTAAAAGTTCTTTACCATCGTAAGAATACCATAAATGGTGGCCCCATAGGAGAAAAAACACAAAAAACAGAGCATTCCGGCACTCCGGATTCGTTTCTCTCCCTCCTGCGGGGATCTCTGCTCTTTTCTGCACGCCAAAGTGCCGCAGGCAAGGGTGTCTGCGGCACTTCTTTGTTTCGGAACTCCGGGATCTTATCCGGGGCTGAAATTCTGGTTTGCTTTCTCCTACAGCAGCACGGCCACGGCCTCATAGGGGCGGAGGGTGATCGTGCTGTCCTCATGGACCGCTGCCGTCTGTCCCTCCCCATAGCTGTCGATCAGGGTCTTTCCCGCGGCAAAGGCCTTTCCATCGGGGACGGCCGCCCTGATGGGGTCTGCGGTCATGTTTGAGAGAACGAGCAGGGACTGCTCCCCCTCTCTTCTCTCATAGGCCATGACGCTGTCGTTGTCGTCGTCAAAGAAGGCGATGGTCCCGTCTGCGATGATGGGATACTCCTTCCTCAGTCCGATCAGCTTTTTATAATAGGCTCTGATCGACTCCGGATCCCCCATCTCATCCTTTGCATTGGCTTCCTTCTTGTAGTCCGGGACCTCGATCCAGGGCGTCACGGCATCTGCCGTAAAGCCAGCGTTTTCTTCCCCTGTCCACTGCATCGGGGTTCTTCCGTTGTCGCGGGATCTCTCCTGCAGGATCTTCAGGGTCTCCTCTTTGGACTTTCCCCGCTCCTCCATGAGGATCCGGTAGTAGTTTCTGCTCTCGACGTCTTTGTACTGGTCGATGGAGGTAAAGTGCGCGTTCGTCATGCCAAGCTCCTCGCCCTGGAAGACGTAGGGCGTGCCGCGCATGAGGTGGATCATGGTCCCCAGCATCTTTGCGGACTCTCTCCAGTAATGCTGATCATCTCCGAGGCGGGAGACAATGCGGGGCTGGTCGTGGTTTTCCCAGAACAGGGCATTCCAGCCATGCCCCTCCTGCATGCCGACCTGCCAGGTCTGAAAGAGGTCCTTCAGGTGATGCAGGTCCGGCGGCATCAGCTCCCACTTGTCGCCGTTTTTGTAGTCGATCTTTAAGTGGTGGAACGAGAAGGCCATGGAGAGCTCCCCGTTTGCGGGGTTCGAGTAGCGGATGCAGTTGTCCAGGGAGGTGGAGCTCATCTCGCCGACCGTAATCATGTCCTGGATGCCGGTGTCGTGGACGAGTTCATGCAGGAATTCGTGCACGTGCCTTCCGTCCGTGTAGAAGCGCCTGCCATCGCCGTCATGGTCGTCCTCAAAGACGGCGGGCTTGGAGATGAGGTTTACGACATCAAAGCGAAAGCCCTTCACGCCCCGGTTTTTCCAGAAGCGGATCACGTTCTTGAGTTCCTCTCTTACCTCCGGATTCTCCCAGTTGAGATCCGCCTGGGAGACATCAAAGAGGTGGAGGTACCACTTTTGGAGCGTCGGCACATATTCCCAGGCAGAACCGCCAAACTTGCTCTCCCAGTTGGTGGGCGGGGTATCTGGATCGCCGTCCTTAAAGATGTAGTAGGCCTGGTACTTCGGGTCCCCGGCAAGGGCCTTCTGGAACCACTCGTGGGAGGTCGACGTGTGGTTGAACACCATGTCAAACATGAGCCCGATCCCACGCTTATCTGCCTCCCTGATCAGCCGGTCCACGTCCTCCATCGTGCCGAACATCGGCTCGATGAAGAGGTAGTCCGCGACGTCATACCCGTTGTCGTTCTGCGGGGACTTGAAGAACGGCGTGGACCAGATGTAGTCGACCCCGAGGTCCTTCAGATAGTCGAGTTTGGACGTGATGCCGTTGATGTCGCCGATGCCGTCGCCATTGCTGTCGCAGAACGACTTCGGGTAGATCTGATATATCACCTTGTCATGAAAGCTGTTCATACACTCCGTCCCTTTCTCCGCCCCTGCAGGGGCGGTTTCTGTTTCTTCTCATCCCTGCTCACCAGGTGGCAACTTCGCCCTCGCCTGCCTCAACGTCCTGGCCGGGATGCATGACAATGTCAGAAATGCCGTTGTCCTCTGTGACGATCATGAGGACCGTGTCTGGGTGGCCTGCAGCTTTGATGTCCGCTTTGCTGAAGGTAAGGAGCGGATCTCCCGCCCTGACGGTCTGGCCTTCCTTCACCTTGTAGGCAAAGCCCTTTCCCTTCATGTCAACCGTGTCGATGCCGACATGGATCAGCACTTCGATGCCGTTCTTTAAGGTGAGTCCGATTGCGTGCTTCGAGTCCTCGATGAGAGAGGTTACCGTTGCGGATGCCGGGGAGACAACGGTCTCACCGGAGGGAAGGATGCCGACGCCGTCGCCCATGGCGCCGGAGGAGAAGACGCCGTCGTTCACCTCTGCAAGAGCGATGACCTTTCCGTCGACAGGAGAAGCCAGGTGATCGGTATCTGCGATCTCCTCTGCAGGAGCTGCCGCCTCTTTTGCTTCGATGGCTGCTTCCTCTGCCTCCTCGATGCCGGCCTTCTCTGCCTCCTTGTCGATGCCCTTTCTTCTGCCGACGATCAGGACGAGGATCAACGGGACGAAGAAGGCGATGGCCATGGCGATTGCAAACTGGCCGATGTACTGCGGAACGATGGAGAGGATGCCCGGAAGGCCGCCGACGCCGATTGCCGTTGCGGAGATGCTGTTTGCCGTGGAGAAGATGGCTGCCAGGGAGGAGCCGATCATGCCGCAGATGAAGGGGAAGCCGTACTTTAAGTTGACACCGAAGATGGCAGGCTCAGTGACGCCGAGGTAGCAGGAGATGCAGGAGGGGATGTTGACTTCCTGTGCTCTGGAGTCCTTCTTCTGCAGGATGGACATGCCGAGAACCGCAGAGCCCTGGGCGATGTTGGAGAGCGCGATCATGGGCCAGAGCATGGTGCCGGGATGGGCCGTGCCCTCATTGGCGGCAATGAGCTGCAGGTCGACGGCGTTTGTCATGTGGTGGAGTCCTGTAATCACCAGCGGTGCATAGACGAAACCGAAGATCGCGCCGAAGAGGACGCGGAACTTTCCGGAGATACCGGCCTGGACGACGAAGGCGATGCCATCGCCGATCTTCCAGCCGATGGGTCCTAAGATGAAGTGCGCTGCCATGACGGCGAGCGTCAGGGAGCAGAACGGGACGACGATCATCTGCACAACCTGCGGGGTGATCTTTCTAAAGAACCGCTCCAGGTGTAGGAATCCGGCCAGCCGGCTGCCTCGGTGGCTGCCACGGCGTAGGCGTTGCAGAGCTGTCCGGAGACCAGGGTGAGACCCAGGACGATGCCGAGCATCGGGGTGCCGCCCATCTTCTTCTGGACGGACCAGCAGATGCCGACCGGGATGCCGGTGTGGAAGATGGCCTCACCGATCAGCCACAGAAACTTGTCGACGCCTGCCCAGAAGGTGCTCTGGGAGACGAGGGTGGCGCCGTGGAAGATGGCCATCGAGTCGATGACGTTGCGGAAGCCCAGGATCAGGCCGCCGACGATGATCGCGGGGATGAGCGGGGCAAAGATCTCTGCCAGGGCGCCCATGATCTTCTGGGCAGGATTCTGGTTCTGCTTTGCCGCCTTCTTCACCTGGTCCTTGGAGACGCCCTCGACGCCGGCGACCGCCGTGAAGTCGTTGTAGAAATCGGCGACGTTGTTGCCGATGATGATCTGGAACTGTCCGGCCTGGGTGAAGGTGCCCTTGACGACCTTCATCTTCTCGAGGGAGGCTACATCCGCCTTCTTCGGGTCATTTAAGACAAACCGCATTCTGGTCATGCAGTGTGAGACCGCGCCGATGTTATCCTTTCCGCCGATCAGCCGAAGCATCTCCTTGGAATCCTCTGTGTACTTTCCCATTTTCTCTCCTCCTTGAGAGCCCTGTGTAAATGACGTTGCTCCAAACATGTTTGAACATGTCTGATGACACAACAATACCATTCTTGTTTGAACATGTCAACGTCGAAATTCAGATTTGTTTGAACAAGGTCATAAGATCGTGTATGATAGGAACGAAATACAGAGGAAATGAGGTAAGCTATGCCCGCAGAAAAGTTTGATGACATTTACAGAGACCTCAAGAGCAAGGTGGAGGACGAGACCTACCCCGCAGGGACCATGCTCCCCTCCGAAGCCCAGCTCACCAAGATCTACCGCTGCTCGCGAAACACCGTCCGAAGGGCCCTCGCCATGCTGGCAGAGCGCGGCTACACCCAGTCCATCCACGGCAAAGGGGTGCAGGTGATCTATGAGCCGGTGACCCGGGCGACGTTCACAGTCGGCAATATCGAGAGCTTTGCCGAGTCGGCAAGGCGCAACGGGATTCCGGTAAAGACCGCCATCCTGAAGTTCACGACGATCACGATCGATGAGAAGGCAGCCGCAAGGACCGGCTTTCCTGTTGGATCCGAGTGCTTTTATATCCAGCGCCTCCGGCGCCTGGACGGGACGCCGGTCATCCTCGACATCAACGTCTTCCTAAAGTCCGAGATGCCGGCGCTTTCGGAAGAGATCGCAGAGGGGTCCATCTACAAATATCTCGAGGAGGACCTGAAGATGCAGATCACAACCAGCAACCGGCAGATCACCGCAGAGAAGGCAACGCCCGCAGACAGCCGGTACCTGGAACTGCACGACCTCGACTTTGTCGCCGTGGTGACCGGCAGGACCTACAACAGCAAGGGCATCCAGTTCGAGTGGACGCAGTCGAGACACCGCCCGGACTATTTCGTCTTCTACGACACGGCGAGGAGAAAGCCGGTCTGAGACAATGGAACAGAATCGCAGACAGCAAAACGGGAGGGCAGGCCTATGCTCTCCTGTTTTTCTTATGCTCCCTGCTTTTTCTCTCCGGTCCCGGCCTGCAGAAGCCCTACTCGGCCGCTTCCTGGTCCCGCCGCAGGGATCTGGCGCTGCAAAACAAAAACAGAGCGCTCCGTTCTCCCGAAGTGCTCTGCAAAGCGTTCTGTATGGATCTTTCCGTGATTACTGGACCACGATCTGGGACCAGGTATCGGACGGGCAGTAGGTGACATAGGTCTTGCCGCAGTTCACCTGGATCTCCTTGCCTGCTGCATCATAGTAGCGGGTCTTGTCGGTGTAGGAGCTCTTCACCCAGGTCACAGGGACCATCAGGCCATCGGTGATGTAGTAGGCAATGCCGGAGCCGACGCAGTTCATGACGAGGTAGCCGTTCCTGTCGAGCTGGGACAGATCCACATCCTGGATGATGACGTTCTTGAAGGAGACTGCGGTCTTGGTCAGGCCATCCACGCAGGGTGCACCGAACTCCCAGTAGTCATAGGAGTTTGTGGTTCCGTTGTAGACGAGCTGGCTGTTCGTGTGCGCATAGGGAAGGGTCACCTTGGCAACCGGAACGGCGGAACCGTAGGCCTGCAGAAGGTTCACCTCGGTGCCGTAAGGCGCAAAGTTGAAGTGGTTGCCGACTGCCTCGGTGTAGCTCGAGGAGATGCCGGCAGAAGCCAGTCTGGATGCGACCTGGCCCTTGGTCACGTACTCAGTGAACTCTCTTGCCTTGCCGTTGTGGATGCGGGCAAAGCTTCCGGAGAGGTGAGCGATTCCGGTGGAGGAGAAGTATGCGTTGTTGTAGAAGGGGCCGCCGTCATGGACGAGCACTGCGTTGAGCTCTGCAGCGGTCATGATGTTGGTCGGTCTCGTGGAGCGGATGTTTCCGATGCGAGTCTCATTCGTCCAGTCCTTGTAGACGGCCATCAGTCTTGTGACGCGGCTGTTCAGCGTGGAGTTGACGAACTCGTAGACGATGTCAGCATCGGCCAGACCATAGTGGGGATATGCCCTCTTGTCGTTGTCGATCATGACTGCGATCGGACGCTGGTTCTGAATCGATGTGGAGATCGGCTCTCCCGTCAGCTCAGAGGTATAGGTACCGGCCGCCTGTACAGGCATACTGGTGAAGGCTGTTGCAAGGGCAAGGCCTGCAGCAGCGAGGAACGATGCAGCTTTTTTGAACATTTTGCACTCCTTTGGTTTGATGAAGAGATTTCTGCCTGCGCGTCTCGGGTCCCTCCCTGCGCGCACTGACTGTATTCTAACTCTATTTCAGTCCCTTAGCCACAGAATTTTGTTCTCCGAAATATAGACTTTTTCGACCGAATTGAGCTCATTTTTATTCATTTCTGACTTCTGCATCCGAAGGTGCAGGGGCTTTTTCGCCTGTGCCCCGGGCAGAAAGGCAAGATCCAGCGTGCTTCTCTCCTCCCGGATCTTTCGGTCCCGCACCGGCAGGGCAAGATATGCGCTGCCCTCTTCCGGCTCCTTTAACAGGAAATCCTCCGCGCGGATTCCCACCGCCGCAATGTCCTTCGGGAGCTCCTTCCAGCGCTCCCCAGGAGGACGCCAGAGGGCAATGTCCTCTCCCTCATTCCGCCGCAGGACAAGGCCCTTTTCCGCCTCCCCGTGTGCTGTTTTTTCCTGTGCCTTAACCGCTCCGGATTTTTCCTCTGCCTTTGCCGGATCCGGCTCCTCTTTGGTCTTCTCTTCTTCTGTCTCCTTCTGCGCCTGCCCTTCTGTTCTTCGAAAGCACAGGACCTGTCCCCAGTCGGGGACGGTGACGTGGAAGGCATCGAGCCTTGTCACAGGGGCCAGGTTCTCACAGCCGGAGAGGATTGCCCCCGCCAGGGTCTCAGGGCTCTGAAAGAAGGCGTCCCTCTTTTTTGTCCCCTCGCTCTTTCCCTCATGCAGAACACAGACAAGATCCCCCATCGCATAGATCTCATCCCGGTCGTTTCCCGCAAAGATCCAGGGGATTCTCTCTTTTGTGAGCTTCTCCCGGATCTTTTCCAGGATGTCCGCCTTCTCATACCCGCCAAGATCCCGAAAGGGATTGTCCAGAAGGACGAGAGAGGGCTTTGCCGCGAGCATCCTCGCAAACAGGGCAAGCACGGTCTGGCTCTTTGAGAGGTGCTCGGGGAGGAGTCCCCCGAGGCCGTCAAGGCCAAAGTCCCGAAGGATCGAGTCCTCCGCTTCTTTCAGCGCGTGCTTTTCCGGGGAGGAGCCGTCCTCTCTTCCGCCGCCCGAGAGGGCAAGGCGCAGGTTCTCCGACACCGTAAGACGGGAGAACAGGCCGGCGCCCTCAGCAAGATACCCGACGCGCCGGAGGGCCGGCGGCAGGCAGCTTTCCTCCATGGAGTCAAAAAGGACCCGGTCTCCCAGGGCAATTCTCCCCTCGTCCGGCTTGTCCAGTCCCGCGATGCAGCGAAGGACCTCGCTTCTTCCGCTGTCCGCATCCCCGAAGAGGCAGAGATTTCCTCCGCTCACCCGGATGTCCACATCCAGCGCCTTTCCTGTGCCATCCGCCCGCTTTCGGAGGCGGATGGTCAGGTCTTTTGTGTTCTCAGGTGCCATGCTTCCTCCTCTTTGAAATGCGCCCTGCAGAGAAGACGGCAAGTGCTGCCGCAAGGAGGATCCCGACAGAGAGCAGCATCGCCTCCAGAAAGGCCGCATTTCTTCCGACCTGTTTCAGGTCGCAGAGTGCCCCGAAGGAGTCCGTTCCCATGAGGATTGCCGCGGCCACCATGCCGGGAACAAGTTCGGCAAAGAACCGGCACAGGGTGAGCAGATACGCCTCCCGGGTTTTCCCCCTGGTCCTCCCTGCAAGGAGGTCCCTGCGGATCATGGCATCCGACATGCCGAGGGTCCTTGCGGTCTCCACCTCCGCCTCTGTCGTCCTGGCGTATCCCTCCAGCAGCACCCGCACGCAGACGGGGTATGCGGAGGAAGCCGCGGCAAAAAGAACGAGAGCGGCGAAACAGACCGCAAGGGCGGATTCGTTTGTCCCCGGGACGGGGAACAGGCAGTGAGCCGGGACCAGAAGGACAAGACTCCAGACCGCGGGGATCAAGTGCACGGGAAGGCCGGCAGCAATTCCTCTCCTGTTTTTCCTCAGGACCCTCTCCGCAGCAAGTCTCCCCGCGGGGAAGAGGAGAAGAGCGGAAAAGAGCGCGGAGAAGAAAAGGCAGAAGAGACAAAGTCTCTCCCAGCCGACGGTCAGGATTTCTTCCATAAATAGTTTTGCGGTCAAGGTGCCTCCCTCTCCTGGTTCTCTCTGATTTCCTGTCTGCTGGCAGTTCCTGTACTTCCCGGAACAGGGATGTATTGTACACGAATGCAGCCCAAAAACAAAGAGCAGCGGAACCGCTGCTCTCTGCTGAAATGTCCAGCGTATGGTTTTTGCGCTTACCGGTCCTCGCGGAAGTACGAGAGGCCAAGGCTCTTCGGAGGCTGATCCTCCGGGCGGTTCCGCTTGCTCGTTGCAACGAGCACGATGATCGTCACCACATAGGGTGCCATGCGAAAGAGCTCCTGCGCTGCCCGGGAGAGGCCGGGGATGTAGATATAGAGGATGTACAGGGCGCCGAAGAGGATGGAGCCCCAGATCGCATGGGTCGGGGTCCAGAGGGCGAGGATGACGAGGGCGACGGCAAGCCAGCCTCTGTCGCCGAAGCCGTTGTTCCCCCAGGTGCCGCCAAGGTACTCCATGATAAAGTACAGGCCGCCAAGACCTGCCATCATGGAGCCCAGGACTGTGGCAGCATACTTGTACCGTCCAACGTTGATGCCCGCGGCATCTGCCGTTGCGGGGTCCTCCCCGACGGCGGTGAGCTGGAGGCCTACTCTCGTGCGCTTTAGGATGTAGGTGCAGACGATGGCGAGGAGAATCGCTGTGTAGGACAGGAACCCGTAGCCGAAGAGAACCGTGCCGATGACGGGGATGTTCGAGAGGCCGGGGATCCTTGCCTGGAAGCCGGATGCCGTCGTCTTCACTGTGATCTGGCCGACGCCGCCTGCAAGCTTGGAGATCGAGCCGCCGAAGAAGTTGCCAAAGCCCGTGCCGAAGGTTGTGAGCGCAAGGCCGACGACGTTCTGGTTGGCGCGGAGCGTGACCGTAAGGAAGGTGAACAGGAGTCCCGCCAGGGCACTCGCCGCAAGGCAGCAAAGGAGCGAGACAAAAACGCCCACGGCAACGCTCGGGCTCGGGCTGCCCTTTTCATAGAAGAACGCGCCCATGAGGCCCGAGATGCCGCCGATGTACATGATGCCCGGGACGCCGAGGTTTAAGTTTCCCGACTTCTCGGTGATGATCTCACCGGTTGCGCCAAAGAGCATCGTGATGGCCTGAACGATGGCCTGCTGGATAAACATGACAATGACGTTCATCGATTCTCTCCTTCCTCCTCGATCGGGACCTTTGTGACTTCAAGCCGGTAGCGGACAAAGAACTCGCAGCCGATCAGGAAGAACAGGAGGATCCCCGTGATGATGTCCGAGGCGTTCTCATTGAGGCCGTAGCTCGACGCGATCTGCACGGAGCCCTGCTGCATGAAGCACAGGAACCCGGAGACGAGCGCCATGGCCCAGGGATTGAACTGGCTCATCCAGGCCACGATGATGGCGGTAAAGCCTCTGCCGCCGCCCGTGGAGGTGCTGATCGTGTGGCTGGCGCCGGCGACGATCATGCAGCCCGCAAGGCCGCAGATCGCACCGGAGATGACAACCGTTCTCACGATGACGCGGCCGACGGAGATGCCGGCATACCGCGCCGTGTTGGTCGAGCCGCCGACGACGGAGAGCTCATACCCCTGCTTGGTCCTGCCAAGGTACCAGAACACGAAGGCCGTCACGGCAGCCGCGAGGATCACATCGATGAGGTACTCCTGTCCCAGGATCGAGGGGAGCCACCCCTCCTTCGTGCCCTGGTTGATGACGCCCACGTGGTTTGAGCCCTTGGGGTTCTCCCAGAGCACCACGCAGAAGGTCACGATCTGCATGGCCACGTAGTTCATCATCAGGGTAAACAGGGACTCGTTCGTCCCGAACTTTGCCTTGAAGTAGGCGGGGATAAAGCCCCAGACGGCCCCCGCAATCATGGCGCCAACAAAGGCCAGGATCCAGAGGAGCCAGTCCTGCAGGAGCGGTCCCAGGTAGATCATGACGGCCGCCGTCACGGCGCCGCCGACCAGGATCTGCCCCTCAGCGCCCAGGTTCCAGAAGCGCATCTTGAAGGCGGGGATGAGGCCCACCGCGATGACAAGGAGCGTCACGGTCTCGCGGACCGTGACCCACAGGCGTCTCGAGGAGCCGAAGGTTCCGAGGAAGATGCCGCCGAACACGTCGATCGGGTTCTCCCCGGTGATGCCGTAGATCACAATGCCGCAGACAAGAAGGCCAAGGAATGCCGCAGCAAGGCGGATCAGCCAGGCGTAGAGCCTTGTGACCTTTGCCCTTCGGATCAGGTGAATTGTCGTCTTTGTCTTCTGCTGTTTTTCTCCTGCCTCAGACATCTGCCTTCCTCCCTTCCTGTACATGCTTTCCCGACGTCATCATCGCGCCGAGGGTCTCCTTTGTCGTCGTTCTCGCATCCACGACACCGGCAACCGTGCCCTCGGAGAGGACCAGGATCCGGTCGCACAGCTGCAGCAGAACGTCCAGGTCCTCGCCGACGCAGATGACGCAGCACCCGCGCTTTTTCTGCTCGCCGAGCAGGTGGTAGATGAGGAACGAGGAGTTGATGTCAAGGCCCCGGACCGGGTACGCCATCATGAGGACTGCCGGGGAGGAGGCGATCTCTCTTCCCACGAGGACCTTCTGAACATTTCCGCCGGAGAGGTTCCGGATGGGCGTCGTGATGCCGGGGGTATTGACCTCGAGCTTGTCCACAACCCGCTCTGCGAGCTCTCTCGGCGCCTTTCTGTCTGTCAGGGGGCCGTTTCCGTTTTTGTAGGAGCGCAGCATCATGTTGTCGGTGATGTCCATGGTGCCGACAAGGCCCATGCCAAGCCTGTCCTCCGGGACGAACGAGAGGTGGATGTTGAGGGCATAGATCTGTCTTGCCCGCATGGTGTCAAGGGCAACGGTCTTACCGTCCTTCGGGGTGTAGTAGATCTTGCCGGACTCGATGCGCTGCAGGCCTGCAATCGACTCCAAAAGCTCTTTCTGCCCGGAGCCGGAGATGCCGGCAACGCCCAGGATCTCCCCGGAATTTGCCGTAAAGGATACATCCTGAAGGGCGTATACGCCCTCGTGGTTTCTGACCGTGAGGTGCTGCACATCGATGCGCTTCTCGGGATCAACGGGAGGAATCCTGTCGATGTCGAGGGAGATCTTCTCTCCCACCATCATCTCCGTGAGCTTCATCTCGTCGGTGTCCTTTGTGTCCACCGTCGCGATGTATTTGCCCTTTCGCAGGACCGCAACCCGGTCGCTGATCTCCATCACCTCGTTCAGCTTGTGGGTGATGATGATGATCGACTTGCCGGCGGACTTCATGTTCCTAAGGACGTCAAAGAGGCGCTCCGTCTCCTGGGGCGTTAAAACCGCCGTCGGCTCGTCCAGAATCAGGATGTCCGCGCCGCGGTAGAGGACCTTGACGATCTCAACCGTCTGCTTCTGGGAGACGGACATGTCGTAGATCCTCTGCTCCGGATCCATCTCAAAGCCGTACTTTTTCGTCAGGGCATTGATGTTAGCGTCGATCTTCTTCATGTCGAGGCGCTGCGGGCCGGGAAGGCCCAGGATGATGTTCTGGGCTGCAGTCAGGATCGGGATCAGCTTGAAGTGCTGGTGGATCATGCCGATGCCGAGGGCATGGGAGTCCTTCGGCGAGCGGATCGTGACCTCCTTCCCATTCACGAAGATCTCCCCCTCATCGGGGAAGTAGATGCCCGAGAGCATGTTCATGAGGGTGGTCTTGCCGGAGCCGTTCTCCCCGAGGATCGAGAGGATCTCGCCCTTTCGCAGCGTGAGGCTCACGTGATCATTGGCCTGGATGCTGCCGAACCGCTTGCTGACATTTTTCAGTTCTATTGCTGCTGTCTCGTTCATATCTCTCCAAGGTTCGTCTTTGTACAGCGGAAGGCGCAGCCGCCACCGTCGCTGGTATTGGCTGCGCCTTCGGATTTGCAATTTTCATCAATGATCAGGCTGAAGGAAGGAGCAGAGGTGTTGAGCGTGGGATCGGACTCGTGATAGTAGCCATCGGAGACGTTGCCGGCGATTGCGTTCACATCGTCATTGGAGCCGTCTGCGATGAGATCCTCAAGGCTCTTGCCGCCGATCGTGAAGGTGCTGGTGTCAAATACATGGAGGGAACCGTCGATGATGGCAGACTCCACTTCCTTGACCTTGTCCGCAGTGCCCTCTGCAACGACCTTGTCATTGAGTGCGGTGATCTTGTCAGCGCCGTCTGCATAGCCCTGGCACCAGTCGGTGTCGATCGGTGTGCCGTCGAGCATGCACTGCACCGCATAGGTGTAGTAAGGAGCCCAGTCGATGGAGGCGGAGGTCAGTGCCTCATCGGGTGCAGTGGGGATCATGTCGATGTTGTAGCCGACACAGGGAACACCCTGCTCCTCGCAGGCAGAGGGTGCACCGGTGGTATCGGCGTGCTGGGAGATCAGAACGCAGCCGTCAGCAATCAGCTGGCTTGCGGTCTGATTCTCCATATCCATATCAGCCCAGCTGTTTGTGTACTTGACCTCCATGGTTGCCTCGGGGCACTCGGAGCGGACGCCCAGGAAGAAGGAGGTAAAGCCGGAGATGACCTCTGCGTACGGATAAGCACCGACGTAGCCGACCTTTGCGGTGTCCTTTGTGATCGTGCCGTCGTCGATCATCTCATTGAGCTTCATGCCGGCAACCACGCCGGAGACATAACGGGACTCATAGACGGAAGTGAAGTAGTTGTGGAAGTTGGAGAGGCCGGCCGTCTTGGCATCGGCACCGGTTGCATGACAGAACTGCACATCCGGATAGTCCTGTGCGGCCTGAAGCATGTAGCTGCCGTGTCCGAAGCTGTTTGCGAACACGATCTGGCAGCCGCTGTCTGCAAGGTCTGCAGCAGCATCGTAGCAGCTCTCGTCCTCTGCGATGTTGGTCCGTGCAATGATCTGGTCGTCAGACAGACCAAGTGCTTCCTTCATGTCCGCAATGCCCTGCATGTGCGCTGCGGTGTAGCCCTCGTTCTCATCGCCGACATAGATGACGCCGACCTTGAGGTCGTCCTTTGCGATGCCGGTTCCGGTGGACTCTGCTGCCTCGGTGGTTGCTGCCTCCGTAGCCGCTGCAGCTGCTTCTGTCGTCTCCGCTGCTGCCTCCGTGGTTGCGGCAGCTTCCGTGGATGCAGAAGATGAAGAGTCTGTGGATGTCGAGCGGCAGCCCGCAAGGAGCCCGCCTGCCATCGCCAGAACCATCACTGCACTGACAAACTTCTTTTTCATGAATGTCCTCTCCTCCTGTAATCAATACGCTTGCCATCCGGGAGAACCCTGAAGGGGTGTGGAATATCCCGGACCTGCCAGCATCTGCCGTGTGGAAACCAGATGGCTTCTCGGCAGATACTGTTGATTTTACGTGACGTTAATAATGTAGCCGGATGAAGTGTCTTTGTCAAACTATTGTTTACAAATATTTTACGGACGTTTTGTGCATCCTGCACAGCAATCGGTCTGCGATAGTTTGAATTCTCAGCGCTTCTGTCCCCCGTGCCATCCGTGATACGCGGTCAACTTTCCGGATCCTGTCTTGCAAAGCGCCGCCTGCTGACATAAGATGAATTCGTGTTTTTTTCACGCATGAATGACAGGAGGGCAGGCAATGGAGTTTCTTGAACAGCGCATACGGAAGGACGGGCAGGTCCGCCCCGGAAACATTCTCAAGGTGGACAGCTTTCTCAATCATCAGCTGGACGTGGATCTTCTCGATGAGGTCGGGAAGGCCTTCTACGACCGGTTTAAGGACAAGGGGATCAACAAGATCCTGACGGTGGAAGCCTCCGGCATCGCGATCGCCTGCATGACGGCCCGCTACTTCCATGTCCCGGTGGTCTTTGCCAAGAAGGCGCGCTCCAAGAACATCGACGGTGATACCTATACATCCCTCGTCCACTCCTTCACCTATGGAAAGGACTACACCGTGACCATGGCAAAGAAGTTCCTGGGACCGGAGGACAGAGTGCTCCTCGTCGATGACTTTCTCGCTGTCGGCAAGGCCATGCGGGGCCTCATTGACATCTGCTCTCAGGCGGGCGCCGATGTTGCAGGCATCGGCATTGCCATCGAGAAGGGCTTCCAGGAGGGCGGGAGTTTCCTGCGCTCTTCCGGGTATGATGTGTGCTCCCTTGCGATCATCGACCACATGGAGGATGACGGACAGATCTTCTTCCGCCAGGAGGACTGATCATTCCCAAGCGGAGCAAAGACAAATCGAAACTGCCGTAAGAAGAAGTTGAGAAAGCGGTGTGACAGGATGCCTGCCACACCGCTTTT
>ONMH01000194.1 GCA_900318875.1 uncultured Lachnospiraceae bacterium | reverse complement strand
GAGCTGCCCTGTTTTTTCTGTCTGTATGTTTCTCAGAGGAGCTTGTAGCCCTTCCAGGCAAGGCTCTCCTCGAGGCCGTCCGCAACCTCCGTGTGGAACACCGCAATCGGGTTTGCCTTGCTCCGCGAGAAGGAGATGTAGACGTAGTCGACGTTGACGCCCGACTCGGAGATGGCGGACAGAAGTCCGTTGAGACTCCCCGGGGTGTCCTGCATGTCCACCGCATAGACGCTGTCGATGTGGACGAGGTATCCCTTTCCCTTCAGGATGTCATAGGTCCGCTGCGGGTCATCCACGAGCATGCGGATGATGCCGTACTCGCCAGAGTCATTGATGATCATGGCCTCGATGTTGATGTTCTCGTCCTTAAGGATGCCCGTCACGGTGGACAGGGATCCCTTCTTGTTCTCCGCGAAGATGGAGATCTGCGAAATCATAGTGCTTCCTCCTTGTGTCTGTTTCCCAAAGTATAGCACCCGGGCAGGTCTCAAAGAAGGAAATTTCAGCGGGAGGCAAAGCGAAGGCCGTAGAGCCCCGCCATCGCCTTCTCGATCTCATCTCTCATCCCGAGGCAGGCAGCCGCCTCGCTGTCATAGTGAAGCGCCCCCACCTTCTCCTTCCTGCTGCCGAAGTAGACAAGAAAGCCGTTCGCCTCTTCCTCGAGGCAGATCCGGTTTTTGTGTCCTCCCTTCAGGCTGTACAGCTTTCCCGGGACCCGGTGCTCCTTCAGGTACTGAGCAAGTTCCTTCCGTGTCATGATTGCCTCCTTTGTTATGATGCTTTGCAAACGCTATTAAGTAGTTTTTGTTACTACGTGTAGCGTATCACAGCATCATGACATATGCAACTGGAAGTTTGAAAAGGTTCCGGACACGGAAACATCCCGGGCAGAGCGGTTCTGCCCGGGATGCAGGATTTCCATGTGGGTATTGTGATGACTGCTCTCTGCTTCAGAAGGAGACGATCTTCGAAGTCGGCTGGAACAGGCAGCTCTTTGTGATCCCCTTTAAGGAGGAGACACCGCACATCTTCATGGTGTCAGCGAGCTCTTTGCCGATCTTCTCGGTGTAGAGGGCGACGCCCTCCTTCCCGCCGCCGTAGACGGCGGTGACATAGGGCCTTGCGATGAGAACCGCATCCGCACCAAGCGCCAGAGCGCGGAAGACGTCAAGCCCCGTCCGGATGCCGCCATCCACGAGGATCATCATGTCGCCCTTCACGGCCGCCGCGATGTCCTCGAGGACCTCTGCGGTAGAAGGCGTGCCGTCCAGAACTCTGCCGCCGTGGTTTGAGACCACGATGGCGGAGGCCCCTGCCTGTTTGGCATCCAGGGCACCCTGCACGGTCATGACGCCCTTGACGATAAAGGGCTTTCCCGCCATCTGGACGATGTCGCGAAGCTCGAGAACCGTCTTGCTTCCTGCGGGCGGCGTGAGCCCCTGCAGGAACGGAAGGCCTGCCGCATCCACATCCATTGCGACCGCGATGGAGCGGGAGGCGCGAACGAGGGCAAACTTCTCCCGGATCGTGCCGGCATCCCAGGGCTTGACCGTGGGAACACCCACGCCGTCGTTGGCCTCGATGGCCCTCGTTGCAGCCTTCATGACCTCGGCATTCGTGCCGTCTCCGGTGAAGGCGCAGATCCCTGCCTCCTTCGCCGCGCTGACCAGGATGTCGTTGTAGGAGATGTCGTTGAGCTGATCCCCGTAGTGGAGGTTCACAGCGCCGACAGGGCCTGCAAAGATCGGATACCGCATCTGGCAGCCGAAGAACGAGAACGACGTGTCGGGCGTTTTGTTCTCCGCGATCGTGTTCATGTTGATGCGGATTTTCTGCCAGGCATCAAAGTTGCGGACTGCCACATCTCCGGAACCCTTTGCCCCGGGTCCGGGGATCTGGTTGCTGCACGCCCTGCCGTTGCAGACAGGACAGGCCTTGCAGTAGGGACCAATCTTGTCCCGTGCAGATTCCAGCAGTTCCTTGTATGTCATATGTTCCTTTCCGGCCGAATGCGGCCCCTGCTTTTTTCTCCGGAATCGGCAGATCCCACCTTCCTAAGAGGCGGTCTGTCTTCCCTCCTGTGCCGATAACTCCCCACCCGAAACCTCTCATTTCCCGCCATTTGTCATTATAGCATCGTGAAAATATAAAACAATTGTGAAGAAATGCTTTTGAAATGGCCGGTTTCAGGCAGAAATCCCCATCCATAAAATAAAGCTTTCCCAAATAGTTGTACCCCAGCCTAAGATTTGACCCTAGCAGAGTGATTATAGGTTACTGCTCCACGTTCTTCCGGGGTCGGCCTACTGGCCGCTTCGGCGCATTCGGGTCTGGCAGCGGATGAATTCTTGGCCTTCCGACAGGGCGCTTTGGGGCGTTCGGATCCGGCAAAGGATGAATCCGTGGTCTGCCAACCGGTCTCTTCGGAGCGTTTGAATCTGGAAGAGGATGAATCCTGGGTCGGCCTACTGGACGCTTCGGAACGTTTGGGTCTGGCAAAGGATGGATTCTTGGACGACCAGGTTTTCTCCTGGACGATTCAGGTTTCTCTTCTAAATGGTTGGCATTTTTCGTGGTTGGCTGAGTATCCTTATAGGTAGAATTATCGGTCTGTGTCTTCTCCCTGACGGTTGATACCGGCTCTGCTTTCTTTGGCTTGGGACCGCGCTTCTTCGGAGGCTGCTTCGGAAGTGCTTTGCATACTCCAAGCTTGATCATGAGCTCATAGTCAAGTTCCTGTGTCACAAACCAGCTGCTGTCTCCCTCAACCGGCTCTCTGGCGTCATCCGTACGGCGCCATGCCTGACCGAGCCTGTCCATCATGCTGCCAAAGGTAATGTCCTTCAGGATTCCTGCCTGATCCGCTTTTCGGAGAATACGACAGCTGATCAGAGAAGAGATGAAGTTGATGAACTCGCTTCCTATTATGGCATAGTTGTCCTGAACACGGGTATCATCGAGATCGAGAAGGTTCTTGTACCTCTTAAATGCTAGTTCGATTACCCAACGTTCCTTATAGCACAGGTAGACGGTTTCCGGAGGCAGATCCAGGTCAGATTCGTAGATAACGGTTCCAGCCTTCTGAAGCTTATCCTGGAACTCGTGAGGATCCAGACCATTCTTCACAGCATGACGCCCAAAGCCTCTCATTTCGCTATTGTGCTTCCTGAGACTCATGAACGAATACAGGTACAGGTGGGCAGACTTCCGCCCTTTTTTGTAGTAGATCTCATCGCCGTCAGCGTCATAGAACGTTCCGGTATAGTCTCGCAGATGATACGCAGAGACTTCTTTGATGTTTCTTTTGACTGGTGTCAGGAAGTGAAGCTCTGGAGAATTCTTCAGATCCTGTGAGATAGTTGACGGAGGGAAACCCTTGTCATCAAGAATAACGCCCTTCGTCAGATGATTGTCGGTGATAAAGTCCTTGTAGGAGCTTGCGTCGACACGGTTGCCGGGAAACACTTCCACACAAACTGGTTCCATCATCTCAATGTCGAACGCATAGAGGAGCGAGATATCCTTGCTGCCCTTTACCCGGCCCTTGCGACTGAAAGCTGATAGGTCATTCACCTTACTGTTGTCAGTTTTCAGCATTCCATCGATTGCGATGTGTGATTCCGGAAGGACCTTCTCCAATCGTTTTTTGTAAAACTCCCGGCAAAGAGACGGATGTTTTCCGATGCTTTGCAAAAGATCGCCAATGAGGTTTTTTGACAGCTGCGCATTCGGGTAGTAAATCTGCAGGAAACTGTCTTTGTACTTTGCCTGAATTTCAGAGTCGATTATGCCGGGAGAAATCACTCGCACCTGAGCTGTTGCTATGATCGAGACAGCCTGACGAAGTTCAAAAATATCCGTCAGATCCTGGAAAATGTCCGCCGAGACACTGTTTACAACAGCGGCATTCCCGTAAACGGCGATCTCCGGAAAGTCCGTAGGAAGGATCCTTTTATTCTCCAGCGGGACAAACTTCCCATTGTAGATATGCCCGATGACTTTACCGTTGATCTTTGTTCCGGGTTCACGCTGACGGACCATGTAACGATCTGGACCGTCATGACCACTGTCACATACTACTGTGTGTTCTGGCCTTGATACATTTCGTATCTCCTCGGGTACTGCCATAACGAGCTCCCTCAAAAATATCATAATTATGTTATATATAACACAATTATGATATTCATGCATGCAAATGAACCTATTTAATCAGTTCAATTGTATCCAAATGAGCCCCAAGTGTCAATATTAAAACGTATTTAATACATTTATATCTATTTTTAATCCATTACTTTGCCGGGTTTCCCGGGATTATCTCCGGGTTTACCAATATTTTCCGGAGCAATTCGAAGTCACAAGCCTTGCAGATTCAACGAATTTGTGGGGTACAACTTAATGGGAAAGCTTTAATAAAAAATCCATGAAATGTGTCTTTCGGGAGCGCAGTTAGGAAAATTGAGATATCATGAGATATACATCGGCTTTACCGGCCGCGGATATGGTTGCATTCACCCCCGGTTGAACTTAATATACCATCTAGATGTTAGCACTCAGGTTTGATGAGTGCTAACAATGAAGATGATACGAACGCACAGACAAGAATCGTTCAGGAGGTGTATATCATGAAGTTAGTTCCGTTGGAAGACAGAGTCGTCTTAAAGCAGCTTGAGGCAGAGACCACAACCGCATCCGGGATCGTCATCCCCGGTGCCGACAAGGAGAAGCCCCAGCAGGCAGAAGTCCTTGCAGTTGGCCCTGGAAAGACCACGGACGATGGCAAGCTCATCCCGATGAATGTCAAGGTCGGCGACAAGGTTGTCTTCTCCAAGTACAGTGGAACTGAGGTCAAGCTCTCCGACAAGGAAGACGACAAGGTCACCATCGTGAGACAGAGTGACATCCTCGCCATCATCGAGGACTGAGCACCCCGCTACAACTGAATAACGGCAAAACATTAGGATACAAACAGAAAGAAGGAAGACAAATATCATGGCAAAGGATATCAAGATGGGCGCTGACGCAAGAGTTGCTCTTGCAAATGGCGTAAACAAGCTGGCAGATACCGTTAAGATCACACTGGGACCCAAGGGCAGAAACGTTGTCCTCGACAAGAGCTACGGCGCTCCCACCATCACGAACGATGGCGTCACGATCGCAAAGGAGATCGAGCTCAAGGATGAGTACGAGAACATGGGTGCACAGCTGATCCGTGAGGCTGCCTCCAAGACCAACGATGTCGCCGGCGATGGCACCACGACTGCAACCGTCCTCGCACAGGCAATGATCAACGAGGGCATGAAGAACCTGGCTGCAGGTGCCAACCCGATCGTCCTGAGAAAGGGCATGAAGAAGGCAACCGACGCCGCTGTCGAGTCCATCAAGAAGATGAGCTCCGCCGTCAAGGGCAGAGAGGATATCGAGAAGGTCGCCTCCATCTCCTCCGGAGATGAGAACGTCGGCAAGATGATCGCAGATGCCATGGAGAAGGTCTCCAAGGACGGCGTCATCACCATCGAGGAGTCCAAGACCATGCAGACCGAGCTCGACCTGGTCGAGGGCATGCAGTTCGACAGAGGCTACATCAGCGCCTACATGTGCACCGACACCGAGAAGATGGTTGCCAACCTCGAGGATCCCTACATTCTGATTACCGACAAGAAGATCTCCAACATTCAGGAGATCCTGCCGCTTCTTGAGCAGATCGTGAAGATGGGCGCAAAGCTTTTGATCATCGCAGAGGATGTCGAGGGCGAGGCTCTCACCACCCTGATCGTCAACAAGTTAAGAGGCACCTTTGATGTCGTCGCTGTCAAGGCTCCCGGCTATGGCGACAGAAGAAAGGCCATGCTCGAGGATATCGCCATCCTGACCGGCGGCCAGGTCATCAGCTCTGACCTTGGTCTTGAGCTCAAGGATGCCACCATCGCACAGCTCGGCCGTGCAAAGAGCGTCAAGGTCGACAAGGACAACACCACGATCGTCGACGGCCTGGGCGACAAGAATGCCCTGCACGACAGAGTCGAGCAGATCAAGAAGCAGATCGCAGACACGAAGTCTGATTTCGACAGAGAGAAGCTCCAGGAGAGACTGGCAAAGCTCTCCGGCGGTGTCGGCGTGATCCGCGTCGGTGCAGCAACCGAGACGGAGATGAAGGAAGCCAAGTACCGCATGGAGGATGCTCTGAATGCAACCAAGGCTGCAGTAGAAGAGGGCGTCATCTTCGGCGGCGGCTCCGCTTACATCCACGCACAGAAGGATGTCGAGAAGGCAACAGAGGATCTGACCGGCGATGAGAAGACCGGTGCCAAGATCGTCCTGAAGGCCCTCGAGGCTCCTCTGTTCAACATCGCAGAGAACGCAGGTCTCGACGGATCCGTCATCGTCAACAAGGTGAAGGAGTCCGAGGTCGGCGTCGGCTTCGATGCTTACCTCGATCCTGTCAAGGTGACAAGATCCGCTCTGCAGAATGCAACCTCTGTTGCATCTACCTTCCTGACCACTGAGGCAGCCGTTGCTGACATCAAGGAGCCGGCAAACCCCGCACAGACAGCACAGCCCGGAGCAGGCATGGACTATTGATCAAGCCATGACAAAAATGGGATGAGATCCCAAAAATGTCATAACGCAAGAGATCCCAGGAGAGAGACTCCTGGGATCTTTTTATTTTGCGGCAAAAAGCCAGTGGATCGCGATGTGATCCGGGAAAACCTCGACGTACTCGACCAAGGACTTGATGAGTGCCCGCTTATCGTCGAGCGATCCGGAGGCAAAGACCTCATCAAAGCCGGCAAGGATCCGGACGGCGTCATCGGGATCGAGGACAGCAGGCCTGACCTCTGCATCGGCAAGATCACGCTGCAAAGCCGCCTCCTCATCGCGGAGAGCATCCGATCTTTTGCGGACCTCATCGACATCGACAGATCCGATCTGATACAGATCGATCAGTCTGCTCTGCTGGGAGTGGATCGCCTCGATCCGCTTGAGCGTGGACATCCGTCTGCGGTCATCGTGAGCGGGAGCCGAGACGCGATAGACAAGATCGGGATCCAGGCGGAGCCTGCGGACCTCTGCGATCACAGCCTCCTCAAGCTGATCGGCCTTATATGCAATATTGCTGCAAGCACCACTGCGCACATACCGGATGCTGACAGCGCCAAGGCGCATCGATCCATCGGGCATCCGGCGGTGGACCCTGCTGTGGTGTATCTGATATGCCTTGCCGCAGATCCCGCATCGGACGATACCGGTGAGGAGATGGGCACCCCTAAAGTTCTCGGCGCAGTTGGTGGAGGACCGCTTGATCTTGGCCTGCACAGCGTCCCATGTCTCGCGGTCGATAATAGCCTCGTGCTTTCCGGGATAGTACGATCCGGACCAGCTTATCATGCCGGCATACACAGGATCCCGCAGTATCCGCGAGACGGTCGAGGTACTGGTGTAGGATCCGTATCGGGTGTGGTACCGGGCACGCATGTAGTTGCGGATCGCGGTGTAAGTGAGCTCCTTGCCGTCCAGTCCGTGCAGATACAGATCGTAGATCAGCCGGACTTGTGCGGCCTCGTCGTCATTGATCCGGAGGACATTGCCACCTGGTGCGTAGTCGTAGCCGATCGGAGCCCTGGACCCTCCGGAGTAGTACCCCTCTTTGGCTCTCGCCTCACGGCCCATATAGGTCCGCTCCGCGATCTGGTCACGCTCGAGCTGCGCAAAGACAGACAGGACTCCAATCATCGCCCGCCCGAAAGCGGACTTGGTGTCAAAATTTTCGCGCATCGAGATGAGTCCGATCCCGGCCGGGGTAAATACGTCCTCGATCAGGTGCAGC
>ONMH01000051.1 GCA_900318875.1 uncultured Lachnospiraceae bacterium | reverse complement strand
AACGTCAGGGACCCGGTCTCCATCAAGGTCAGCAGGCTGCGTGTACTGGGGATACTCAAGAAGCCCGTTCTCAAAGGACTCCCCCTGGGTGGCTGCCTCTTTGAGAACGCCAGGCAGGAGGCGGATCACGGAGTCTGCAACGGCACAGGCGGCGATTTCGCCGCCTGTGAGGATGTAGTCCCCGATCGAGATCCTGGCGTCTGCCGCGTGGTAGACCCTCTCATCGATCCCCTCATAGTGGCCGCAGAGGAGGATGAGATGAGACTTCTGAGAGAGCGCTCTTGCCGTCTTTTGGGTATAGGGAATCCCCACGGGTGTCATGGCGCAGACATAGGAATCCTCCTCTCGAATGGAGGCAAGGGCATTCAGAACCGGCTGTGCCCGCATCACCTGTCCCACCCCGCCGCCAAAGGTGTTGTCATCGAGCTTCCGAAAGCTCCCGTCTGCATAGTCCCGGATATCAACCACATCTATCTCCAGTGCACCATTTCGGACCGCGCGCCGCAGCACCGGTCCCTGCAGGAAGCCGTCAAAGCTCTCCGGAAAGAGGGTCATAAGCGAGATCTTCATTGGACACGGTCCTCCATGCTGCCTTCTCTGCCGGCGCGCTCTGCCTTCCCGTCCTCTGCATCCTGGTGATTCTGGCCATGAAGATAGGAGATGTA
This sequence comes from uncultured Lachnospiraceae bacterium, assembly GCA_900318875.1. GTDB lineage: Bacteria > Bacillota > Clostridia > Lachnospirales > Lachnospiraceae > CAG-791. The sequence goes on along the minus strand of ONMH01000051.1, from coordinate 12,075 downwards.
CCGGTCACCCCAGACGCGGATGCTCTCCAGGACCGGGCGAAAGGAGAGACCGATGTCAGTGAGCCTGTACTCCACGCGAGGAGGGACCTCCGGATAGACGGTCCTGGTCAACAGCCCTTCTGACTCCATTGCCTTGAGCTGGGAAGAGAGCGTTGCCTGTGTGATATCAATCTCCCTCTGCAGCTGATTGAAGCGCTTGGGGCTATCCTCCAGCTCATGCAGGATCAGGATGGCCCACTTCCCCTGCAGGAGCCTCTGTGCGGTCACATAGGGGCATTTCCCAAACTGATCTGCCTTCTTACAGGTTTCCTTCTTCAAGCAAACTCCTCTCTCATCCAGCGGGGGATCCCACTGGCTGTCTCATTGATTTCCAAAACTTTCTGTACGCAGATCCTGGCACTCAGGTACTGTCATTCAAAATGATGCAGCCGATTCCACTTCCCTCCTGAATCCATGCCAAAAGTATGGAAGAACATACCAGCTTAAGCAAAAGATCCCTCTTGTCAGTTGAAGGGGAACGGACTATAGTTCCACTATAGCCGATCGGAAACAAATAGCAAGTATGAAATATGAAGTTTTGTGATTCTGCGGTCCCGGCAGGGATTTATTGCAGGCTGTGGACTATGGCATTGCGTGTGCTACACAGCACTGCGGCAGCAGGCAGGGAAAGGAGCACGAAATGACAGATACCAGAAGAATGCCGGTGATCTTCTCGGGACACGGAAGCCCGATGCTGGCACTGGAGCACAACGATGTGACGGAGACACTGCGGAAGGTGGGAGAGGAATTCTTCGACAAATACGGAAAGCCGAAGGCAATCCTTGCGATCTCTGCCCACTGGTACACGGATGGCACCTTCGTGCAGAGCAGGGAGACCCCCAAGCAGGTCTACGACATGTACGGCTTCCCGAAGGAACTGTATGAGGTGAAATACCCCGTGAAGGGATACCGGGATCTTACGAAGGAGGTGGAGAGGCTGCTCGGCAATGCCGTCAGCGTCAATGACGGCTGGGGCATCGATCACGGGACCTGGACCGTTCTGGTGCACCTGTTCCCGAAGGCGGACATCCCGGTGGTACAGCTCTCGGTAAACGGAAGACTTTCTGCAGATGAGAGCGCAGAACTTGGCAGAGCGCTGATCCCGCTGCGGGATGCGGGATACCTGATCTTTGGAAGCGGAAATGTCGTCCACAACCTGCGCCGCGTGGAGTGGGACAATGAGGGAGGCTCCCCTGCCTGCGAGCGGTTCAACCGATACATCACAGAGGCTGTTCTCTCCGGAGATAGTGAGAAGGTTCTGAACTACGGAAATCACCCGGATGCCTCTTATGCGGTTCCCACGCCGGATCACTACCTGCCACTCTGCTACTGTCTGGGAGCAGCAGGCGGCGACAAGGCAAGAGCATTCAACAATGTCTGCAGCCTGGGTGCCATCGCCATGACGGGATATGTATTTGGAGACTGAACGAAAGGGCAGCAGGGCAGGACAGCAGGAAGCAATGCACCCGGGAGCACCGGGGAAAGGCGTCAGAAGTACGGGAGTGGCGGAATGGTCAGGAACAAGGCTGGAAGATACAAAGCCGGAAGGACCGGAAAGTTCGGATCCTGTCGGGCGGTTTCCAACCGCCGGGCAAGATGATAAGATGGAATCATTCAAGGAAGCGGCCGCCGGTGGCAAATTGCCATCCGGCAGCCTTTTTGAGCAGTTTCGGATGCAATAGAAGACAGCACATCCGGGATGCATGTGGAGAACAACAGAAGTGATATCCATCATTGTGCCAGTATACAAAGCGGAGAACTACATCGCGGATACCATCCGTACGGTGGTGCAGCAGACTTATACGGACTGGGAGCTTCTGCTCGTGGATGACAAGAGCCCGGATCACTCCTGTGAGGTGATCGAAAAGACGCTGGAAGACCTGCCGGGAGAGACTGCAGCCAGAATCCATCTGATCCGGAAGGAGAAGAACGAGGGCGCAGCCAGGGCGAGAAACACCGGCGTGGATGCGGCAAAGGGAAGGTACATCGCCTTCCTGGATGCGGATGATCTGTGGGATCCCAGAAAGCTCGAGCTCTCCCTCTCCTACATGGAGAAATACCATGCGGGCTTTGTCTTTACGTCCTACTACTTTGGCGATGAGAACGCACACCCTACCGGGAAGAGAACCAGAGTCCCCAGGACCCTTACCTATGAGAAGGCCCTCTCCCGCACGGTAATCTTTACCAGTACTGTCCTGATTGACACGGACATTGTGGCGAAGAACCTCTGCAGGATGCCGGATATCGGCTCCGAGGACACTGCCGCCTGGTGGCAGATCTTAAAGAGCGGTGTCACGGCCTATGGCCTGGATACCCCGCTTGCGATCTACCGGAGACCTGCCCAGAGTCTCTCGAGCAACAAGGGAACTGCCATCAAGCGCATCTGGAACCTGTACCGGAACGTCGCGCGCCTCTCGGCGGCGGGCAGTGCCTGGCATCTGGTGCAGTGGGCCTTCCGTGCAACCTTCCGCAGGGCGATTGACGACGCAGTCGTCAATCACATGGAGTCCTTCAAGCGCTTTATCACCGTTCGGCTCAGCGTCCTGGGCCTGATCCTGCAGACGGTGCTGTATGCCATCCTGTGGTTTCGGATCTACTACCCCATTGTCGGCGGTCCCCGCATCAGCCAGGACGGCTACAACTTCGGCTATGGCATCAAGCTCTACTTCCGAGGACACCTGCTCATTCTGTTGATCTACTTCCTGGTGCTGCTGTTCATCACCAGGGCAAACGGAGGCATGAAGACGGGGTATCATCGCCCCGCTGCAGTGTTTACCGGCCTTGTGATCGGCATTGCCAGCACCAACCTCATCACCTATGCACAGCTCTCCCTGATGGCAAACTGGCTGCTCCCTGCAATCCCGATCATCTGCCTCTCGGTGGTACAGGTCCTGCTGGCACTATTGCTTGCCTATCTCTCGGATGCGATCTACCGGCATGTGTTCCCTGCCAGGGATACGCTGTTCATCACGGGAAAGGATGATGACCTCGCCGGTCACGTGGTGCAGAGCTTTGAGACCAGACAGGACCGGTTCCGGGTCATGCGGGTTCTCCATGCCGGGCAGAAGCCCTGGGCGGAACTCGAGGAGGAGTGCCTTCGCTGGTACGGCTGCGTTGTCATCTGCGGCCTGCACGGAAGAGTCAAGGAAGAACTCCTGCAGTTCTGCTACGGCCACTACATCCGTGTATACCTGATCCCGGATGTCTCAGACCTCCTGCTGGAGGGCTCGGAGCAGATGGACCTGTTTGATACCCCGATCCTGGAACTCAAGGAGTACAGCATCCGCTGGGAGCTGCGGATTGTAAAGCGCCTGTTTGATATCATTGGCAGCGCGGTCGCCCTGGCTGTCACCAGCCCTGTCTGGATTGTCAGATGCATCAGAGAGGGAGACAAAGGAAAAGGGGGAGATCAGAAGGGAAAGGCAGAATCCCCCATTGAAGAGATCCGGATTCTGGGACAGGGAGGAAAGAAGACTGTCTGCCATAGGTTTCGGAAGGATGGTTTTGGTAAGAGCCTTCCGATGCTGACCGATGTCCTTGCGGGGAGGCTTAGCCTTGTCGGTCCGCAGCCCCTGCCGGCATCCCTCCAGGAGAACCTGATGCAGGTGAACCCGGACTACTTCTATCGCCTTCGGGTGAAGCCCGGATACACCGGCTATGCGCAGAAGAAGGGGATCTTCTATAGGGAAGAGGACGCGGAAACCGAGAATCAGATAAGCGCAGCAGAATCCTCGGCTGGGCAGCCAGTGGAACACCAGACGGAGAACAAGGCAGCAGGCAGCAGCCGCTTTGGTTCCTTCGAAAACCAGAATGCCCTGAAGATGGATCTGTCCTATGTACAGCACTACACCCCGCTCCTGGATCTGCGCATTCTCCTTGGCGGCTGCAGCAGAAAGAAGAAGCAGTAAGGCGCGCCGCTTGCGGGGGAAGATCGCTGTTGGAGAAAGCGCGCAGACGGGAACGGCAAGGGAAGCCTTGCCGCAACAACGGATAGAACACCCAAATTGGAAGAACAGAGAACACCATGAAGCAGTCAACAGGGAATGAGGACAAAATCAACAGCATCCTGCGCGTATGGAAAGAGCGGGGAGATGCTGGAATCCTTGCTTTGGATGGGATGTGCGGGGCAGGAAAAACCACCCTTGCGGGTCTTCTCTCGGAGAAGACAGGCTGCCCTGTCGTACATATGGATGACTACTATCTGCCATTCTCCCGGCGTGCAGAAAACTGGAGAGAAATAAAGTGCAACTTTTTGATGCCCCCAATTCGCCGTTCAACACTCCCTTCCCCTGATCCTCCGCGAGAAGGGGAGCGGCACAAGGGATCTCTTTGACCGGGTGCTGGCATCCCGTTCTGTCGCGGCAGAGCCCGTCTGGGAGACGGAGAGTCCGGAGGCGGTCCTTGAGGCGGCCTCCTGCGGCATCGGACTCGGCGTCCTTCCGAGGGAGCGGATCACCGAGGCCGTGCAGAAGAACCGTGTCCGCATCGTCCCTGTGGAAGGCCTCCCCTTTCCTCTTTCCTTCTACCTTGTGATCCACCGCGACAAGATCCTCACGGAAAGAATGTGGGCATTCCGAAAGCTGGTCCTGAGATACCGCACCGGGGACGGCGGGGAAGAGAGCAGGAAGGTCTCAGGAGCATCGCAGCCTGGCACAGCGCACTGAGTCGTCGGCCATGGGCGCAGCGGTAAGCTGCTGGCAGGTGCCAAAGGCGGAGATAACTTTATCGATACAGTTGACATTTGTGCCGAAAATCCCGGAGCAATACCCGAAATAACCGCAATTTCACTGCTTTTCTCCACATAATCTCCCTTGGCAGCAGACTTTATAAAATATATAAATGATTTGCCCTTCATAAGCCCCGGCTTTTTGTGAAACCGGAGCAAAAATTAGTGCTTCTAATATTAGAGAAACAAACGCAGAAATGCTGAATAACTCATTTTTGTGCTAGCGCCAACTATATTGTAGAGTATAATAATATTGCAAATATCAATAACGATTATAGAATATTGGCGATTAAACGAATTTATTGCAAAACTGTTAGCTGTTCAATATGACTATATCCAAATTCTAATACAAATAGGACAGAGAAAACAGAATGAGATTTACATATTCCAAAGAGCTGTATTCCCGTACTGCCCTGATCAAGGCGGCATTCCACTATACGGACAGAGCCTATGTTCATCTGGACTGTGATGACAGCAGCTATACTGTCGATATTGTGCAGAAGCCTGGCTGTACCCCGGTTGACCTCCGTGAATTTGATAACACCCTCCTTGCCCAGCTGGCCAGGGAGGAGGTCTATCAGAAAACGAAGGAGATCCGCAAGATCGCTCTGGCGCGCGCGATGGCATCCAGCGTCATTGAGACAAATGAGGATGTCCCCGCTGAAAAGCAAAATGATAGAAAAGTACCGGAACCGCTTCCTCTTGAAGAAGACACGGAAAGGCCGGAGGACATCCTGAAGGACTGGTTTACCACATGAGCACCACATTGAAACTCAGCAGAGCCATTTATCAGGAGCATATCGTGCAGGAGGCATGCAGGGCATATCAGGGGCTTGCGGACATTCACATGACGAGATCGGATCGCTATATGCTCGTCACCTTTGATGCCTGCCGGTATGATGCGGAGACGACGGCCCGGGAGTTTGAAAACTATTGCATAGACCTTGAGAGCAAAAGGCCAGAGGCAGCAGATTGATGGCCATTGAGATCACGATGCTCCTGATCCTCGCCGTGACAGGTGGCTATGTCTCCGGCACCGATATCAGGAGGAGCATCATTCCCAACCGGGCACTTCTTCTTGCAGGAATCCCGGGCTTGATCCTGGACATCATCTATTACAGCAGGTTCTATCCGGAGGGAGTTATGCCATTTCTCCGGAATCTTGCTGTTATGGTGATCTTTTCTGTTGCCCTTTATGCCCTGCACATCTGGGCGGCAGGAGACAGCAAGTTCATGATCCTGATCTGCCTCCTGATCCCTGTACGGCTGACAGTGCTGGACACTGGGCCGTTAAGCGAGTTTATGATATTTGTCTTTGCCATCTCCCTCGCCTTCTTCTTCCTGCTGTTCGACGGGATCTATGAGATCGCCGTAAAGAAGAGAACGATATCCAGAGAAAACATTCTGAAGGGCTTTCGAAGGTATCTGGCTGGCTATGTCATCAATATCCTCTATGTCTTTCTGTGCCTGAAACTCGAGATGCTCTTCTCCCTCCATGTCTACTTCCTGGATTCCAGGGTGATCATGATACTCAACATTGCCCTGATGCTTCTCCTCTCCGGGATTAAGATTCTGCGCAAATGGTATCTTGTGGTTCCGGTACTTGCCATATCTGTCGCGATATCGCTGCGCACCGGGATCTGGCTCCTACGCCCCAGCAGTGTGCTGTACTATATTGTTATCGCAGTCTTCATGCTGTTTGAGCTCTTCATCAGTGAGTTTAACTATGACTGGATACCGACGGAGACGGTACAGCCCGGTATGGTGCTGTCCCGTCTCTCCTGCATGATGATGGCAGCCTCGAAGGTAAAGAACCTTCCGCAGTCCACCACAGAAGATCTGCGCTCCAGACTGAACAGGGAACAGGCGGATGCAGTGATCCGGTGGGGAAAGACTGCAAAGGGGATGAAGAAGATCCAGATTGTCCGGAAGATCCCGTTTGCAATCTTCATCTTCCTCGGCACAATCTGCTATCTTGTGATCGCATTGTATCTTGGCGGCAGGCTATAACAGACTGCCAAAGCAATGGGGGAGGGAAAAAATGCTCTATCTTTCACAGTTCAATGGCACAAAGGATCTGTATTCCTTTGCAGGAACCGAGAGCGCGCTGCAGGAGATCCTGCACCTGAAACACAATGCCATGGCACTTCTGGATACTGGAAACGTCTGTCGGCTCTATCCGGAGTGCAGAGAGTTTGCCGTCACACCACAGGAGAGAGAAAGACTTCTCTCTCTGCACGACTTTGATGTGCTTCAGCCGGTGGGAAAGGGCTGTCTGTATCCCATCTACTCCTCGACATCTCCCGATAACGCCATTGTGGTTACACAGCACTGCAATTCCAATTGCCTGATGTGTCCTGTTCCGGAGAAGATCAGAAGGGAGGAAGAGCCGCCAACCCTGGAGGAACTGATGTGCCTTGCCGACTACATCCCCTCGGATACGCCGCATCTGACGATAACCGGAGGAGAGCCGTTTCTCATAGGAGATCCGATCTTCGTGCTGCTGTCATATCTTAGGCAGACGCACCCGGAGACAGAATATCAGATCCTGACAAACGGGAGAATCTTTGCCTTGCCGGAGATGGTCAGCCGGTTTCTTGCGAGCAGACCGGATAGCACGTCCCTTGGCATTCCGCTTCATGGCCCCTCTGCGGACATTCACGATGCGATTGTGCAGTCCAAAGGAGCATTCCGGCAGACGGTCACGGGGGTCAGAAACCTCCTTGCAAGGGGGGAGAGGGTGGATCTTCGATTTGTGGTCAGCGGACTCAATCACACGCATATCACGGAGATGGCGGAGTTTGTGGTCCGGTATCTCCCGAAAGCTGCCAGCGTCAAGGTCATGGGACTTGAGATGACGGGAAATGCCGCAGTCAACAGGGAGCGGGTATGGATCCTCTATGAGGAGGCCTTTCAGGATGCGCGGAAGGGAATCGATCTGCTGATCCGTGAGGGAATTGATGTGGAACTCTTCAACTTTCCCCTGTGCACTGTGGATCCAGGCTATTGGGGACTGTGCTGCAGGAGTATCACGGACACCAAGGTCACATATGCTCCGGATTGTGCCGGCTGTCAGGTGAGGTCTCAGTGCGGGGGCATTTTCCATTCGTCGAAAAACTTTGTGAAACAGGTGCATCCTGTCAGCGGGGAGAGGGCATGACATGATCAACTATTTTTCGTTTCGGCCGTTTGAGGGAGAGTACCTCATCACGAACGATGCCGGGTATTATTCCTTTGTAACAGGCGAGGAGCTTCAAGCCCTGCAGAAGGCTGAGATGGATCCGGAGAGTGAGAAGGGAAGAGAACTTGCGGATAAGTGCTTCCTGTACCGGGACAGCCGGGAAGACTTTTTATCCCGTGTGACAGCGCCCCTGCGGCAGGAGAACGGCTGCCTCTTCGGGAGCACAACACTCCACATCTTCATTCTGACCACTGCCTGCAACCTGCAGTGCATCTACTGTCAGGCGAGGTCCGGGGATGAGATATCCTTTGGGAAGATGTCTGCAGACACGGCAGAGCGGGCGGTGGATTTTGCACTGCAGTCTCCCGGACCGGAACTGACCTTTGAGTTTCAGGGCGGGGAGCCGCTTGTTAACTTTGAGGTCATCCGTCACATCGTGGAGTATGCCGAGGCGCACCGCGGGGAAAAGCACATCGCTTACTCCCTGGTGTCCAACCTGACCTTGGCAACAGATGAGATTCTGAACTTTCTCCGGGAACATGAGGTCAGCATCAGCACCTCCCTGGACGGATGCGAGAAGGTACACAATCACAACCGCCCCTATGTGAATGGGGATCCCTCCTTTGCAAAGGTCCTTCAGGGGATTCAGCGGGTGCGGGATCATGGGATGAATCTCGGTGCAATCGAGACGACAACGCGCTATGGCCTTGCCTATCCGGAAAACCTTATTGACACATACCGGGATCTTGGCTTTCCGATGGTGTTCATTCGCCCGCTCACTCCACTGGGATATGCCGCCCGCAACTGGAAGGAGATTGGATATTCGCCGGAGGAGTTCGTGGCATATTACAGAAGATGCCTGAAGAGGGTCCTGGAGGTGAACCAGTCGGGATACTTCATGATCGAAGGTCATGCCAGAATCCTGCTGAATAAGATCCTGAATCATGACTCCGGAAATTACATGGAGCTGCGCTCTCCCTGCGGAGGCGTCTGCGGACAGATGGCGTACTTCTACGATGGGGATATCTATACCTGTGACGAGGGCAGAATGCTCGGGGAGATGGGAGATCCGATCTTCCGCATCGGAAATGTGCGCAGCAGTACGTTCGATGATGTGATTACCTCCCTGTCATGCAGGGCATTGATGTCTTCCAGCTATCTGCAGTCGATCCCGGAATGCTGTGACTGCGTCTATCAGCCATACTGCGGCACCTGTCCGGTACTCAATTATCAGCAGTATGGGGACATCTATCCGGACCGTCCTGGCGGATTCCGGTGCAGAATATACAAGGGTATCATGGATACACTGTTCGGATATCTCAAGGAGGAGGATCCGAAGATCATGCAAATCTTCCGGAGCTGGGTATCCTGAATCGGACTGGTGACGGCAAGAGGACGAAGGCAGGGTGAACTGACCGGGTGATATCGGATTCTGCAGATACAGGGAACCGGCTCCTTTCAGAATGGGGAAGCACAGTTGGAAGGGGAGAACATTACTGACTGTCGGGCAAACAAGAGAGACCGTGACATACGAAGAGTACAGCCAAAAGCAGCGTTGATTTTGCGGAAGGCAGAGGACTGCAACAGCAGGAAAGCGGGGACACGAGAGAGCAAAAGCATAGAGCAGAAACGGACACGAAGCGTATTCTCACTGTTCACGAATATTGCGGATGGGTGTAGAATAGAGCTGTCCGAGAAATAGGCAGAATACGCAAAATTAGATGACACAGGACTGGATTTTGTGCAATATTGCCGTGGCGGTTTCATGGTATACGGGGAGGTAACGTCATGAACAAGGAAGAAGACAAAAACGACAGGACCAGGGATCTGTTTCCCAGCGTGACAAGAGCACTTGGGGACTACCTATCCGACGAGGAGGGCAACATCACACGGAGCAAGATCGTTACGCTCGCCGGAATTGCAATTGTCCTCGGGACGTTGTACGGACTGAATGTGCAGGCGAGCCACCGATCACACTCCTCCCACTCGAGTCATTCGAGCGGAAGTTATAGCGGCGGTCACTCCAGTCATGCGAGTCATTCGAGCCATGTTAGCGGGACTTCGAGCCACTCCAGCCATTCGAGCGGATCTGCCTCTCTCCACAGCAACAGCGCTCCGGTGCAGACAACCGCAACGGAACCCACATCCACAACGACTACGACAGCCACAACAGCCGCTACGGCAAATGGACTTACCGCACAACAGGCAGTGGATCTTGCATTTCAACAGTATCTCGCAGCTGGCATGGATGCACAGACCGCATATGCGAGAGTACAGGCGATCCTTCCTCAGCTCACAGCAGATCCCAACAGCTATGGAGCACTGGTTCAGAGCGATCTGTCCTCTCTTGGAATTGCATCAACGGCAGCAGTGGGGCTTACCGCAGCAGAAGCCGTGGATAAGGCGTATGCACTCTACATTCAGGCGGGCCTTGACAGACAGCATCGCCGAATAACTATGCGGCTATTGTTCAGGCGGATTTGACTGCTCTGGGACTGTAACCTCGGCCAGAGCAACGGATAAGGAACGGATAAGGCTTATTGCAGAGTGAGCGGAGAACGGAGAGAATCGTGAAAGAAATTGGCTTGGCAGAGACAGCAGCATGCTGACGATGTCAAGCCAATGTTGTATTCGGAATTTTGCTTCTGCAGCAGGAAGAGCAGCTGCTGTAACGGAGACCCTGCTCACAGAAGAGTCGGGGAAAATCCTCGGATTGATGGAGGTGTGGTCATCATGAAGTACGGAATGAGAAAACCGAGCATAAAGAAATCTATCGCTGCAAGGACAAAGGGACAAGCAACAAGGGCGATCAAGAGAGCGGTGATCCCGGGATATGGTAAGAAGGGAATGGGAGTGCTTCATCCTAAGCGTGCTCTGTACAACAAGGTCTATCACAAGACCACCTTTAGTTTGTGGGATCTCTTTAAGTGAGCGTGGTGCAGTGCCGCGGTGATTTCTCTATGATCTGCGCATGATCGATTGTTGTTTACTGTTGCGGTAACGATATTATATATTTGACGGGTAGAGCCTGTGACCGTGAGTATTAGCGATGATGATCGTCAAACGAGATTAGCCTAGATCTATAGACAATATATTCACTTAGCACATTTAAATCGATACATTCTTGAATATCTGCATCACCTTTCTTGGAACCGTTATTTTGACATCGAGATCTAGATAAAGAAAATACGTGCCATAAAACTACACGATACTGTTAATATGAATTTGCTATTGATAATATAAAAGAATCCGGCTGAAAAATGCGATAAATGATTCGCCCTTCATAAGTTCCGGTTTTTGACGTTACCAGAGCAAAAATAAGTACTTTCAATGCAAGACATGCATCGGACAACGCCAATTTCACGAGAAATCGGCGGCGTTTTGGTCCTTTCTGGGCCTCTTTTCGATCCCTTTTAGCGGTGATTCTGCAAAAAAGGCAGACTACCCCCTTAAAGCGCCATGAGGACTTTTTCGTATTCACCCGGTGCGAGGGTATTCAAATATTTCTGCAGCTTCACGAGATTGTATGACAGAAGTGATGTCCACACCCACGTTGACGATCGGATGAGGCCAAACACCGGAATCTCATCCAAGCGGTACTTTCTGCGGAGCACAGACATCACGCCTTCAATCCCATTGCGCTTGCGGACCATTGCCTTGACAAGATCGGTTCCAAGAAACTGCACTGTCCTTGCGCGGGCGATTGTCTTCAGACTGATGCGGACGATGGTCAGCGGCTTGCGCTTCAGGTCATGTCCCTTGCAATACGGTGCATAGAGGCAGCCTGTGCAATGGCTCTTCAGAAATGCCAACTTGAACTGCTCCCGCTTCTCGTCCCATGTGCAGGTGTATGGCTGAAACCCTTTCGGGCACTTCAGTACAGACTTTCCGTCGTCGCTTTTCTCAAAGTCGGCCAGACTTTGCCTGGTGTAAAGCTGTGACGCATCTCTTTTCCCTCCCTGATGCTATCTTTCTGACGCTATCTGCAGGCCGCCTACCGCCCGGAGGGGCGGCCTTTGTACTGCCTCACTCCCAGAGATGACATCGATCTCACGAAGCACTGCCTGGAAAGGTTTAAAAAGAATCCAGGAGAAGGGAGTCAGGCATGAACGAAAAAGCCTTTTTTAAT
>ONMH01000064.1 GCA_900318875.1 uncultured Lachnospiraceae bacterium | reverse complement strand
ACCTTCATCGTCTTTTCCCGGTTTGCGTCGATGGCCTGATATGCCTTCTGATAATCCCGAAACGCAAAGTGCTGCGTCATCAGCGGCTTTAGCAGAATCTTTTTTTCCTGTACAAGGCGGATTGCATCCGCGTAGTCCTCATGTCGGTACATCATTGTTGTGTTCAGCTCCAATTCGGAGTCATTCAGCTTTGCGAGATCTGCGCTTGCCATCCTGTCAAAGACCGCAACAAGAATGATCATGCTTCCCTTCCGCGCATTCTCGATGGCCGCATTTATGGTCGTGTCATTACCCGCACAGTCGTAGATAACGTCCGCCTTATCTGGCCCAAATGCCTCCTGAAGATCTGCTCCAAAATCTGTCTTTGCTGTATTGAAAGCATAGTCTGCGCCAAGGCGCTTTGCAAGTGCAAGACGGTAATCCGATACATCCGTTACCATGACCTTGTCCGCGCCAAATGCCTTCACACTCTGGACGAGGAGAACACCGATGGGTCCGCACCCCTCAATGACAACCTTTGCTCCCTTCATGCCCGGGAAACGCTTTGCCGCGTGAACAGCCACTGCAAGCGGTTCGATCATTGCGCCTTCATCATAGGACAGCTCCTCCGGCAGCAGCGTCACCTTTGAAACATCCACTGCAAAGTACTCGCTTGCGGTTCCCGTTGTCTGAAACCCCATGACCTTCAGATGCTCACAGAGGTTGTACTTTCCATGCCTGCAGGGGTAGCACTTTCCGCAGTACACCTGGGGCTCTATTGTGACTTTCTGGCCAACGGAAAATTCATGCACTCCTTCTCCTAGTTCCGCAATCTGCCCACTCACCTCGTGTCCCTGCGTGACAGGATACTTCGTGTAGGGATGCATCCCATGGTAGACATGGATGTCACTGCCGCACACACCAATTCGGACAATCTTAACAAGTACTTGTCCCCTTCCCGGGATCGGTGTCGGAACCTTCCGAAAGATGATCTCCCCCGGTGCCGTCATGACCTGCTGTATCATCTTGCCTCCTGTTTGTTCCACACAGCAATGGAGACGCCCGCTTCTGCAGTCACCTCCATTCTTTCCCACATTTCTATTCTCTCACGTTTGGAACGCCGCATTGTCCCCGTCCCGCACGCTCCAGTAGGACCTCGTTATGTTTTCCCTGTCTTACTTGACCGCACCGGCCATGCCTTCCACGAAGTAGTTCTGGAAGATCAGGTAGACGACCATAACCGGGATCACCGCAACCAGGACGCCTGCGCAAAGGTATCCGTAATCGGTTCCGTGCTCGCCAACGAATGTCATCAAGCCAACCGGAACAGTCTTGAGATCATTGTCGTTGATGATAACAGATGCCAGCAGGTACTCGTTCCATGTGGCAAGGAAGTCGGTGATAAAGAGAGTGGCCAGTGCCGGCTTGGAGATCGGCAGGATCACCGACACAAAGGTCTGCCACTTGGACGCCCCGTCAATATATGCTGCCTCATCGATTGCCTTGGGGATGCTCTTCATGAAGCCCTGGGTGACCAGAACCATAAAGGAAATGCCGAATCCGATATAGACATAGAACAATCCAAAGTAGGTGTTGATCAAGTGGAGCTTGTTATAGATGATGCTTATGGGCACCAGCGCGATCTGCATGGGAAGCATCATGCCGACCAGGAAGAAGACCAGCCACCCCGTGCGGTTCTTCAGGTGAAGTCTTGTCAGGGCAAAAGAGACCATCGCGGAGAGGAAGATTCCCAGTGGCACCTTCAGGATGCTGATGATCAGATCGTTCTTCATGTATTTGAACATGCGCCCCTTTGTCATGGCATTCGTGAAGTTGGACCACTCGATGTGACTCGGAAGCGAGAGGAGATTTCCCGTGAAGAAGTCCTGCTTCGACTTCACTGCTGTGAAGACCAATGTGAAGATTGGGATCAGCCAGATCACTGCAAGCAGAATCAGAATGACATATTTCAGGATCGCAAAAACTCTCTTTTTCACCTTTGCATTCACTTTGCTTTCCTCCCATCATTCTCTCTTGCTGTAAAGATCAGGTACGGCACGATGACGATCATCATGATCAGGACCATGACGATGGCGATTGCCGTGCCATAGCCGACATTGTTATAGGCAAAGGTCTGGTTGTACATGTAGGTTGCCAGCATCTGCGAGGCGTTGTTGGGGCCGCCGTCTGTGAGGGCCTTCACGATATCGTAGACCTTCATGGCGGAGATCACGAGTGTGCACAGCACCATCACAAATGTATCTTTCATCAAGGGGATTGTGACACGGAAGAACTTCTGGACACCGTTCGCACCATCTATGTCTGCCGCCTCCAGCGTCTGCGGATCCACCGACTGGAGGCCAGCCAGGAACAGGATCATCGGCTGGCCGATGCCCTGCCACAGGCTCGCAAAGAAGACCGCAATGAGGACGGTGTCAGGCTTGGCAATCCAGGTCTGTCGATAGCTGCTGCCGATCAGCTTCAGAAACGAATTGATGATGCCAAGCTGCGGATTGTAGATCCATCTCCAGATGATACCGACTGCTACAATGGCAATGATGGAGGGAAAGTAGAACAGGCCGCGGAAGAAGGTCCTTCCCGGCATATATTTATTCAGCAGGACTGCAAACAGAAGGGAAACCGGCATCGTGATACAGACGGTCAGAGCAATCCAGATCAGCGTGTGAACCAGAGACTGCCAGAACACCGGGTCCGATCCCATCGCAACATAGTTCTGCAGGCCGACAAATTTCATCATCCCGATTCCGGTACCGGAGTGAAAGCTGATATACAGGGAATAGAAAATAGGAAATACGATAACCGACAGATAGATGATCAGAGCCGGCAGCATGAACAGATAGGCGCTCCTGCTGCTCTCTTCCTTATGTTTTTTCTTCATGGATTCCTTCCGCCTTCTCACGAGAATTACTCGCAAAACGTGGGAGCAGCCCGATATTCTGAGATGCTCCCACGCCGCTGCTTTCTGCGTTCTGTTTACTTTGCCTTATACGATTCGATGGATGCCTCTACGTTCTTTGCGACCTCTTCCGGCGTGGACTGCCCGTTTGCAATCGCATCCTGTCCGCTGAACAGGACATCTGCGCACTCAGACGGCAGTGCCTGGTCTGTAATGGTGAAGGTTCCGTTCTCGGAGCTGTAGTTCAGCATGTCCATGACATGGGGCTGGTGATCAGGATCTGCAATTTCTGCTCCCTGATACGGAAGCGGCAGGTTGAAATCATCCGGGTAGACCGTTGAGACGTCGTCACTGAACCACTTCTCCGTGAACAGCATTGCAGCCTTCAGCTCATCGTCCGAGAGATTTTTGTTAAACTGGGTCATCTCCGCAAAGGCAGACATCCGCTTGGTTCCGTTCGGGAACGGGAACCAGCCGAGGTTGGAAGCATCAAATCCATCCGTATTGACCGCTGCGTCATACCACTGGCCCTGAATGTCCATTGCGCAGGTACCGGTCTCGATTGCCATCTTGGTGTCGTCCGGACTTGCGGTCACAAAGCCGTCCGGGAAGTAGCCGTTCTGGCAGTACTCCTGATACTTAGCAAGGCCCTTTACAACTGCGTCAGTGTCCCAGCTCTCATCCAGCGCCTGCAGCTTGTCGTGCTCGTCCGCGCCGGCATAGTACTCGATGAACTGCTCAATCAGTCTCATCGGATGCCATCCGTTCAGACCTCCAGTGGTGATCGGGGTGACACCGCTCTCCTTCAGTTTTGCACAGGCAGCATCGAACTCGTCCATCGTGGTCGGTGCCTCAATACCATACTGCTCAAAAATATCCTTTCTATAAAACATTCCAATGACGTTATAGGAAGTGGGATATCCGCTTACCTGTCCGCCGAGATTCACCAGGGAGAGTGCCCCGGAGTTGAACTTGGACTCCCAGTCATTGTCCTTCGCATACTGGGTGAGGTCGTAGGTAAGACCATTGTCCACGTAGTACTGGCCGAGCGAGCCGCCCCAGTTGAACCACATGGAAGGCATGGAATTGGACTGTGCTGCAGTCTTGCAGGCATCCTTAATTCCGTCGGTATCGTACAGGGAGACCTTCACCTGAATGTCCGGGTTTGCCGCATTCCAGGCATCGCAGATTGCCTGCGAATTGCTTCTTGTCGAGAGATACCAGAAGGTCAGCTGAACCGGTTCTCCGTCGTAGTCAACTTTCATCTTGGAGACCAGATCATCACCGCCTGCGGCACTGGTCGTGCTCTCTGCCGCTGCAGTGTCCGCTGCTGCAGCGGTATCTGCCGTCTGCGAACCACCCGAACCCGAGCCGCAGCCCGCCAGCATGCCCGCTGCCAGTGTCCCAGCCATCGCGGTTGTCAGTACCTTGCGAAATCTGTTTTTCATCGTTTCCTCCCTTTCTTCTCTGCAGGGTCCAATCGCCCTGCGAACTCACACGTTTTCCGGATAATTGATCTGGAGCTTTGCAAAAAAGTCCTCCAGTGTCAGCCTCGGATTCACATCTTTGTAGACGCGGATCTGCCTATGCGGTGCAGCAAAGTCGTAGGAGAAGTCCTCATAGCGAACTTCCGGCGCAGGTCTCATCTCAAAGATGTCCTGTTTCTCCTGCTCGATGAGAAGCAGTCCCACGGTTGGACTGTCTCCGAGGCCCCAGCTCTCTCCATGCGGCCACTCCGGATGATCTGCACAGCTGCTGTTGTATTTCACCATCTGCTCAAACAGGTACTTTCCGATCTTCCCGTAAGGCCGCACTTCTTTCTGTAGCATGGCCAGCGTCACCGACATCTGTTTGTAAGCGCTCTTGGTCACCTGCCAGAGAGGCATTCTCGACTTCAGCACGACATTTGCGGCAGTGGGGTCCATCATCAGGTTGAACTCCGGGCCGCCCTCCGGATAATCGCCACCGCCAATCCAGATCGCCGTCATCCTGTCCTGGATGCGTGGCTCCATCAAAATCGCAGAGGCAAGATCCGTGATTGACCCCTGGCAGCCGATATACAGGGGATGCGGGTCATCTTTCATAGCCTCCTCGATAATCAGCTTCGCACCTTCGGAAGGGTTCGGTGTATTCTCATCGACGAGCGGCCGAACCGATCCCTTCGCCACCGGTGCCACGCCCTCCATATCCATGAGGTTCAGAATCCTGTTCACCTCATCAAAACTCTCCTGTGCAGTATCGGAGGTCATGTCCTGTCTTGGTTTCCTGTCAAAGTGTGCTGCAATGATGCCCTTCACGATGAACTTTGGCGTCATCAGGTGATGTGCGATCGTAAACTGATCATCCGCCTCGTTCTTTGCATCCGTGTAGACAAGCATTCTGACCTTCTTCTGGTCCGGCACGTCAAATTCGTAGTTCCATTTTCTCATAAACGGTTCCTTGCTTAAACGGTGTCTAAACGTTACTGTTCATTTCTGTTTACGTCATAGTTTTAGCATGATGGCGAATTTAATGCAAGCAGAAATTTTATTTTGCTCCATATTTTGTATATTCTGTCATCATATCAGGCACTATATTATGCATATTGCACATATATATCTCTTATTTAAACAGTTTAGTTTGTTTCGCTTAATTTTTGAAATGCTTTGCTAAACATTTAGTTTACTTTATTAGCGCCGATTTTCGTTTATCATCTGTTTAAATATTTTATTTATTTCCTATCTGTGTTAAAATACCTCTGAACATCATCCGACTTTCTTTCAGGAGCAAACCATGGGACAGGCAAGAGTGAGCGATATCGCAAGGGAGCTGGGGATCTCAAAGGCCTCCGTCTCCCTTGCACTGAACAACAAACCAGGCGTGAGTGCATCCACCAGAGAGGCGATTCTCGCCTGTAAAAAGCGTCTGGAGAGCTCCTCGCCTGCAGGGACTGCCGCCTCCGGCGCAGCAGGAAGTAGAAAGCAGGTCAACATCCTCATGGCATCCCGCGGCATGCATAACATTCAGGGTGCAGAACTGGATCTCTGGACCGACGTCCGCATGGTCTTTGACCGAACATTTCGCGAGGAGGGCATTTCCCTCGGCCTCATCTATCTGGATGTCCGAAACGATCAGGAAGTTCAGGATGCAGTCCGTGCCTGTGCAGCAGATGACATCGTCGGGGTCATCCTGCATGCAACCGAATTCCAGGATCAGGATCTTGCAAAGTTCCGCGGGATCCGAAAGCCCATGGTCATCTATGACTTCTCCTGCGACTATCGATTCTCGGATTCCATTCGCCCACTCTCCTTCATCTGCATCAACAACCGCCAGGCAGTGCATCTCGCGGTGACCGAACTGTACCAGAAGGGCAACCGGGATATCATTTACCTCGGGATGGATATCCCCATGTACAACTATGAGAGCAGAAAGCGAGCGTTTTTGGAGGAGTGGCAGCAGCTTGGCTTCTCCGACCATGATGCAAGGCGGCGGCTGATCCGCTGCTCCGATTCAATCGACGGATCCTATCGGTTCATGAAGGATTACCTGCAGCACAATGCACTGCCGCAGGCCTTTCTCACAGAGAGCTATCACCTTTCCATCGGCGCCATCCGCGCTCTGACGGAAGCCGGTGTGAAGATTCCCCTTGATGTCAGCATCGTCGGCATCGACAAGATTCCCGACTACCTGACGAGCGGTCTGAATCTCACCTGCATCCGCGTTTCACATACCGAGCGCGCCAGGTGGGCTGCAAAAGCCCTGTTGCACGAGATGGAAACCCCCGATGCAGACCGGCTTCAGCTTTATGTCAACTGTCAGCTGGTCCCTGGTCAGACGGTTGCGGTCCGCAGCAGAAACCAGGAGGAGGGAGAGCCAGCCAACTTCGGAAGCTAAAAGGAGCATAAAAAGGTGCCCGAGAATGCAATATCGCATTCTCGGACACCTTTTGCTTTCTGCACTATTACCGTCACATCTTCCACACCGTCGGACTGCTGGAGGAGACCGCAAGGGCTCCGGCATTCAGGGCGTTCATCACGTCCTCGCGGTCGTGGATGAGGCCGCCGCAGATGAAGGGGATATCGAGTTCATTCCCGATGCGGCGAAGGACTCTCCCGTCCAGTACCCCCGGCAGGATCTCCACAAGATCCGGATAGGGGCCGTTTCTCTTCTGCTGGGTGATCGTCTTGAGCGCCATTCCGTCCAGCATGAAAACTCTCTGAATCGTGCCAAGACCCATATGCTGGGCGCAGAGGATGAGGTTTGCCTTGGTGGTGATGATGCCCCCGGCCGCCGTCTTCTCCCGAAGGTAGCGCACCGCCTCCTCCCGCGGAGACAAGCCTGCCACAAGGTCCAGATGGACGACAGGGAGCTTCCCCGCCTTCCGGACCTTCTCTGTCATCTCCGGGAGGCTGATAATGTCAAAGCCAAGGAGAAAGACGATGCCGACCTCACTCGAAAGGCTCTGCTCCAGTGCCTTCTCGTCCCGGACCGCCGCGATGACAGGGCTGTCCTCCACCTGCTGCAGAAAGGCCCGATTCATTCCCGTGCCTCCAGCTTCTCTGCCGTCTTTGCAAGCAGTTCCCGGATCGGAAGGTGCTGCGGGCACTGTCTCTCACACTGCCCGCACCGGATGCAGTCCGATGCCTTCGCCTCATGGGTGTTCCAGGCATAGTTCTGCTTTGCCTTTGCAAGATCTCCGAAGACGAGGTACGTGTTCATCGCTGAGAAGATGTCCGGGATCGAAATCTTCTTCGGACATCCGCCGGTGCAGTAGTGGCAGGCCGTGCAGGGGATGTTTCTGATGCCGGCAAGCGCCTTCTGCGCCAGCTCCACGGTCTCCTTCTCTTTTGCGGTCATAGGCGCAAAGGGTGCCATAAAGGAGAGGTTGTCCTGCATCTGGGAGAGGCTGCTCATGCCGGAGAGCACCGTCATGATGCCCTCTTTGGAGGCCACCCACCGGATTGCCCAGGAGGCAAAGGAGGCAGCAGGATCTGCCTCTTTGAAGATCTCCGAGGCCGCTTCCGGGGGATTGGCAAGCGTTCCGCCCTTTACGGGCTCCATGACAACGACCTGCTTTCCGTATTTCCGGCAGACTTCCCAGTTGCGCCTTGCCTGCACCGTGGGGGATTCCCAGTCCGCGTAGTTGATCTGGAGCTGCACAAAGGCCACGTCCGGATGCTCCGAGAGGAGCCTGTCCAACAGCTCCGGCTTTCCGTGGAACGAGAAACCGTAGTGCCGGATGAGGCCCTTCTGAAGGAGCTCGTGCATGTAGTCCCAGATGCGGAACTTCTCATAGCGACCCGCGTTGTCCTCACTGATCGCGTGCAGCAGGTAGTAGTCAAAAAAGCCAGCTCCAGTCCTCTCGAGACTCACCTGGATCTGTTTTTTGGCTTCTTCCTCGTTTTTCGCCGCATTCACATTGAGCTTGTCCGTCAGGGTATAGGTATTCCGGGGGTGGCGCTCCACCAGAGCCTTCCGGATCGCCTCCTCCGAGCCCTCGTAGACATAGGCCGTGTCGAAATAGGTGAGCCCTGCCGCAAGGAAGGCATCCACCATCCGGGAGGTCTCCTCCACATCGATGTTCCCCTTCTCATCCCTTGGCAGGCGCATCAGGCCAAAGCCGAGCTTTGACGGTGTTCCCGTATAACAGTCTCCCATTGCAATCCCTCCTGTATCGTTCTTCATGGTTTTGTCACTGCTGCGTGATGGCTTCCGTTGCGCTCTGCGTCACAGCCTCCTGCAGCTCCTGCAGCTGCGCCGGGGTGATGGAGCGGGCGAGGATCAGGATCATGATAAAGGACGTGATCCCAAAGAACGCCGCAAGAAGTCCCAGGCGTGCCATGTTTTTGTCCCGCTTCTCCGTGCAGACCTTCCGGTCCGCAATGATGCCCAGCACAATCGCCGCCACCGCGCAGATCGGCCCCAGGATCGTGATCTCCGAGAGTGCCATGGAGCAGAGTCCCAGGATCAGGACAAGGAGCGAGAGTTGTCTTGGTTTCATGTTTTCCTCCGTTATCAAAATGCAGATTACCCTATCCCGCGGCAGCACTCAGCGGAGCGTCACCTCGCCGCAGAGGGAGACCGAGAAGTACTCCCGGATCTTCCGCCTGTCCTTCGTCCTTCCAAGGACCCACATGAGCTTGGTCAGGGCCGCCTCCGAGGTCATGTCCCTCGCCTCCAGAACGCCCGCCTCCAGAGCCCTGCGGCCGGTCTCATAGACAGAGAGGTTGCTCCCCTCGTACCGCACCTGGGTGCCCACGAGGACCGTCATCCCGCCCTCGATCAGCTCTCCGATCGCGCTGATGAAGTCGTGCTGCAGAAAGGGCATGCCGCCGATGCCGAAAGCCTCGATATAAAGGCCCTCGTATCCCGCCTGCTGAAGGCTCTTTAAGATGCTCCTGTGGATGCCGGGAAACATCTTCAGCAGGAACACCCTGTCCGAGTAGTGGTTTTCCAGGTGAAAGATGTCTGTTCTCTTCGGGATCATGTCCTCCCGGATCTCCATCCCAAGGGAGGAGATCTTCGCGACCTCCGGGACGCCGATGGAGTCGAAGGCATCAAAGGACAGGGACCGGACCTTGGAGGTCCGGCACCCCAGCATTACCTTTCGGTTGAAGGCGACGTAGACGCCGGGACATCCGCTCGCCGCGAAGTGGATCGCGCAGCGGCAGTTCTCCATCGCGTCGGCGACCGGGTTCTGCATCGAGAGCTGGGAGCCCGTCAGCACCACCGGAATCGGGATGTTCTGCAGCATGTAGGAGAGCATCGACGAGGTGTAGGCAAGGGTATCCGTCCCGTGGATCACGACAATCCCGTCGTAGTCCCCCCAGAGGGAGCCGATCTTTTCCGCAAGAAAGGCCCAGTCCTCCGGAAAGATGTTGGAGCCAGCCCCGTGTGTTTCATGACGGAGGAGAGCGTTCCCCCGGTGTTCAGGATCAGGATCTTCCTGTCTTCCATACTGTTTTGCTCCCTTCCATGCGGTTTGTGTTGCCTCTGCTCTGCAAAAACAGCACCGGCTTTTGGAGGCCGGTGCTGCAGATTGTGCTGTCTGATTCAGGAAAACAGCTTACTTGATGATGGACTCCAGCCACTCCTTCGGGGGCTCAAAGCCGAGGATCTTGACTGTGGTGGCTGCCACGTTGGCAAGTCCAAAGTCGCCATCCTTGATCTCGGTTCCCTCGGGTCCGTTGAAGACTGCAAACGGAACTCTTGCAAGGGAGTGAGAGGTCTTCGGCTTCGGGGAACCATCCGGGTTCTTGCCCTTGTCGTACATCTCATCGCTGTTGCCGTGGTCTGCCATGACGAGCAGGCAGTAGTCATACTTCAGGCAGGCATCCATGATTCTCTTCAGGTTCAGGTCGACGGACTCGACGCCGATGATGGTTGCCTCGTAGTTGCCGGTGTGGCCGACCATGTCGCCGTTGGGATAGTTGCAGCGAAGGAACTGATACTTGCCGCTCTCAATGGCAGCGAGCATCTTCTCGGTGACCTCGGTTGCCTTCATCCAGGGCTTCTGATCGAACGGGATGATGTCGGAGGGAACCTCCTCCCAATCCTCGAGCTCCTCGGAGAACTTCTCGGAGCGGTTGCCGTTCCAGAAGTAGGTCATGTGGCCGAACTTCTGTGTCTCAGAACATGCGTAGCTCTTGACGCCCTTGTTGACCAGGAACTCGGACATTGTGTGCTCGATGTGCGGGGGCTCCACCAGGAAGTTGTCAGGCAGCTTTAAGTCGCCGTCGTACTGAAGCATGCCGCAGTAGTAGACCTTGGGCTTCTTCGGCATCGGGAACTTGTCGAAGCCCTTGTTCATGTAGTCAAAGGCTTTGGAGAGCTCGACGGCACGGTCGCCGCGGAAGTTGAAGAGGATGACGGAATCGCCGTCATCGATGGGTCCCACCGGATTCCCGTCCTTGTCGGCAACGACAAAGCCCGGAAGGTACTGGTCGGTGTAGCCGCCCTCCTTGCGGTAGGTCTCGATGGCCTCGGTTGCGGAGGAGAACTTTCTGCCGTCGCCCATCACGTGGATGTGCCAGCCGCGCTCCACCATCGACCAGTCCGCCTCATAGCGGTCCATGGTGATGGACATTCTGCCGCCGCCGGAGGCGATGCAGCCGTGGAAGGTGTCATCGTTGAGCTCCTTGAAGACATCCTCAAGCTCATCGACATACTTGAGGGCAGAGGTCTCGGGCACGTCACGGCCGTCGAGCAGGGCATGGACGCGGACTTCCTTCACGCCTTCCTTCTTTGCCTCGCGGATCATCGCGATCAGGTGGGAGATGTTGCTGTGGACGTTGCCGTCGGAGAGAAGACCGATGAAGTTGAGCTTTCCGCCGTTCTCCTTCAGATAGGAGATCGCACCCTTCCAGGCAGCAGACTCATAGATCTTTCCGGACTCAATGGACTCGTTGACGAGCTTTGCGCCCTGGGAGTAGATCTGGCCGCAGCCGAGGGCATTGTGGCCGACCTCGGAGTTGCCCATGTCGGAATCAGACGGAAGGCCTACTGCGGTGCCCGACGCCTTGATTGTGGTGTGGGGCCACTTTGTCATCAGCTCATCGATCTGGGGCTTGTAGGCATGCATGACTGCATTGCCGTTGTCCTTGTCCGTCCAGCCGACGCCGTCCATTACTACCAGTACAACCGGTTTACTCATGTTCGTTCCTCCTTGAACTTTCTTTTCCTCTTAGGCCTGCAGGATCTTTTTGTCGAGGGTCCCGCCCTCCTCGTCGAGCGTGTATACATACGGAATCGCGGGCGGGATCTCCAGCCCCGGTGCCTTCTCATCCGGAATGCTGTCAAAGTGCTGCAGCAGGGCCCGGATGCTGGAGGAGTGCCCTGCAACAAGGACCGTCTCCCCGGAGAGCACCTTTGGTGCGATCTCGCTCTGATAGTAGCCCCACACCCGTCTCTCCACGTCCTGGAGGGATTCGGTCACGGGAAGAAGGCTTTTGTCCACCTTCCGGTACATCACATCATTTGCGGGGTTTCTGTCGTCGTCCGCATCGACCTCCGGGGGCTTTACGTCATAGGCTCTTCTCCAGTCCGCCACCCTGTCGTTTCCGTAGCTCCTTGCGGTGTCGATCTTGGAGAGCTCCTGCAGGGCGCCGTAGTGGCGCTCGTTGAGCTGCCATGCCTTGGTCACGGGGATGTACTCCTCGTGCAGCTGCTGCAGAATCAGACTGCAGGTGCGGATGCCGCGGCGAAGGTAGGAGGTGTAGGCACGGTCCAGAAGGATGCCCTCCTTCTTGAGCAGATGTCCTGCTGCCCTTGCCTGTTCCATTCCCCGCTCTGAGAGGAGCACATCGCTCCAGCCGGTGAAGAGATTGAGCGGGAGCCATTCCGACTCCCCCGCCGAAACCAGAATCAACTGATGCTGCATGGTACCTCCGTGGCGCAGGATATCGCCTGCCGCCGAAGGTCATTTTATAATGAGAAGCGGGGAAAGTCCACAGGAAACCGGGGCTCCCCCGCTCCCGCAGGACACTCGCCCGTCAGAAAGAGGCGGGGCGGCTTCCCTCCGCCATGAGACTGTCCAGGAAGTCCCGCACCGTTTTCTTCTCCCCGGAGGAAAGGGTTTATTCCTGCAGGATCTGATTGAAGGAGAGTACGATATCGGCGCGATCCGGCAGCAGCACATCCGCCCTGCACGCTCCCGGGCCATGCAGCCGCCAGGAGACAGCAGAAAATGCTGCTGATTCGATGTC
>ONMH01000159.1:3664-4148 GCA_900318875.1 uncultured Lachnospiraceae bacterium | reverse complement strand
AGCATGCGTCTCACCTTTTTGATGTTGTAGGTCGGCATCAGCGGTGAGCCGTCTGCAGCCAGTACATATGTCAGCATAACTGATGCCTCCTTTCAAAATGAAATGATCGTTACATGCCTTACGGCTCCCTGTGCTGTGTCTCCTCAGGGAAGGCATACACAGGATTCTGCCTACTGGAGGCTCCTGAAAGCCCCGTTCAGCGAATCCACTTCGCCAATGTGTGTCAGCAGTTTGTTGTGTACCACACTTCTCCTTGCTCTCAGAGATGTTTAATGGCACACCGCAGAGCAGCGGACTTGTGGAGCATCCACTGGTGCCTGTGTTCACGAACAGACAAGCCGGAACTGATCTGTCGAATTTGCTGATAACGTAGCCCATCCGCAACCCGAAGGCTTTTGGACAGGCTCTGGCTACTCACTCAGGGCTGTGATGGCGCTGCAGCCCTCATGTTGAACCGATGGGATTGTGTGTTGTCACACAACCC
>ONMH01000159.1:0-3659 GCA_900318875.1 uncultured Lachnospiraceae bacterium | reverse complement strand
TACTCACTCAGGGCTGTGATGGCGCTGCAGCCCTCATGTTGAACCGATGGGATTGTGTGTTGTCACACAACCCCCACGGCTTGCCGTGGGGTTAGTGAGAATCCGGATGATGCCCACATGAAGTCTCTGCTCTTCCAAAACCACAAATCTCTTCTCTTTTTTCTCTTTGTTTTCTTTACTCATACCGCGTCTTCCTCATGATTGTTTCTTCTGCATTTCTACAGTACACACTTTGAGTATATCAAATGCAGGTGAGAGCGGTGTTAAAAATGGGTAAATTTTCGGGGGACAATTCTGGGCAGGAGATATCTCACACAATTCCGGTTTCTGTAAGGTTTCCAAAAAACATTCACAGACATTTCACCGAAAATTCAAAAACAGGGCACAGATTTCCAAGGCGGAGCTGTTACCATCGGGGCAGGAAGAAGGAGCTGCCAGGGGACACTTTCCGGGCTTTTGCACCAGGTATGCAAAGCCGGAGTGTACGCGGCATCTTTTTGCGTTTTGGGATCTTCCACAGCCCTGAGCAGCAATTTCCCTCTGGAATTGTCAGCGCCGCTATGGAAACATATATTCTGCGCATTTCCAGACAAAATTTGTGGAAAGTTTTGATAGGACATGCGATTGGACACCATACTACAGAAATCTGCTAAATCGAAATGTTGCATTTTTACAACCAAATGATAGAATATGGAAAAGCATGGGACGATAAATTGGACGGAAATATAAACCTTGGATTCGGAGTCAGCAAGAAGCGGTTTACAACGTCTGTTCCATACCGTGCCCGACCTGCATATGCTGATGACTGAATGATTGGTACCTGCTGATTCCGGTGAGGATATATGGACAACACTATCGCAAACAAAAACATGAACAAGTTCCACGGCAAGTTTCATGAGACCGGCGGACGCATCAAGAAGGCCTTCGTGCGGATTCTGGACAGAAGAGAGTACGAGGACATCTCTGTGACGGCGCTCTGCAAGGAGGCGCAGATCAACCGCTCCACGTTCTATCTCCACTACTCCAACATCGAGGAGATCGCAAGGGAGATTGAGGATGAGCTCGAGGAGTGCAAAGTCGACGTGGACGAACAGTTCCTCGCAGGGCTCGTCAAGGCCGAGCCCGGGGAGAGAAGAGAGCGGGAGGATGCCTTCCTCTCGGGACTTCTCAACAACATCCGGGAACACCAGGATGCCTTCTATGCTGCGGCCAAGAACCCCAAGCTCTTCGGACAGGAAAAGCGCCTGCAGGAGGAGCGGGATCTGATCTTCCAGAACTTCTGTCACGTCTTCGGAAGAACCGACAAGACGATTTCCCTGACGGCAGCCTACACGAGTGCAGGTCTTCACGAGGTGCTGAACACCTGGATCCTCAACGGCTGCATGGAGAGCAACGAGGTGATCCGCGATGTAATCCACATCTGCTTTAACTTAAAGAGCTATGCCCTTGTCAATGAGAACAGCGCAAAGCTGATCTGAGAGGATATGAAAATGCGGTCAGGATACCCGGTACCGGGGGCCTGACCGCGTTGTTGTTCTTCCAAATGTTCTTCAAAATAAGGAGAGCTGCTCGTAGTCCTGCCTCCGGTCAAGATCCCGGGGCGTGAGGGTGAGGATCTCTCTCATCCTTTCCTCCTCCAGGATCCAGGAGAGCGCCAGATCTTCGGGAAGGACCAGGGGCATCCTGTCATGGACGGGCGCCATGCTCCTGTTCGCAGCCGTTGTCAGAATGCAGAAGCGCTTCCCCTCTGGATAGAGTCTCTCGATCCCCGCAAGAAACAGAAGAGGCGTGCGCTTGTCAAAAAATGTCACCTTCTCCCTCTTCCTGTTCCACTCATTGAAAGTCCCTGCAGGAATGATGCACCGTCCCCTCCCTGCGGCCTCCCGGAACATCGGCTTTTCCCGCACGGTCTCTGCCCGCGCATTGATGATGGGCTTTCCCTCTCTTCCCGGAAAGCCCCAGACGGGAAAGGAGAGCGCAAGGGTTCCCTCCTGCATTCCCTTTGAGAGGACGGGCGCCTTCTCCGTGGGGTGCACATCCCCGGAAGGAAATAAAGAGAGCGCTGTGACCGCATTCTCCCTGTTTTGAAAAGCGGGAAGCGTCTGTAAAAACTGCTCAAGCCGCTCCTTTGCGGCATCGGTAAAGTCAAATCTTGCGCACATGTCTCATCCCTTCCCGGCGATTCCGGGGACATCCTGCTCAAATCCATATCGGTATATCCGATTTTTCCTGGCAGAATACACAGATTTCCCCACAATCGCGCGGAACTGTACATTTATATTTCTCATGTCTGCTGATATAATCAGTATAGCAGAAGTTGCAGAGAACGGTCTGCTGTAGGGAGATTTGAGGTTGTTTGGACAGAGGGAAAATACCGCATGACATACTTTGAACTTGTTACAGAAGCAAGGCGGACATTTGACCGCGCTGATGCAGCGGGCATCACAGAACATGTCGCCATCCAGTTCAATGCGACGGGCAATGCCCAGGGGGCATTCTATCTGGAGATAGCAGACGGTCAGATTCACGTGGAGCCCTATGACTACCACGACCACGACGCCATTGTCACGGGATCGGCAGAGGCGATCCTCGACTTTCTCGGGAGAAAGGAGAATCTGGCGAACCTGATCCGGGAGGATCGGCTGTCTGTAGAGGGATATCTGGACAAGGTGGAGCGAATCCTGGCGATCAGCATGCCGGAGCAGGACAGGAGTCTGTAGTTGGAAACCGGGAATCAGAAAAAGCGGGGCTCTGGAAAGGATCCCCTGTACAAGTCGTTTTCCTATGCCTTCGCCGGGATCTTCCGGACGATAAGGTCAGAGCGGAACATGAAGATCCACTGCTTCGCAGCGTGCATGGTGGTGCTGTTCGGCATCTTCCTGCACCTGTCGCGGGAGGAGTGGTTTACGTGTCTCATTCTCTTTGCGCTTGTGATGAGCCTGGAGCTTGTCAACACCGCCGTCGAGGCGACCGTGGACCTTGCGACCAAAGTGTATGATCCGCTGGCAAAGAAGGCAAAGGATGCCGCAGCCGGGGCGGTTCTTATCGCCGCGATCTTCGCCGCGATCATCGGGCTGTGGATATTTGTGCCGAAGCTTCTCGCTCTCCTGTGAGCGCAGAGTGTGGTAGAATAACAGAAACAGGGGCTGCAGGAATCTGCAGCGCAGCAAAGGAGGAAAGACAATGGAAATCACTGATGGCATCAAAAAATTCTTTCTGATCGGTGTCGGCGCTGCTGCCGAGACAGCAGAGAAGTCCGGCGAGATTCTCGACAAGCTGGTGGAGAAGGGCGAACTCACGGTCGCACAGGGAAAGGAGCTCAACAAGGAGCTCAAGCACACCCTCAAGGAGAGCGAAGAGAAGGCAAAGGCGAAGGTATCCGCCGATGACATCGCCTCCAGGGTAAAGGATATGTCCGAAGAGGATCTCGAGAAGCTCAAGGCTGCCATTGCAGATGCCGAGAAGAAGGACGAGTAAATCGAAGGACGATTTGCAGGACAGGCAGGCCGCAGAGACAATCTGCGGCCCTTTTTGCATCTTTTTGACAGCAGGTTCAGGCTCTCACTAACCCCACGGCAAGCCGTGGGGGTTGTGTGGAAACACACAATCCCATCGGTTCAACATGAGGGCTGCAGCACCATCACAGCCCTGAGTGAGTA
>ONMH01000106.1 GCA_900318875.1 uncultured Lachnospiraceae bacterium | reverse complement strand
AAATGTTGCAGGGTTTCCAAAATCTCTCAAAACTTTTTGCGTTCCGCCGCTGCAGGTCCTATGATGCAGGAGGAACAGACAAAAGGCCATCCCCCGTCCGCTTCTTCTGCGGGCCGGGAAAAGAGGAGGAATCATGACAGAACAGCTTGCCATCATGGAAGAGGCCGCAAGGCGCGCCGGGGAGCTCATGCGGGAGGCATCCCAGCGCAAAATCCGGATCGACGCCAAGGAGGGACATGCAAACTTTGTCACTGAGGTCGACAGAAAGGTGCAGGACCTGCTCTTTTCGTTTCTCTCTGAGCGGATCCCCAAAGCGCACTTTCTCGGAGAGGAGGAGGGAAAGGATGTCTTTTCCGAGAGAGACACGGAAGGTCTCACCTTTGTCATCGACCCCATCGACGGAACCTCAAATTTTATGAAGGGGTATTTTCCGAGCGTCACCTCCATCGGGCTCCTCCGGGACGGGGTGCCGTATCTGGGCGTGGTCTACAACCCCTGGTCCGGACAGCTCTTTTCTGCGGAGGCGGGAAAGGGCGCCTTTGAGAACGGCATCCCGATCCACACGGACACCGCACCGCTCTCCGAGAGCCTTGTCGCCATGGGAACCGGCCCCTACTACCCGGGGCTCCCGGACATCGCTTTCTCCCTTGCCGCGGACTATATCACCCGCTGCATCGACATCCGCCGCTCCGGATCTGCCGCCTGGGACCTGTGCATGGTCGCCTCCGGCAGGACCGGCATGTACTTTGAGCCGAAGATCCAGCTCTGGGACTACTGCGCAGGGGCCCTGATTGCCCAGGAGGCGGGCGGCAGGGTCACCGACTTTGACGGCGCCCCGCTCTCGTTCCGCGGTCCCTCCTCCGTCGTCGCCGCCTCCTCCGGCATTGCCGGAGAGGGTGGATATCTTCCGCGAACAGCACGCTGAATCGGTCGATATCAACATCTTTCACAGAATCGTCACACTTTTCAAAGCGTCTCTTAAGGCTCGCTTAATGCAGATTTCCTATGCTGGCTACGATGAATGTCAGCAGCTTACCGATATAGGATGAGGAAACACCATGAGCGATGCAAATCTGAACCAGAACGAGACGGAACACGGCACAGCCTTCAGCACAGGGAGCAGTACATCGCAGGAGAAGAACACCCCCACAGGGGATGTCTCTGCTCCTGCTTTTTCTGCGTCCTGTCCGGACGCAGAAAAGAAAGATGCCGCTCCGGAGAAACAGGAAGCAGAGGACGACAAAGAGAAAGCCGCTCCCCCCGCCGCCACATCTCAGGAGGAGTCCTCCGACGGGATTGAGATCACCCAGCTCAAAGAAGAAAAAGAAGAAGCACCATCCGGTCCGGTGGGTGATTCTCCTTGTCCTCGTACTGGTTGCCGTGTACCTCTACCGGAACTGGCCAGGGACTGGGACGGAGGAGGTCTCCTACCTTCCCGCCACAGCGACCACGCAGGATCTGACCACCTCGGACTCCTTCACCGGCGCCATCGCCGCTGTGGACTCCCAGTCCGTCGTCTCTGCCATCTCCGGTGCCAAGGTCATCGAGGTGGATGTGGAGGAAGGCGACATGGTCGAGGCAGGCGATGTGATCGCCAAACTCGACACGACATCCGTGGAACAGCAGATCAGGGAGCTTCAGGTCTCCATGAGCTCCTCTGCAACCAAGAGCTCCCTGAGCATTGAGTCTGCCCAGCAGCAGTATGACAACCTGACGGAGAACCTCGAAGACGGCCTCGATTCCAGCACCAACAGCGCGCTGCAGCAGATCGACTCCGCCTTTCAGTCCCTCACCTCGGCCCTGGAGTCCTACAACAACGAGGTCCTTCTGAACAACGATGCGGCCAGCACCACGATCTCCAATGCCATCCAGAGCGTGCAGTCCGCCTATGAGCAGCTGCAGTCTGCAGCACTCCAGACCCAGCAGGCCTATCAGACCAAGACCGACGCGATCTATCAGTATGAGAAGACCCTGCGGGAGGGCGACGAGTACGACTTTGACGGCACCTCCTATGACCAGCAGATCGCCTCGGCAGAGCTCTCCCAGAGCAACGCCCAGACGAGCTATGACACCGCGCTTGGAAACCTCCTACATCAACGCGATTACGAACTACAACACGATCCAGCGCCAGATCGAGCAGCAGCTCGAGAGCTACAAGCTCGCCATTGAGACCGCCAAGGCCAATGCGGACCAGTCTTCCAGCGAGCTCCAGCTCCAGGAGCTGCAGGATTCCCTTGATGACTACGTCATCAAGGCACCCATGAGCGGCGAGATCACCAGCCTCGACTGCCAGGTGGGCGACATCACCCAGGTCTCCTCCACGACGAGCCTTGCCACCATCACCAACTATGACAAGATGAAGGTCTCCATCAGCGTCAGTGAGTACGACATCTCCAACCTCTCGATCGGCAGTTCCGTGACCGTCACCGTGGATGCCCTGAGCCGGGACTTTGAGGGCACTGTCACTGCCATCGACAAGATCGGCACCAACTCCAGCTCCATTGCCTACTTCACCTGCGAGGTGGAGTTCACCCCTGACGGGGATGTGCTGGAGGGCATGACAGCAGAGGTCAACCTGACCGTGACCGAGGCAGCGGACGCCATTGTCCTTCCCTCCAATGCCGTCATGACAGACACCGACGGCTCCTCCTACGTCTATACAAAGAACGACGATGGAACCTACACCAAGAAGACCGTGACACTGGGCGAGACCGATGGCTCCGTCACCCAGATCACAGACGGCGTCTCGGATGGTGAGACCGTCTACTACACGATCGCAACGGCAGACACCACTGACTCCTCGAGCTCCAGCGGTCTGTTCGGGAGCCTCTTCAGCAACCTGACCGGCGGTTCGTCCTCCTCAGACGGAAGCGGCCGTGACGGGGGCGGCATGCCGGGCGGCGATATACAGGGAGGCGGCATGCAAGGAGGCATGCAGGGCGGCGGCGCCCCCGGACAGTAATGCGGTCCGAGAGGAGAATGCCCATGAGAAAACAGCAAGCGCGCGCAGAACAGAAGTCCTCCGTCATCCTGAAAATGCAGAATATCTGCAAGGACTACCACACCGGAGGCGAAGTCCAGCACATCTTAAAGAACATCGATCTGACCGTCCACCGGGGCGAGTACCTGGCAGTACTCGGACCCTCCGGCTCCGGCAAGTCCACGCTGATGAACATCATCGGGTGCCTGGATGTCCCCACCTCCGGCAGCTATGAGCTGCAGGGGGCGGAGATCGGCAGCCAGAACGAGAACGAGCTCTCCGTGATCCGGGGCAGCGAGATCGGCTTCATCTTTCAGTCCTACTACCTACTCCAGAAGCAGACCGCCTACCAGAATGTGGAGCTCCCGCTGATCTACGCCAACGTTCCGGAGAAAAAGCGCCGGGAGAGGGTGGAGCAGTGCCTCGAGGAAGTGGGCCTTGCCGACAAGATGGACTACTTTCCCAAACAGCTCTCCGGCGGCCAGCAGCAGAGAGTTGCCATCGCGAGGGCAGTTGCCAACCACCCCTCCGTCCTCCTTGCCGATGAGCCCACCGGTGCCCTGGACCAGCACACCGGCGTACAGGTGATGCACCTGTTCCACACCCTGAACGAGGAGGGCAACACCATCATCATGATCACCCACGATGTGAAGATAGCGGCACACGCCAAGCGCATCGTCAAGATCCTCGACGGCGTCATCAGTGAGGGCGCCGTTGAGGATGCCTGAAGGGAGCGTGCCATGCGGATATCTGTGATCGGGCAGAGCGTCAGAATGGCGTTCTCCAATATCAGAAACAACAAGATGCGCTCCTTCCTGACGATGCTCGGCATCGTCATCGGCGTCGCCTCCGTCATCGCGCTGATCACCATCGTCTCATCCGTCACGGGGTCCGTGGTGGACCAGTTCGAGGCCCTTGGCGCCGGCACCCTGACCATCACCGCGCAGGGCACCTCCGTCAAGCACGGCCTGGAAGATGAGGATATCGAGAAGCTCAGCAAGGTGTCCGGTGTGGAGGCCGTCGCCCCGACGGCAAGCCTCTCCTCCACCGCAGTCTATGACGGCACTGTCTCCTCTGTTGTGCAGGTCGAGGGACGGGATGCGGTGTACTTCCAGCACAACGACGACACGATCCAGTCTGGCCGCTACTTCAATTCGGCGGAGATGGGAGGCGAGACCAACGTCGCCATCGTGGACACGGACTTTGTGGCCAACGTCCTGGGCGGCAACAGCAGCCTGGGGACCGCCTTCATCCTGAACGGATACGAGTACACAGTGATCGGCATCAAGTCCGCGGACTCCTCCGTGTCCAGTGCCTTAAGCTCCGACAGCGACTCGGGCGGAACGGTCATCATCCCCTACAAGAACGTGCTGAAGATGTCGGTCATGAAGAACGTCACCTCCGTGGAAGTCTACTACGCGGAGGATGCGGATACCGCCACCCTGGAGGATGCCCTTTCCGCCTGCCTCAATGAGATCTTTGAGGTCACCGATGACACGGCCGATGAGGCCTACAGCATCTCCAGCATCGACTCCCTGGTTGCGACCATGACGAGCACCGAGACGCTTCTCTCCGCCATGCTCGGCGGCATCGCCAGCATCGCCCTCCTCGTCGGCGGCATCGGCATCATGAACATGATGCTGGTCTCCGTCTCCGAGAGAACAAAAGAGATCGGCCTGCGCAAGGCCCTGGGCGCCCAGCCCTACCGCATTCAGCTCCAGTTCCTGATCGAGTCCATCACGCTCTCCCTGCTGGGAGGCCTGATCGGCATCATCCTGGGAGAGCTCACCGCTTACGCGGGGACCGTCGTCATGAGAACCACCTTCTCGGTTTCCTACGGGGCAATCTCCCTGGGCGCCGGGTTCTCCGCTATCGTCGGCATCATCTTTGGCTGGATGCCTGCAAAGCGCGCAAGCGCACTGAATCCCATCGACGCTCTCCGAAGCGAGTGAGAAAACCAGAAAGGAGTTTGCAACATGTTTTCAAGACACAGCGGCATCAGAAACCGGATCCTTGCCCTGGCCCTGACCGGTGCCTCGGTGATCTCCCAGGGCCTCCCGGTCCAGGCATCCGGCCTGAAGGTGGACGGCTCTGACTACCAGAGCGGCTACTCTCAGGCGATCAGCATGAAGACCCTTCTGATCCCCGCGATCAACGCGGCAGCGGATGCGAAGTCCGTGACAAGACAGCTCACGAATGCCCTCGCCTACCGGCAGGTCACCCAGGCGGACATCTTTGAGATGCGCAGCGAGGGGGTGAACATCCCCGATGAGACCCTGAAATCCCTCTCGGATGTGGGATACATCTCCAGCTACATCTATAAGTACTTCTCTGGAAAGGCATTCACGGCAGATGATTTTTCAGACGTTTTTGATGCCGCCTACTACTACGGCGCCAATCCGGAGCTCATGGCAGCCGGTGTTGCCTATGATGAGGACACGCTCCTGCAGGACTTCCTGACCGTGGGCATGTCCCTCGGCAGACAGGCAAGCGCTGACTTCAACCTTGCCTACTTCAAGGCCAACTACCCGGCGCTCACAGAGCGCCTCGGCGACAACAACGCCAACTACTACATCTACTACATCCTCTACGGCAAGGACAACGGACTCGTTGCAGACCGGCTGCTGAGCGAGTAGACAAACTGCGGTGCAGCCGGCATCGCAGCTGCTTCCATCTTTCAAAAGGAAAACAGGGAAAACAAAGGCAGACACCCCGCAGGATCTCTCCCGCGGGGTGTCTGTTTGTCTGTTTTGCTGCAGGAATATCGTCCAGCTTACTGCAGAGCAGAACAGATTGCGTTGAGATGGGGCTCTGTATTGGGGACTACATGCCGTTTCAGGGACGAACCCGGGTCTGAGGTTCCGGGCATAAAAATAGGGCATACCCTTTCACATCGTGTGAGGACATGTAAGGATATACCCAGGGGGAGTATGTATCAGATGTGCCTCGCGGCACATGCAGATACCGTTTTTATGGGTTCCGCTGTCACGGAACATTTATACTCTATCATAACTTTCCCCCTCTGTATCCATCAAATCCACCTTTATCTGTCGTTTCAGAAATGTATGCGGTTTCCGCCGCCTTCTGTCACGATATATCGTCATCTACAGTCTGATCTGTCCATTGTCTGATGGACTGGGCAGCCGGCAGACTTCGAAGTATACTGGACATCAGAGTTCACAGGTACCTGCGTTTTGCGACATGCCAGAAAGGCGCACCATGCTGACCTATTCCTTTGAAAACATCGGGACCCAGTCCCTGTTCACCCATCTGTATGAGTGCATCCGCAATGATGTCATCTCGGGAAACCTTGCCCCGGGAACCCGGCTTCCCTCCAAGCGGATGTTTGCCAAGAACCTGGGCATCAGCACCATCACCGTGGAGAACGCCTATGCCCAGCTGATCGCTGAGGGGTATCTCTACTCCATCCCCAAGAAGGGCTACTACGTGCAGGACATCTCCTCCTTTGCCGCCGGGCAGGGGCAGGAGGAGGCGCTGGCGCCTGTCCCGAAGGCTGCGCCAGAGCCGGAGGCGCCGAAGTACTTCGCCGATTTTGTGACAAACCAGGTCCGGCCGGAAAACTTCCCCTTCTCCACCTGGTCCCACCTGATGCGGGAGGCGCTGGTCAGCCGGCGGGAACAGCTCCTTGCCAATCCTCCCTTTGAGGGCGTTCCGGAGCTGCGCGCCGCCATTGCCTCCCATCTTCATGCCTTTCACGGGATCAGCGTCTCGCCGGAACAGGTGGTGATCGGTGCCGGCACCGAGTACCTCTACGGCCTTCTGATCCAGCTTTTGGGCAGGGAGCGGAAGTACGCCATGGAGGATCCCGGCTACCGCAAGATCGCACAGGTCTACGACAGCTTCGGCGTGCGCTATGCCCCGGTCTCCATGGATGCAAACGGCATCCGCACGGAAGAGCTGCGGGACAGGGGTATCGATGTGGTGCACATCACTCCCTCCCATCACTTTCCGACCGGAATCACCATGCCGGTCAGCCGGCGCTATGAACTCCTCGAGTGGGCAAGGCAGAGCAGGGACCGGTACATCATCGAGGATGACTACGACAGCGAGTTCCGCCTCCGCGGCAAGCCCATCCCGACCCTTCTGAGCATGGACCGGAAGGGAAAGGTCATCTACATGAACACCTTCACAAAGACCCTCGCCTCCACCATCCGTATCGCATACATGGTCCTGCCGGAGCACCTGCTCGCCGCCTTCCGGGAGCACCTCTCTTTCTACTCCTGCAGTGTCTCCTCCTTTGAGCAGTACACCCTGGCGGCCTTCATCGAGAGCGGCGGCTTTGAGCGCCACATCAACCGGATGCGGAGCGACTACCGAAAGAAGCGGGACGCTCTGCTCTCCCTGATCCGGGAGAGCGGACTCAGCCGCTATGCAACCGTTTCCGAGCAGGATGCCGGCCTGCACTTTCTCCTGAAGTTCAACACAAAGCTGTCCGACCAGACACTCGCAGACCGCGCCGCAGCCCGCGGCATCCG
Organism: uncultured Lachnospiraceae bacterium; assembly: GCA_900318875.1. Classification (GTDB taxonomy): domain Bacteria; phylum Bacillota; class Clostridia; order Lachnospirales; family Lachnospiraceae; genus CAG-791. The sequence continues at coordinate 2,390 of ONMH01000106.1, read as the reverse complement.
GCTCTCCCCGCTGCGGAACTACTATTATGACAGCAGCCGGGTGCCGGAGGGTCTCGAGCACACCTTTGTCATCAACTACACGTCTGTCGACGAGGCAGCGGCGGCAAAGGCCCTGCCGATCCTGGCGCAGATCATCCGGGAGTGAGGTTCATCCCTTCGTCTTTCTCCCGGATCCGGCCTCGAAGTGGAAGCGGACAATGCCAAGATCGATCTTCGCGTAAAATCCCCCGTTGGATACCGCTCTCGCCTCCTCTCCCTCCAGGAGAAACCGGAAGGACTGCTGATTCATTGCAGTGGGCGCAAGGAGGGCCGCCTCGGCACCCCTTCGGAACCAGTCCGGAATCTTGCCCTGTACGGAAGTCACCTGCTCCAGGGTCTTTGACCGGTGCGGCACGCCCTGCGTGTTCGATGTCCATGTGGGTCATGATGACCGCATCCAGATCCTCCGGGCGATAGCCAAGTGCTGCCAGGTGCTCCGTCACCGCCTTCCCAGGGGGCAGAAGTCCCGGAGAGGCAAAGTAGTTGAAAAAGCCCCCGTACTCTCACGCATTCTCCCGCACTATGGTGTCCCAGCCTGTGTCCACAAGGATCAGGGCATTCGGATGCTCAATCAGATAGGCTGTCACCGGCATCTCAATCTGATGCCGCTTCTTTCTTCCGATCCCCGTGAAGGCACGGGGATTTTTCGACCGGTTGGACAGGGGCAGGGCCTCATCCACGAAGGTGCTGCCGCAGTCCAGAATCGTAATTCGTATCACTCTGTCTTCCCCTTCTGTCCGGAAGTGCCTGCACCATGGTTCTCGCCCTGACGGCAAGGGCCTCGAGGCGAAGGAGTCCCTCCGCCCGCTCATCAAAGAAGTAGCAGTTCTTTGTCCCCTCGTGCCGCACTTGGATGATGCCGGCATCCTTCAGGATCTTCTGGTGATGGGATACGGCCGGCCGGGACAGGTGGGTCTTCTCCGTAATCTNNCCGGTTCTCATCCCCGAGGGCGGTCAGCACCTGCCTGCAGTCCGAGAACATCTTTGCCAGTTCCTCTGTGTCCTGCGGTTCCATATCTTCCTTTCCAGCCGCCTTGTCTGTGCGGGATCCCGTCTGTCACAGCACTGCGGCTCTCTATTGGTTTAAATTTTTGAACCATGATACGGGGAACAGCGCAGCAGCGCACAATGGGAAAGAAAATCAAGACCATTGCCGCGCAAAAACGCCTGCAGCCGGCCGGTTGGTCTGCTGCAGGCGCCTGTCGCTGCCTGGTCCACAGGATCACACTGACTTCCTCCAGGGAATCAGATTGAGTTTTCCGTACTTCTGGCACTCCTTCGGGTTGAATCTCGCGTAGCACTGAAGCAGGGTGCCGAGCAGGTACTGCACGCTGCCGAGCACCGGAAGGTTCACGTCCGTCCTGCCCTCCTTCCGTCCGCAGCAGCGTAGAGAGGCCCTGCAAAGGTCGGTCAGCGGGGCACTGTCAAAGCGGGTGATGGATACCACTGCTGCCTTGCGGGATTTCGCTCCGCCGGCTGCGGCGCACAGCTCCCTGTCCGTACCATCATAGTCGACAATGAAAAAGAGATCCCTCTCATTCGCATTCACAATCCTCGTTTTCAGCTTTGTCATTGTCCTGACCTCCTCAAACTTATTGGAAACGCGGGTGAACTCCTCCACCATCGTCGGCAGCCACTCTTCAAAGATACCTGTTCCGTAGAACCAGATGTGGTCCGCACAGGTCATCAGGCGGATGATTTTCAGGAGCTCCCTTCGATCGAGAAGCATCTCACACTCTTTGATGATGCCGCCCGCCTCAGAGAACAGCTGTTTCAGGTATTCTTCCATGTTCCAGTGATCCAGAACAAGTTCCCCTGCGCTTTTCTTCCTGGCCGCAGGAATGGTTTCATAACAGGTCGCAATCTCCAGATCATGCTTCAGGCTGCGAAAGGACGAATAGTCCAGCGCCCGAAGAAACCGGGTGATGGAGGTTCTGCTCACCCCGCAATTCTCCTCGATCTCCGTCTCCGTCAAGTACCTGACATTGTCCCGGTTCATCAGGATGTAGCTTGCAATCCTCTTTTCCTTGTTTGTAAGCGCGTCCATGCGGCCGACTATCCAACTGAATGGATCATTCATAAAACTTAACTCCCCTTTCCAGACATTTCCGTACCCCTGCCACAAGGAGACTCCAACTTTTTCAGGGTCTCTTTGGATCTCTCCCGGCTGGCGAGATCGGCGAGGAATATTATAATCCACTTACAGATTTTGTTAAGGACTTTAATCAACATATTTTCTGTCTAAGATTAGATTGAAATTTTAGCAAATCCTAATATATGTGCATTTCACCGGTTTCCGAGGTCCTATTCTGGGAAAATCTATACACAACGGACATGAAATATGTATGTTG
>ONMH01000054.1:10073-43806 GCA_900318875.1 uncultured Lachnospiraceae bacterium | reverse complement strand
ATAGAGCGGAGAACGCCGTAAAATCAGGCATTCTCCGCTCTGTGTCAATGGTAATGATGTTATTCAGATTTGGGTTTCACCCCTGTGAATAGTAACTCACCTTTTTGTACAGATCTGTGCCCTCGCTGTCAATGACGACAATGGCAGGAAAGTCGACAACGGTGAGCTCCCGGATGGCCTCTGTGCCAAGATCCTCATAGGCAATTACCCTGGCGCTGGTGATGGATCTGGAGAGCAGCGCCCCTGCTCCGCCGATCGCAGCAAAGTACACCGCTTTATTCCGGACAATGGCATCCTTCACCGCCTGCGAGCGCTTACCCTTGCCGATCATCCCCACAAGACCGAGATCCAGAAGCTCCGGCGTATATTTGTCCATCCGGCTTGCTGTCGTGGGACCTGCCGATCCGATAACTTCACCCGGCTTTGCCGGAGAGGGGCCCATGTAGTAGATGATCTTCCCGCGGATGTCAAAGGGGAGCGGCTTTCCCTGCGCCAGTGCCTCTGCCATCCTCTTGTGTGCCGCATCTCTTGCGGTGTAGATCGTGCCCGTGAGGAGGACCGAATCCCCTGCATGCAGAGAGGAGATCACTTCTTTTGTCAGCGGTGTTGTGATTTTCCGTTCCATCTTGTCAAAGCTCCCTTCACAGAATCACCATCTCGTGCCGGTTGACATGACAGCAGATGTTGATGCCGACGGGCAGTCCCGCGATGTGCGTCGGATAGGTGAGGATGCGCACGGAGAGTGCCGTGTTCCTGCCGCCAAGCCCCGCAGGGCCAAGTCCTGTCTGATTGATTCTCCTGAGGATCTCCTCCTCCATCTTCCGGATATGGGGAAGATCTGAGTGCTCTGCCGTGTTCAGCGTAAGCGCCTGCTTTGCGAGCTCTGCGCACTTCTCAAAGGTGCCGCCGATGCCGACACCGACGACCATGGGAGGGCAGGCATTGGGGCCTGCATCCTTTACCGCCTGCACCACCGCATCCATCACGCCCTCTTCTCCGTCAGCCGGCTTGAGCATGCAGACGCGGCTCATGTTCTCACTTCCGAATCCCTTGGGAGCCACGGTGATCTTCACCTGGTTTCCGGGGACGATACAGACGTGAAGCACCGCCGGGGTGTTGTCTCCGGTATTCTTCCGAAGAAGCGGATCCGAGACCACCGATTTCCGAAGATACCCGTCTGTATATCCCTGGCGCACGCCCTCGTTCACGGCGGCATTGACATCGCCGCCCACGAAGTGCACATCCTGCCCCACTTCCATGAACACTACCGCCATGCCGGTGTCCTGGCAGATCGGAATCTTCTCGCCTCCCGCGATCTGAAGGTTCTTCTCGAGCTGCTGCAGGACGTTCTTCCCGACCGGCGAGGTCTCGCTCTCCAGCGCCTCTGCAAGCCGATCCTGCATGTCCTTCGACAAACCGCAGTTTGCCCTGATGCACATATCCCGGATGGCAGCTGTCACCTCACTGACATCAATGGCCCGAATTCCGCTCTCCATGTCTACCCCCATGCCGCGTTCTGTGCGGCATCCGCGTGGGAAATGCCCGAAGGAACTTTCCCGCGAATCGGAGTCCTGATGCACGGCACCAGGGCTGGTTTGAAAGTGATGGATCAACATCCCTTTCAAACTTTTCTCCTCAGCTGTTCACCGTCTCTGCCACGCTGTCGAGCTCCTCATCGGACATCTTTCCGGGATTCCAGAGGATGTGCTGCCCGTCGTTCTCGTACCGGGGAATCAGGTGGATGTGGAAGTGCTTCACGGTCTGTCCCGCGGTCTCTCCGTTGTTCTGCACGACGTTCAGGCCATCTGCGTGGAGCTTCTCCACGAGCTTTGCGCCCATCTTCTTTGCAAGCTTTGCCGCTTCCGCCGCCTCATCCTCCGGCAGGGCAAACAGATCTGCATAGTGATTCTTCGGCAGAATCAGCGCATGTCCCTTCGTTGCAGGGCCAAGGTCCAGAATGACCCGGAAGCGATCATCCTCATACAGCGTCCTGGAGGGAATCTCTCCGTTTGCAATCTTGCAGAAAATGCAGTTCTCGTCTCTCATAGCGGTCTCCTTTCTCGCTCAGTGACCCCATTTTAACATCACCGAAAAACAAAGGAAAGATTGCCGAAGCGGACCTGATCGCCGCGCTGCAGGGCCATGGACTCATTTGGCATCAGCCGCACCCCGTTCAGAAACGTGCCAAAGCGGCTGCTGCAGTCGGTGAGGAGAATCTCTCCGCCTCTGCCCCGGCTGATGCGGGCGTGGATCCGCCCTACTGAGGGATCCTGCAGGACACAGTCCGCCATGCCGGGATCGCTCCCCACTGTGCAGGGAAGAGAGGAGAGGGGAACAGAGAACATCGAAGCTCCTCCGATGCCGAAAAAGACCGGCGCTGTCCCTGTGCCTGCTGCCCGGGAAGCGCCCTGCCCCTCCTGCATGTCCGATCCGTACGCCCAGTTTCCCCCTCCCCGGGGATCCTGCCAGCCGGAAGTCCCAAAGGAGGGGGCTGCCGCTGCGGCAGGTGTTACGACAGCTCCTGCTGGCACAATCGGCGGCACCTGCCCAGCTGTCTCCTTCCCGTCCTTTTCCCCGTTCCGAAAGCTCAGCACGGTGCCGTAGGCTGCGATGACCACCGCCGCAACGAGAAATCCCAGGAGGAGGGACCGCACAATCACGGCAATTCCCTCGGGGACCGGAAGATACAGATTGATAAGCTCTGTTCCGATCGCCGCAAGGAGGAGGGAAATCGCAGCCAGGAAAGTCCCTGCAGTCCGGGACCTGGTCTCCTTCTTTATCTTTTTCTCCGGCGAAGGAGGCGGAGAGACCTCTTTCCTCTGCTCCTGTGCAAAGACTTCCGGCTGTGTCTCCTCCTGCTGCCAGCGGTACCCATATGGCTGCTCCCTATCCTGATTCGGGCACTGCTCCTGACCTCTCCGGGAGAAAGAAACCGGATCCCTGCCTGGTTCTTCCTCCTGCCCCCCGCCTGCTGCCGGGGATACCAGAACGCGGTCCAGCACCTCCTGCTTCAGGATAAAGTTCGGGTTCCCGGAAAGATCCAGCAGGCGGTAGAGGAGAAACTGCAGGTCCTTCTGCCCGGGGCGGATCTTTTTCTCCGCATACTGCAGGAGCCCGGAGAGACTCTCCTCCCGCTTCTCCCCGGGATTGTAGAGAAAGAGATACCGGTCCTGCGCATAGTCGTAGAAGATGAGCTCCGGGGCCAACACCAGTCCCGAAAAATCCAGTAGATATCTGGACAGGGTCTTCCCCGCCTCCGCAATGCTGTACAAGAGCTTTTTGAATGATTCCCGCTCCAGATCCCGCTCCCCGTACAGGCGCTGCAGAGACTGCAGACCCGTGACATCATAGGCAAGGTACGCCTCCCCGTCGATCTCCCGGATGCTGCAGGGCAACAGCCCCGGAATCCGGTTGCAGCTGATCATGCGGTACTGATAGCCCGCTGTCTCCTTCGGATCCGCACACCGGACCACCAGACTGTTCCTTGTTGCGTCGTTGTAATAGCTGATCTCCATCACGAATTCTCCCCGCTGTCTGTATTGGTCAGTTTCCTGGCCTGATCGGTGATTCTGGCTGCCCTCCAGAGAAGAAGCGGCGCATCCTGTTTTTCCGCGCGGACCCTGGTGTGAACCTGAAAGAGGGAGGAGGAGACAGGCAGCATTCCGGAAAGCGCCTCCCCGGGGCCTGTCTGCGCAGTGGCTTCTGCGGTGATTCCCCCCTTCTCCTCCCTGGCCGTGGCAGACAGTCCCCTGCAGCCGACATAGGCTGCCGTGAGGGCACTGCGGGAGATCTCCTCCTCTGCATTTGAATCTCCCTTCTGCTCCGCCGCCTCAAAGCAGAGCACGCAGAGCTCCTCCTCCAACCGGCACCGGTCGTAGAGAAAGAACATCCCGTACAGGAGGCAGAGAAGGATCGGAATCACAATGAGGGAAAGAAGGGAGGTCTCCACGGTGAAAAATCCGCCCAGTCTCTTTGGTCTCATGGCAGGAGTCCTCCCTCTGCAAAGAGGAGCACCGCTGCGGCAATGCCCGCAAAGGGAAGAAACGGAAGCTTTGTCGAGCGGCGCACCCTGCCCATTCCAAGAAGGACGGCGGAGACGGCAGAGGAGAACAGCAGGGTAAGACACAGGAGCACCAGCATCTTTTCCGCATCCCGCACCATAAGCCCCAGAAGCACAAAGAAGATTCCGTCCCCGGCACCGATCTTCTCTCCCGTCGCAAAACAGACAAGGAGAAGGAAAGCGCCTGGCAGAACGGAGAGCGCGATCTCCGGAACCTCCTCCTGCCCTGGCGGCATCAGGATGCACAGGAGCACTGCCGCTGCCCCGCCCGAGGCAAAGTACCAGAACGGGATGCTCTTCCGGAAGAGATCCCGGACGCAGCAGGGAATCACAAAGGCCGCCTCTGCGGCAAGCTGCCATTTTTCCATCTCGATATCATCCTCCACACTTGGAACAGGCCCGGTATCCGTGCTCCACCGCCCACTTCAGCGTCACCGCGTTTGCCGTTCGCTTTAAGGACGGGCAGTCCAGCCGGCTGTGATACCGGTTGCCGCTCGAGCTGTTTCTCGCCTGCTCCAGCGCCGACGCTGCAACCTGCTGCACCGAGGGCTTTAAGTACGTGCAGTTCCGGTCCCTGTGGTAGACCTCTCCCGTCGGGGTGACATAGACAATGGCATCGTCCGCATCCCCCTTCCCGTCTGTCGGCTTCTGATAACCGGTCCAGAGGTGGCAGTACACCAACGTCTGGGCCAAAACCTTCGCCGGGGCGATCACCGGCACAAAAGGCCGGAACTGATAGTCCGCGGCAAGCAGAACTGTCCCATTTGCCAGGTCGTACTCCGACTGGAGATAGGAGATACCCCCGGTGCCGCCCGCCACCGCATGGACCGCACTGAGCTTTTCCGCCGTCTCATTGCGGACAAACCCCTCTGTGAACAGGGCACCCTCCGCCGCACCCGCGGGGAGCGCAAAGTCCTCCCCGAGCCCCGCAAGGTCCGCCGCGTGCTCCGCGCAGAAGGCATAGGTACTGACCTGCTGCCCCGCATCATGCAGGGCGAGCAGCATGCTGCTCTGAAAGCGCACCATCTCAAAGAGCCAGAGCACATTCGAGCAGAAGAATAAAAACAGTGGAAGCACAATGGCTGCCTCCACGGTCAGGCTTGCAGAAAACAACAGGGAAGCGGGTTTCTTGTCCGGGACGCTGCCCCGGAAATGACATGTGTGTATTCTTTTTCGTCCCGTTCTTCTCACCCGCTTCCCCGTGTTTCTCAGTGATAGGAGGCTTCCTTTTCGACCGCAAAGCGGTCTCCGAAGCTTCCGGCATACTCCGCCCGGACCACAAAGGCGTCCAGGCACCAGTCGATGCGGAAGTTTGCATTTCCCTCCGTACAGCGGATGTCCGCTTCACAGACATCCAGAAACCGCGCCGTCTTTGTCTTTTCCGGAACAAGATACAGAAAGATCTGGAGGTAGTCCCCGTAGGAGAGACCCCTCCCGCCCTCTCTTCTCCCGGTCAGGGAGCCGGGGCGGAGGATGTCGTCCACATCGGTGGACCAGTCCGCACCGGTCTTGACAAGGGGAACTTTTCCCCCGGCAAGCAGGGTCTTTACATCCTGCACGCTCTCCACATAGCTCCAGGCAAGCAGAACCGCTGCCGTGAACACCTCCTTCAGGGCGGGATTGGCTGTGACAACCGAGATCCCGAGGGCAAAACTCTCTGCCGCTGCCCTGCGCGCGCCATCTTCTGCCAGAAAAGCTGCATTGCACACGGTGCGCACCAAAAGGAGCTCCTTTGCCATGGACGTCAGGTTGTCCCTGTCGCTCTCTTTCCCAAAGAGGATGTACTCGAGCTCATAGGAGAGCCTGCTGCCCTCCTTCTCCCTCTGCCAGCAGCCGCACTTCTCTGCAAGGTAGGCATCCAGAAGAACCGCATTCGGCTCCTCTGCTGTCCTGACGTTTGCAGGGACCAGCCCGGTTCCCGCATGCAGATTCCGGTGGGAGGGGAGTCCCTCCAGAGCAACGGAGGAATCGGACACCGGCGTCCCCCGGTCCAGAACCTGATCCAGGACCGGGTTTTTCCGGAACTCGTCCACCATCTTTGCGGGATCGGAATCCTCTGCGTCCGTCTCCCCCGCTCCGTTTTCCTCCAGCTGCTCCTGCGCCTCTCCGATCTCTCTCTGGTTTTCCTCCCGTCTCTTTTCCCAGGCGGAGGTTTGAGATCCGCCATTTCCAGTAAGCTCCGGAAGATCGATCGAAAGGCCCTTCCAGGAGGACAGGAGGGAGGTCACCTCTCCCGCCGCTTCTCCGAGAGGATCTGCCGTCATGTAGGCTGCAATCTCCTCCCGGACGGGCAGTCCCCCTGCATCCGATGCGTACCTTGTCTGCAGGAGGGTAAGATCCGATACGGAGAGGCCGGTGAAGCTCTTTGCAGAAGTCAGCCCGGCAGGATCCTGCAGCATAAGGTTTCTCTGTGCATAGTTCAGAAGGTGCGCAGTCACCGCATCCTCCGAGAGGGTGTCCGTCTGATAGCTGCAGTCGGCAAAGAGCAGGGCATAGCGGTCAAACAGTGGAGCGCAAAAAAGAGGGACAGGCACAGGGTCAGGATCAGGGACAGGGCAACGGTGAGGTATCCTCCGCAATGGCTCCCTTCCCTCTCAGCCGCTGAGCACTTCATCGCTCTCCGAGGTGATGGAGTCGAAGATGTTCTGCACAAGTTCGGTGATCTGTTGTTTAAACACCAAAATGAGCCCAATTATGACGAACAATAGCAATATGACCTCAACCGTCGAAATACCTCTCTCATCCTGTACGAACGCTTTCCATTTTTTCATGACCTTCTCTCCTTCAGAACGCAAATCCCAGATAGGCCGGGATCGTGATCATCATCATGACTACGATCATCATCATGATCATCGGTACAAGGAGTTTCGTGCCAGCTTCCTCTCCCAGTTTCCGCGCCGTGTCCTTTCGAAGTTCCATTGCTGCATCTGCTTCCTCCTGGAGCCTTGCGAGGAGTTCCGCATTGCCCTTTCGGAGGTTCTGTACCAGCAGCGAGCAGAGCCGGGTGTAGGAGCGCAGGCCGCATCGGCTCCCGAACTTTCCATACGCGGCGCTCTCCGGAACACCGCTCTCGAGTTCGTGACACATGACAAGGATTTCTTCGTAGACATATCTCTTTTCTCCTCCTTTTTTCCTTCCCGCCAGGTAATCGTCACTGATCCTGCGGAAGGCATTCCGCACCGCCATCCCGGTCCCAAGAAACAGAACCAGCTTCGTGACAAGCTGCGGATAATCCAGAGAGAGCTCCTGCTCCCTCTTTTTCACCTTTGCGGCAAGATCCCGGTGCCCTGCACCGAAGATTAGTCCTGCCGCTGCAACCATCAGCAGAAAGACCTTGAGACTCTCATCCTCCAGGACCTGCTGCCAGGAGAGCGCTGTCCCCTCCACGGTATCGGGAAGGACCATGGCTGTCTCTTCCGCACTCTCCTCTTCTGCCTCCTTCGCCGCTTCCTGCACGCTCCTTTGAAACGCCTCTTCCGCGGTCAGCTCCTCCGGAAGGAGCACCACGGGGAACTTCTCTTCCCATCGGTTTCCGTCCAGCGAGAGCGCTGCAGTGAGCACCAGGGAGGAGCTTTCGTCCCTCGGAATCTCCTCCGCATGAACAGTGCCGTCGGTGTCCAGATAGGTGTAGCTCGTCGCACTCCAGGAGATCCGAAACGGATACCCTTCCGCCTTCCGCACAAGGTTCAGGTTCTTCCTCACGTGGAAGAGATCCGGATTGTCCCCCAGAATGAGCGCCCGAAGCTTTGGCGCAAGTTCTTCCTCCATCGCATCCGCCTGCTCCTTCGTGTACTTTCTCGCATGGACCTGGAGATCAAACGTTCCGCCATCCGGCTCTGCCTTCAGGGTCACTTCCCGCGTCCTCTCCCCGTAGTCCGGTCTTGCAATCTCCCTTCCAAAAAGAACCGTCTTCTGCGCAGCCTCGGCAGAGACAGAAAGTGCCAGGACGTCCGCAAGAAACAGGGTAAGGAGCACGTTCTGAAGCCGCTCGATGCAGTGTTCCCCTGCCTCCCGCTTTCCCGAGGCGGGATCCAGCAGGGAGAGCTCCCGCTGCGCGCGCTCCTCCTCCCAGAGAAGGAAGGGAAACAGGCGGCAGATCCGCCGGGATCGGAGCAATTTTGCAGCTGCCTTCCGGAACGGGAGCACCAGCCTGCTGCACCTTCCCCTCTCCACGGGTTCCCTTGCGGAGACAACAAGCAGCACCAGCATCGCGCCAGTCAGGACAAGATAGACACAGAGTTCTGTTCTGTTCATTCTCCCTCCCCCTTTCCAAAGTTCTCAGACCCGGATGTCCGTGATCTTCTCCGAGAGCACCAGCGCCGCCAGATACAGGACAAGGCAGCCGCCCGACACCGCAATTCCCTTTGGCGTCCCGTACAGGGGATCAAAGAACCCCGGCGAAGTGACCGAGAGGTACCCGGCCAGCACAAACGGCACGGCGTCCATGATCCCCGACTCCATCCGCTTCGAGGATAGCAGGATCTGAATCTCGTTCTCCGTCCCGATCTTCTCCTGGATGATGTGGATGGTCCGCTCCAGGATGGTGGGGAGATTTCCGCCGCTTTTCTTTGCAATCGAGAACACCCCGGCAAACTCCCGGATCTCCTCCGCGCCGGAGCGCTCGGCAAATTCCAGAAGGAGCTGCTCCAGCGGGAGGTGATTTGCCACTCCCGCATTGATCCGGACAAGTTCCCTGCAGATGCTGCTCTCCTCCCCGAAGAGAAACGCCATGTCCTGGAAAGCCTCCCGGAAGGCGTTCTCCGCGGAGTACCCGGCGCGCAGGCCCGTCAGAAGACTCCCCAAAAGCTCCTGAAACTGAAGGAGAAGCGCTCTCTCCTCCTTCTGCCGCTTCCGCTGCATGGCCCTTCTGTACACCGGCACCGAGAGCGGAAGCAGAAGAAAGAAGGCAGGTACCCTTCTGAAAAAAGTCCATGCTGCAATTGCCGGAAAGACAAGGCTCTCTGCAAGGCACCGGGGATCAGGGCGGGGGACGGCCCTTCTCTCTCCGGATGCCCGCTGCGATAAGTTTCTCCGTATTGAGAAGTTCCCCCACTTTTTCCCAGCTTCCCTGGATCCTCCCATCCTCTTCTCCCTCCTCCCTGAAGGCATAGAGTGTGTGCAGGCGGACCTGCCCGTCGGAAACCCCATCTGTCTCCGCAATCTCCATCACCCGCCTCGTCCTGTCCCGAAGGCGGGAGAGGTGTACCACGATGTCAATCGCGGAGGCGATCTGACTGCGCACCGCCTCCGGGGACAGCGGCAGGTTCCCGAACTGGACCATGGTCTCAATCCGCGCCATCATGTCCTGCGCGCTGTTGGCATGGCCTGTAGAAAGCGATCCTGAGTGCCCAGAATTCATACTTTGCAGCATATCCAGTGCTTCCTCCCCGCGGACCTCTCCCACGATAATTCTGTCCGGCCGCATCCGGAGTGCTGCCCGGATGAGATCCCGGATCGTGACTGGCGCCGTTCCCTCCAGGTTCCGGCCCCTGGCCTCCAGGCGGACCAGATTCGGCAGGTGGGAGATCTGAAGCTCTGCATCATCCTCAATGGTGATGATCCGCTCATCCTCTGGGATCGCGTCGGAGAGGGAATTCAGAAAGGTCGTCTTTCCCGATCCGGTGCCGCCGCTGACGAAGATGTTGTAGCGGGCCCTCACAAGTTCCATCAAAATATCCGCTGCCTCCTGGGAGAGACTCCCGAGCCGGACCAGATCTCCCATCGTGAGGTGGCTCTCCGGAAAGCGCCGGATCGTCAGGATGGGTCCGTCCAGTGCAACCGGCGACTGCACGATCGAGACGCGGGAACCGTCGGCAAGGCGGGTGTCCGCAATCGGATGGGCCTCGTTCACCGTCCGGTTTGCCTGGGACACCATCTGCTGGATGATGTTCTCGAGCTTCTCCCCTGACGTGAACTTCAGATCTGTCTGCAGGATCCTGCCCTGCCGCTCGATGAAGATGCGGTCCGGTCCGTTGATCATGATCTCGGTGATCTGCGGGTCATCCAGAAGATCCTGCAGCACATCGAACTGCCGGATGGCGTGAAAGATGTCTGCCCGGAGCTTTTCCATCTCGGAAAGCGTCAGGTTCTCCCTCCGCTCTGCGGACAGGATCTGAGCATCGATGTGCTCCAGTACCACCGCATCGGAGACCTGCTGTACCGTTCCGAGCTCCGCTTGCACGGCGGCCTGAATCTCCTCCCGGAGGGCTTCATCGTCTTTCATCAGAAAGTGCACGCCGGACAAAGGCGGCAACGGGACCACTCCCAAGATCTGCCGCACCCTTTGGCAGGGTCTGGAAGAGAGGCAGCTGCAGGTATGCGGTCTGCGCGATGATCTTCGTCCGCTCCTCCTGCTTCAGCAGCGCCTGATAGGCGGCAAGCTTTGCCTGCGATATGGAGTCCTCTCCCGTGATCGTGAAAATCCGGCTGCAGGTCTCCAGGAGGTCGGAAAAACCGTCCACTGCGGTGGTCAGGTCCAGGATCACGTACTGGTAGTCCGTGAAGGTCCCCAGCGCATCAAGAAGATCCACCCACTGCTTTGCCTTCACTTTTCTGAGCTCCGGGAACGAGGGAACGGGCGGCACTGCATCAAAGCTCCCGATCCGCTCCGCCGCGCCGGTGAGGCGCTCTGCGAACTTCTCCCGGTCCGTATCGCTCGTAAAGAGGAGCTCCCGCATGCTGCCCTGACTCGTTCCGGGGGAGAACACGGACCAGGCGGGAAACGGCTCAAAGTTCAGGTACAGAACCCGTCCCCGCTCGGAGAGAACCTCCGAGAGCGTCAGTGCCAGCGTGGTCTGCAGAGACCTGCTGCAGGGCGTAAAGAACGCGATGCGCTGCAGCGGCTCCCCGTGGTGCACGGAGGGGGCCTCCTCGGCACAGGTCTTTTTGCAGAGGGAAAAGATCTCCCCGCAGAGCACGTCCATGGACTGGTACTTGCTCACATTTTTGGGATGATCCAGAAAGCGGCCCGACTCGTTGAGAAGAAGGATGGCAGGAAATCCCGCCCGCTCCATGCGGTCGTCGTACTCGGACTCCGCAATCACAAGGAGCGCTGTCTCCTTCGGGTTCAGGATGGAGAGGAGCTTTTCCGCCCCAGTGAAGATCCGGATGCGGACCGGAAAGGAAGCACCGGACTTTACGTACTCTCCCAGGTGGCAGGCGTACTCCGTCTCCCGGTCGCAGATGGCAATGACGGCTGCAGATTCGTTTTTCAATACACACCTCCCAGGTACAGCAGGATGGCAGCGCAGACCGGCACCGCAAAGGGAATGCCGCTCTTTGGATTCTTCGTGCAGATCAGGACAGGAACTGCGATCCCTGCTCCAGCAGAAAGCGCTGCAAAGAGAAACAGAACGTAGGTTTTCGGCTGCAGAAAGCAGGTTACGCACCAGAGGAGCTTGATGTCTCCGCCGGCAAAGCCATGTCCCCATAGGGGGAGAAAGACAAGCGGCAGCAGCAGGGAAACGGCAAGGGATGGAATCGAAGCCGTCCCTCCTTCCAGGATCCTCCCCACAATCGCAAGAGCCGCTGCCGGAAACAGCAGGGCATTGCAGACTCTGCCTGAGGTAAGATCTGTGAGCGCAGCAAACACACCCACAAGCCCGAGTGCGAACTTCAAAGGGAAACCTCCCGCCGCGATTGCGGCAGTGAAAAACTTGATAAGAATCAGATCTGAATCCCAGCGGAGCATGATTTCCGCTGACTCCTGTATTATCGCGCAGACAGGGAGCTTTGCAAGCTGCTTTTGCTGGCGCGATAACTTTTTGTGAAGGGTGCTGCAAAAACGGGGGCCGTTTTTTTTGCACATTTACGGAGGGAATGGGTATAATGACTTTATTGCATTTCAAACCTGTAACCCCGCTTCAGAAAGGAACCGGGACAGAAAAAAGGAGACAGCGCTATGAAGTATGTATGTGATGTTTGCGGCTACGTTTACGATGAGGCCAACGGAGATCCCGAAAACGGCATTGCACCCGGAACCAAGTGGGAAGATCTCCCGGCAGACTGGGTATGCCCTCTCTGCGGCGTTGGCAAGGATCAGTTCTCTGCACAGGCATAAGCTGCGGAAGTGACCAGACAAAGGACTCCAGGACATGTACTCTCTATCTGCACTGCTCCATAACCCCTGCTTTGTTGCCCCGGCCCTCGGTTGGCTCATCGCGCAGGTGTCAAAGACCATCATCTACATCATTCTGAACAGGGACTTTCGTCCGGAACGGCTCGTGGGAAGCGGGGGGATGCCCAGTTCCCACTCCTCCACCGTCTGTGCACTGGCAACTGCAACGGCCTGCAAGTACGGGTTCGGAGGATTCTATTTCCCGATGAGCATGTTTTTCGCCTTCATCGTCATGTATGATGCGATGGGCGTGCGGCGGGAGACTGGAGAACAGGCGAAGGTCCTGAACGAGATGATGAACCAGTGGAGAGAGATGGGAAGGAGCCTCACCTCCAGAAAACCCATGGAGAACTTCAAGGAGTTCGTCGGGCACACCCCGCTCCAGGTGACGATCGGTGCCATCCTCGGCATTGTGATCGGCCTGATCACCTGCCGCTCCCTGCTTGTCTGAAAGATCATTGCACACAAAACTGCCCGGGATTTGATTCCCGGGCAGTTTTTACGTTTTGTAATGCCCTCCCCGCCGCGCTACAATAGGATCGTCCGGCAGCCGGAAAAGCCGCCGCAGGAAGGAGATTTTCAACATGACTATTGAACAGCTTCGCAAGGACATGATCGCCGCCGCAAAGGCGCAGGACAAGCCGAGGAAGGAGGTTCTCTCCGCCCTGGTCGGCGCCGTCATGAAACTTGCCATCGATGAGGGTACCCGGGACAGCATCTCCGAGGAACTTGTCAGCCGCGCGATCACAAAGGAGCAGCGCGCCGCAAAAGAATCCATTGACACCTGCCCCGCGTCCAGACAGGATCTTCTGGAGCAGTACACATACCGCTACAACGTGATCTCCGAGTACGCGCCGAAGATGATGCGTGCGGACGAGATCCGCGCGTTCCTTGAGCAGAACTGCAGCGAGGTCCTCGCCACAAAGAACAAGGGACAGATCATGAAGACCGTGATGCCGCTGCTGAAGGGGAAGGCAGATGGAAAGACCATCAGCAGCGTCGTCGCAGAACTGACGAAGTGATGGCTGAGAGCAAAACCCTGGATCACGGCTTTGGTCCCCTGTACAGCGAGAGGTCAGAGATCCTGATCCTTGGGAGCTTTCCCTCCGTCAAATCCCGGGAGGCGCAGTTCTACTACGGCCATCCCCAGAACCGCTTCTGGCGGATTCTGCGGGCGCGGTTTGATCCGGAGACGGAAAGACAGCTCCTCGCCGGGGAGAAGATCGACCCGCCGGGGACCCTGGAGGAGAAAAAGGCGCTGATCCTGGAT
The DNA here is from genome assembly GCA_900318875.1 of uncultured Lachnospiraceae bacterium. GTDB lineage: Bacteria > Bacillota > Clostridia > Lachnospirales > Lachnospiraceae > CAG-791. Next base: position 30,360 of record ONMH01000054.1, on the reverse strand, counting down.
CATCACCTTGCGCTCTGGGATACCATTGAGCGATGCACAATCACCGGTTCCTCCGACAGCAGCATCCGGAATGTGACCGTCACCGACATTCCCTGGATTCTGGAACAAACGCAGATTCAGAGGATCTGCTGCAACGGCAGCACCTCCTACCGCCTGTTTCAGAAGTACTCGCGAAAGCGCATGGAGGAGGCATGCAGAAAGCTCGGGCGGACCTGCCCCGAGGTCCTTCTCCTTCCCTCCACCAGTCCCGCCAATGCGGCCTGGTCCCTCCCAAAGCTCTACGCCGCCTGGAGGGAGGCACTGGAACTTCAGTAATAGCAAAAAGACACTCTCCGGACCTTCCGGAAAGTGCCTTTTGTTTTCTGAGCAGATCTTCCCTGCTTACTCTGCAGGGACCAGGTTCAGCTCCTGGTTCAGGTACTTGACAACTTCCTCTCCGTCAAGACCATGTACCATGCAGGCATCGCCCAGGCTCTCCATCAGCGCCGCGGGGCAGCTGATGCAGCCCATGCCGACGCGCATGAGTACCTCTGCGGCATCGGGATGTGCGATGATGACATCGCGGACAATCATATCCGAGGAAATGGGCTGCTTGCTGGCATCCACGTTCTGGTTGGTTTCTTTCTCTGACATTATAGGGTTCCGTAACATTCGTTACGTATTTAACCATTATCACAAATTTTCCAGGCTGTAAAGGGCATTCCGGTCCCGCATCGTGATTCCCTCCCGGGTCACATCGATGAGGCCCTCGCTCTTCATTGCCATGAGCTCCCGGGAGACGGAGGGCCTTGTTGCCGAGATCTCCCTCGCCAGGTTCTCCCTGGTCTCCCTGTAGGGTTCTCCGGGATGGGCCTCATCGTTCTGAATCAGGACCCGGGTGATCTTTTCCCGCAGGGAATTGCTGCTCAGGATCGTCAGCCTCCTGTCCAGATCATCCGCCTTTCTGGCCAGGATCGAGAGAAAGTTCTCAATGAGCTTTGCATGTCGGGTGCAGAACTTTCCTCCGCAGCTGCTGGAGAACAGGTACTCCTTCGGAATCGAGAGCACCTGGGAACTCTTCTCCGCCACCGCGAAGTGCTCATAGTGCTCCCTGCCGAGGAACAGATAGACCTCTCCGAAGAGATCCCCCGGCTCGTCGCAGGTCTGCAGATAGATGCGCTTGCCATCCGGCGTGTCCCTGCCCACGGAGACACTCCCGGAGATCAGGACGAGGACGTTCCTCGGCGCATCGTCCATGTAGAATACCATGTCGCCCTTTCCGTAGTGATAGAGTACGGACCTGCTGCAGGAAAGACATCCCTCCATGTCCTGCACGGAGAGCCCTGCAAAGAGCGGACTCCTGCGCAGCGCGCAGGAGAGCTCCTGGTTCCGCTCCAGGGTCTTGCTCTCATATGTTTCTCTTCTGACCTGTGTGTTCATTGCTGCTTCAGTCCAGGCAGTACAGCCTGCCGTATTTCTCCTCGAGATAGTCCAGAAAGTCCTTCGGCGTCAGCTCCCGCCCCGTGATCTCCCGAATCCAGGTCTTTGCATCGAGCTGGTCTGCCCTGGCAAAGACGTGGTCCTGCATCCAGCGGTTGATCGCAGAAAAATTCCCAGAGGCCGCTTCCTTCCCTATGTCGAGATCCTGCTGCATCCTCGTGTAATACATGGCATTATACAGGTTTCCCAGTGCATATGCAGGGAAATATCCAAAGCCGGATGCCCAGTGGACATCCTGCAGGATGCCGACCCGGTCATTGTCCGGCGTCACGCCGAGGTATTCCTGATACTTTCTGTTCCAGAGCTCTGGCAGATGATCAAAGTCTGCCCCGCCGTCCACGATCTGCTTCTCGATCTCGTACCGGATGATGATGTGGAGCGTGTAGGTGAACTCATCCGCCTCCGTCCGGATCAGGGACGGCTCCACGGCGTTGACGGCCTCATAGAACTCCTCCTGCGTGACATCAGACAGAACCTGCGGGAAGATCTCCTTTGCCTTTGGATAGAGGATGGAGAGAAACTCCGGGGATCTGCCGATCCGGTTCTCGTAAAAGCGCGACACGGACTCGTGCATGCCCATGGTCTTGTTCTGGTTGACGAAATGGTCCCAGTTTTCCTGCGGCTGCAGCATCTCAAACAGGGCGTGTCCGCCCTCATGGACCACGGTAAAGATGCTGCTCAGGAACGAGTTCGGATAGTAGTGCGTTGTGATCCGCACGTCATTCCTGCCGAGGCCGTCCGTGAAGGGATGCTCCGTCGTCGTGATAGCGCCCCGCTCCCGGTCAAAGCACATGACGTCGAGGAGCCAATCCGCCATCCGGCGCTGCTGCTCATCCGTCACCGTCCTGGAGAGGAAGTCCTTCCGGATCTCTTTTTTTGATTTCCGGATCCTCTCCAGAAGCGGCAGGAGTCTCTCCCTGCAGGTGCCGAAGATCTCATCGAGCTCCCGCTCTGTCATCCCCCGCTCGTACAGGTCCAGCAGGCTGTCATAGGGCGTGTCAAACTGCCTGGTGCAGAGGGATATTTCCTCCTGCTGCGCCTTTGCAACGGCCTTGAGAGAGGGCTCAAAGATCCGATAATCCGCGCGGTTCTTTGCAGAAAGCCAGTCCACAAAGGCCCTGTTATACACCTTTCTGTGGGCGGCATCCTGCTCCGGTGTGATGCGCTCCGTCCGCTCCCTGTCCCGGTGAAGGCTCTCTGCCAGCACCCGGTCCAGGGGATCCAACTCCTGCCTCTCCCCGTAGAGCCGGTCTGCCGCCTCCAGAAAGGCCGGATTCTTCTTCTGCACAAAGGCCTGATTCTCCAGGAAGGCCGTCAGCTCTCCCTGTTCCTCCATGCCCTTTTTGGGGCAGATCGTCTCCTCGTCATAGTTCAGAACCCTGCAGGCATGCGCATACTGTTCCGCCTCCCGCAGTGTCTTCTTAACCAGTTCCAGATCCTGTTCTGTCTTCTCTTTCATAAATCACTTTCTCCCATAAAAAATGAGCAGCGGATTCTTTCCCGCCGCTCACTGCTGTTCCTTCCCTGCTGATCAGCCGTGCAGGCCGTCTGTCTGTCTCTGCATATCCTCCACGACGATGTCATAGATCTCGCCCAGAGACCGGCAGTACTCCAGCACCAGCCAGGGCTCATTTGTGTGATAGTGCAGCTTGATCGTCGCCTTCTCCCCGCCGAAGTCATCCTCGCCGGTATCGCCCGCCACAATCAGGCTGTCTCCCTGAAACGTGCTGATGATGTGATCCCGGATCTCGTCCACCAGATCATCGCACTCGTCGTCATCTGCGCCATACTTGTCCAGCAGAAGCTGGGTGTCATAGCGAAACTCAATGATCTCCTTGTGTTCTTTCATCTTCTCTCTTCTTCTCAGGCATTCTGCTGCGGAATTTCAGGCTGTGCATCCGCTGCAATCTCAGGCTTGCGGTTCAGGATCTCCATAAACTCGTCGCCGGTGATGGTCTCCTTCTCGTACAGGAACTTCGCGATCTCATCCAGCTTCGACTTGTTGTCCCGCAGGATCTTCAGCGCCTTCTGGTGCTGCTGCTCCACAAGGGCAACAACCTGCCGGTCGATCTTCGTCTGGGTCTCCGGCGAGCAGGCAAGAGAGGCATCTCCACCCAGGTACTGATTCTGCACGGTTTCCAGTGCCACCATGCCGAAGTCCTCGCTCATGCCGTAGCGGGTGATCATCTCCCGCGCCACCTTTGTCGCCTTCTCGATATCATTGGAGGCACCGGTGGATATGGAGTTGAACTCCACCTCCTCGGCCGCGCGGCCGCCGGTCAGCGTTGCGATGTCTGCAAGCAGTTCCTCCTTCGAGACGAGATAGTGATTGCCCTTGTCCACCTGCATGGTGTAGCCCAAGGCACCGCTCGTTCTGGGGATGATGGTGATCTTCTGCACCGGTGCCGTGTGATCCTGCATGGCGGCAACCAGCGCATGTCCGACCTCGTGGTAGGACACCACCAGTTTCTCCTTGTCGGAGAGAATCGCGTGCCTCGTTGACGATGTTGGCAAGCTCTGCACCGGAGGCGCCTGCTGCCATGCGCGCGATCTTGTTGAAATCGATGTTGTCCGCGATCTTGATCTTCTTTGCGTGGACCTTGAGGATGTCCTCTCTGCCCTTCAGATCCGGAAGCTCCACGGGAACGCGGCGGTCAAAACGGCCGGGCCTTGTCAGTGCGGGGTCAAGGGACTCCGGACGGTTCGTTGCCGCCAGGATGATGACACCCGTATTGCCCTCAAAGCCATCCATTTCCGTGAGCAGCTGGTTCAGGGTCTGCTCCCTTTCGTCGTTTCCGCCGTAGCCGGAACCTGCGCTTCTCTTCTGACCGATTGCATCGATCTCATCGATGAAGACGATGCAGGGTGCCTTCTCCTTGGCCTGCTTGAACAGGTCACGGACCTTGGAAGCGCCCATGCCGACGAACATCTCCACGAATTCCGATCCGGACATAGAGAAGAACGGCACATCTGCCTCACCGGCAACCGCCTTTGCCAGCATGGTCTTGCCGGTTCCGGGAGGGCCGACGAGCAGCACGCCCTTGGGCATGGAGGCACCGATCTCCTTGTACTTGGAAGGGTCCTTCAGGTAGGAGACGATCTCCTTCCAAGGCCTCCGGCGCCGCCGAACATCATCGAATTGTCTCCGCCCATGGACTTCATCAGCTGGCGCCGCATCCAGTAGCCGACAAGCATGAACAGAATGATGGGCACCACCCAGGATACCAGGAAAGCGACAAAGGGAGAGGTCTGCTCCACGATCTGCGTGGAAAACTTTGCGCCGGAAGCGGCGAGCCGGTCCACCAGGCCGTAGTCCTGCTCCATGATGCCGGTCTCGTACATCTGAGAGTCGTCCTTGTTGGTAAAGACGATCTTGTTCGACTCGATCTGGACGTTTCCGATCTCCTTGTCCTCTGTCATCTGCATGAATGTGCCGTAGTCCACTTCCTGCACCTGGGAGGTGTGGTACATGGGAACTGCGACAAGATTCAGAATAAACAGAACGATGAGGGCAATGATGTAAAACGTCAGCAGAGGCCGTTTGGGTTCTTTGATTTCGTCCATACAGTTACCTCCTCGTGTAACAATTTCAGGTATGATTATAAACGAAAAACAGAGAACTTCCCACCGCTCAAAATGAAAAAAGCATGAATCCCCGATAAAATCGCGATATAAGACAAAACAGAGAAAAGTGTACTTTTATTTCTTTTCCTCGCCCTGCACGGCTGCGGGATCAAATTCTGCGGCGGAAAGATCGTCCGGCCAGGCAAGCTCTGTCATCGTCATCGCGGCGGGATCAAAGACGTAGAACGCCTCTGCATAGTCCTCCTCCCCGGTATCGATTTCGAGCTTCATGTAGATCTTCTCCACGTTCCCCTCCGCATCGAGGAGAAAGCCCTGCATGTTCGTGGAGTGAAGACTCCCGGAAAGGCCAAGGGCATCAAAGGCATCGCTGACCTTCTGCGAGAGCAGCACCCCCGTGATGCCGGTGGAGTCCAGCGCCTCCACCGCCGTGACCGGCGTGTCGTCCGCAATCCGGTAGGCAAGGCTGCAGAGGTTTCCTGTCTTCCGAACCCGTCCGGTCAGCGTGGTCACGTACTCGGTCTGATAGAGGGTCGTCTGCAGATATGCATCCGAGTCGTCTGTGTCCGTGTGGAGCATCATGAGCTTTCGGTCCGACGAGAGGTCCACCTCATAATCCTTTTCAATGCTCTCCAGGATCTCATTGAGCTTTGACATTCCCTCAGTGGGCACCCCGGTGGTGGTGGTAAACTCCGGAAGGGACGAGGCGATTCCGGTCTCCTCCACGGTCTCATCCTCTCCGGTCTCCACCTGCATCGAGTCCTTCTCCAGGGAGATCGTATTCAGCACCGGTGACCCGGGCGCTTTGCTCTTTTTTCCGCAGCCCGTGATCACGGCTGCCGCACACAGCCCGAGGATGGCGGCAATACCAGGACAGCTTCCCATCCTGTGGTGTTCTTCCCCATATCGTCAACTCCTTTTCCCGCTTTGCCATCTTAACATTCCGGATTTCCGCTTGCAATCGGGCTCCGGAATCCGGCTTCGGATGGTAGTTACAGTTCACGGCTCAGCAGATTCAGTCCTTTTTGACTCGAGAAAAATGGGCATCCCCAAAACCCCGTGAAATAAAGGCGTCGCGGGGTGTCAGGGGTGAGATGAAAATTGTCGCACCCCAAGTCACAAGTTTTGAAATCTAACTGACTTCATTTGAAATTGTATTTTTCCCCTCTGGCAGTCTCTGAGCGTCGGCACTGGATCCGATCCAGTGCCTCACCGACCAATCACCTCTGCCTCCTTCTGGCTTCTCTAGATTTCGATGCAGATCGTCTTCTTCGAAACATGCGGCACAGCTTTTTTATTTTTCGATTGCCTCCCGCCATTATCGGTCTCATCATCTGTCTCAACATAGACATAGATGGGTTTTACCGTGGCACCACGTCCTTCTTCGAAGATTTCGCTCAGCTTCCTGTACACATTCCCTTCCTGCTTCTTCAGAGTCTGGATGATCGTCTGACCGTCGCAGAAATACTTCAGCCCGTCATCGCTTCGGAACGCCATCACCTGGTGGAACTTCCGCTTGATCTTCCTACCTGCAGATTCTGCTCTATTGTTGGTTGGAGGTACCGTGAAATCATTCAGAAACAAGCGATAATCCTCCGGATGCTCGCTCATCCTTTTGATCAGATTGTACCCATTCCTGTAGTACGCAGGCGCAGGATCCTTCTCATATTCTTTCATTCCATCCCGAACGATTCTGTCCATTCTGTCCTTCAGCTCCCTAGTGTATTCATCGTCCTTCTCCCTCTTTCCGGCAATTACATCATTTCGGTAACCAACGCTTTCTGAAACCCACTTTCTGAGGTCTGAAAAGCACATCTTGGAGGGCTCGTGTTCCTGTCCGCCTTTAGCATACCGTGACACATGCGCAAGGCATTCCTGCTCCTTGCTCCCCTGCTTCACCAGAATGCTCTCGTGATCCGTAACCGTTGTTCCCTCATAGCCTACGAGCGGAGAATTCTCTATCCCCTTTTTCCCTTTTGCGGGCTTCTGCTGGTACATAACCGTACCATCCTCTGCATTGACCATCACAAGAACTGTCCCCTGCTTTCCATTGACGCGGCCAAAAGTAAAGTCCGCATGCATCACATCTGCGTCATGCAGGTTTTTGAAGATGTCCCTTCGCTGTTCCGCCGTTATCTTTGAAAACTGCTGAGACAGGTTTGAGATTAGACCCTTGGAAAGATTCAGATCACCATCAGAGATGTCACTGAGAAACTTCCGGGTTTTGTCGACAGACGCATACAGCCCATGATTCAGCAGATACGCCAATGCTTTGACTGAGCCGTCATAGGTGACGTCATCCGTGAGGTTATCGGGAAATGTAGAGTGCACCCTCTGACCTGTTTTCAGATTCACGTACTCCATTGCCACGTATTCCGTTACAAAGACATTAAAGGCAACGGATATAACCTGTTTCTTCACTGTCCTTCCCGTAGGCTTATAGAGACTTGTATCAAGGTATCTCTCTTCGGTAGGGATTTGCACGGTAGCAGAGACCTTCTTTGCCCATTTCCTCGGATGATGCTCATGGCCTGGCTGTCCGCCCGGCTTGCGGTCTGTCTTCTCCCGGCTGTTATTCACAATTGTCTTGTGGTTTGGGTCACTTGAAGAAGGCTTCGACGAGTTCGTAAAGTCGGTGCTCGTCTTGACCTCAAGTTCCTTGATCCTTGTCCGTGCAGCATCCAACTCCATGCGGGTCTTAATTAGGTCGGATTCCATCTTCGAAAGCTTTTCTCGGAGCTTTGCAACTTCCTCTTTGGCACGCTGCTCTGCCGCATGTGCACGATCAATCTCTGTCTGCATCTTTGCAACAGCAGCGTTCTTCTCCTCGATAACGTCCTCGTTGACCTCCATCCACGTTTTTCTGGATTTTGACATTCTTGCCCGGAGCTCTGCGTTTTCTCTCTCTTTCTTGGCGATCTGGCGTTTCAGTTCCGCACATAAAGCTTTGTACTGATCTCTCAGCTGTGTGAATTTCTGCCCACTTCGGAATGCCTCAACCTGGTCACGAAGAATTTTATTTTGAAATTTCAGTTCCCGGATCAGGTCAGACTGATTCATAATAGCTCCCTTAGAAAGCGGAAGAAGAGATTGTTTTTGCAATCTCATGCAGCAGTTCAGATGCTGCACGGTATCTTTGTTGAAGTGCCGTCAGGTCTTCCTGCAGTTTTGCAATCTGCCGATCTTTCTGTTCAAGTTCCCTGTTTTGCCTCTTAACAACCGCTTTCAGATCGTCGGCATCATTTGGCCCCGCTTCTCTTGAAGCATCGTTTTTCCCATGAGACTTTTTGGGAATAATCGCCTTTGTAATAGGATCAACTCGGCCAAGGTATTCTCTCTTATTGCGGGGACGTTTGGCCTCCTTGTCCCAATATGAGACCGTCGAGTATGCGTACGTCACGCCAGTCTTTGGGTTGGTTTGGTAGACAGTTGACATAGGGATCACCTCCTTTACACTACTAATATACAATATATTAGTATCACTGTCAAACTGTTTAAGTACTAATATCATGCATATTTGTTAGTATGATATTTTCGCAAAATTTAAGCCCCTCAAGTGAGGGGCTCGATGAGAGTTTTGCTTATTTTGTTAAGGCGTGAACTGTAACGGATGGTATACTCATACCGGTACACGACACAGAATCCAAATCCAAGAAGGAGAGCATTGATTTGAGACTTCGGAATATACCCCGCGCACGGGACGTCATCGGGGAGAGCCGCTTTGTCATCCAGGATCCCCAGGCGCACCGGGGCAGCTGGCAGGCGCTGTTTGGCAATGACCATCCCATCCGGCTGGAGATCGGCACGGGCAAGGGCAGGTTTCTTCTGCAGATGGCAGAAGAGAATCCCGGTATCAGTTTTGTCGGCCTGGAGAAGTACTCCAGCGTCCTTCTGCGGGGAGTAGAAGAGCAGGAAAAGCTGCAGCTTCCAAACCTCTTCTTTGTGCGGGGCGAGGCGGAGCTCATCACCGAGTACTTCGGGGAGGGGGAGATCGACAGGATTTACCTCAACTTCTCCGATCCCTGGCCCAAGGAGCGCAATGCCAAGAGGCGCCTTCCCTCCCACCAGTTTCTGCAGCGCTATGACAGGCTATTAAGAGAGGGCGGCACCATTGAGTTCAAGACCGACAACCGGGACCTGTTTGACTTTGGCATCGCGGAGGCGCCGCTCGGTGGCTTCCGGATCACGCAGTGCACCTATGACCTCCACCATGATCCCGTCATGAACCAGGGCAACATCATGACGGAGTACGAGGAGCGGTTCTCGAAAAAGGGAAATCCAATCTGCAAGTACATTCTGGAGCGGGACCCCGATGCAGACCGCACCGCCATCGAGGCGGCGCAGAAGGACCTGGAGCGGGAGGCGGTTCTCCGGCAGGACGCAGAGCGGGCCTTTGACGAGCGGAAAGAGGCAGAAAAAGAGGCACAGTATCACTGTGGTATTCTGTGAGAGAAGACAAAGGCATCGGATTCCAGACGTGAATTTCCTGTAAACGGTAATCAGCTATGCTATAATGTTAGAGAACACAACAGCGACAGTGTTTTGCGAACATAAAATCTGTAATCTTGTTCATCCCCAGATTTAAGATTTTATTTCTGAAAAATGTTGTGTTTCCTGATGCACAAACAGCTCAGTTCCTGATTCCGGACTGTGATTACCGGTCTTGGGTGGATTTAAGAAAGCCAGGGGGCGAAAATCTGGATGAAGAACAGCGCACAAAGGAGTATGATTATGGTTACCATTACATCTGAAAATTTTGAATCCGAAGTTCTGCAGAGCAAGGTCCCGGTCCTTGTGGACTTCTACGCGGACTGGTGCGGTCCCTGCAAGATGATGGCTCCCTCGGTGGAGGCCATGGAGGGCATCTACGGCGACAAGCTCAAGATCGGAAAGCTGAACGTGGATGACAACCCCGACATCGCAGAGAAGTACAACGTCATGTCCATCCCCACACTGATCTTCTTTGAGGGCGGAAATGCTGTGCAGACGAGCGTCGGTCTGATTTCCAGAAGCGCACTGCAGGAGAAGATTGATTCCGTTGTCCATGCATAACCTGTTTTTCACATTCAAAAAATCTGTCTGCGCTGCCCTTTTGGGCGGCGCAGTTTTGTTATCCGCACCGCTCCTGTCCCTGCCCGTCCAGGCAGAGACCCTGACAGATGACGGCCATCCCTATGATGAGGCGGCAGAGGCGGAGCGCCTTGCAGAGCCCGTCCAGAGCAACACCCTCCAGAACTGGCCCCAGGGCCCGTCCTGTTCCGCAGAGGGTGCCATTGTCATGGACATGGATACCGGTGCGATCCTGTACCAGAAGAACATCCATGAAAAGCTCTACCCTGCCAGCACCACAAAGATGCTGACCTGCCTGATTGCTGCCGAAAACCTGGATCTCTCCGACACGGTCACGTTTTCGGAGGAGGCGGTGAACTCCGTCCCTGCAGACGGCTCCAGCATCGGCATGGACGTGGGGGAGAGCATCACCGTGGAGGAATGCCTCTACGGCATCCTCGTCGGCTCCGCCAATGAGTGCGCCAACGCGATTGCGGAGAAGACGGCGGGCTCCATCGATGCCTTCGTGAACATGATGAACGAAAAGGCCGAGGAACTTGGCTGCACCGATTCCCACTTTGCCAACGCCAACGGCCTGTTTCTCGAGAACCACTACACCAGTCCCCACGACCTTGCCCTGATCGCCTCAGCCTTCTTCAAAAACGAGACGCTCCTTCGGATCGGCAACACGCCCCAGTGCCATTTCCAGGCGACCAGCACGCAGCCGGATGATTTCTGGATCACCAACAAGCACAAGCTGATCACCGGCGAGGTGGCCTGTGAGGGTGTCATGGGCGGAAAGACGGGCTACACGGACGAGGCCAAGGAGTGCCTTGTGACCGGCTGCCAGCGAAACGGCATGCGGCTCGTCTGCGTCGTCATGAAAGAGGATTCCCCGAAGCAGTTCACCGACACGGTGACGCTCTTTGATTACGGCTTCTCGAACTTCTCCCACGTCTCTCCGGCAGAGAGCGATACCTCCTACACGCTGAAGACGGCGGATTTTCTGACCGAGGGCACAGACTTGTTCGGAACTGCCACGCCCCTGTTCTCCATCTCGGAGGACAGCACCGTGACCCTTCCCGACAGCATCACCTTCGATGAGGTCACCTCCAGCATCGACGACAGCAGTGTCATCACCTATACCTACGGGGAGGGGGACAGCGCTGTGACGCTCGGTACCGCCCAGCTCCTCAAGAACGATGCATCCGGGGACGGCAGTGCCGTAAAGACCCCCTCCCTCCTCTCCAGGGTCCTCGGCCTGTTTCTTGTCAGCGGGATCTCCGGCACCCTGTTTGTCAACGTCCCCAACGTGCTGCTCCTTGTCCTTGCCGTCGGCGGCACCCTGATCGTGATCTTCGAGATCCGGGCGCTGCAGCGCTACCGGAAGTCCCACCGGGGACGGGGCAGAAGAGGAAGGCGGGCAACGCCGCTTCCGAAGAGCGCGGGACCAAGGCGGGGATATGAACTTCCGGAGGAGTTCGGAAGACACTATTACGACTGAACCAGCAGCATACAGAAAAAGGAGGCAACATGCGGCGGGGCACCTACTGCAGAACAATGTCGGAGAACTACTGTGTTCTCGACCTGGAGACCACAGGGCTCTCCCCCTATGAAAACGAGATCATCGAGATCGCAATGCTCCGGGTCCGCAGCGGATCCGTACAGCAGATCTTTCAGACCCTCGTCCATCCGGAGCACCGGATCAGCCGGTTCATCACGAACCTCACGGGCATCTCCAATGAGATGGTGGAGACCTCTCCCGCCATTGAGGATGTCATCGGCGACGCCTTCCAATTTCTCGGAGAGGATCTCATCGTCGGCCACAACGTGTCCTTCGACCTTCGCTTTCTCTCTGCCGCCTGGGGAAAGGACTTCGACAATCCCTATGCGGACACGATGCAGCTCTCGAGGAAGCTCTTCTCCTGTGAGTCCTACTCCCTCGAGAATCTCAAGGCGCAGTTCGACATCCACTGCGTCAGCCACCGGGCGCAGAGCGACTGCGAGGCCACCCAGATCCTGTACGAACTCATCCGGAAAAAGGTCCGGGCGGAGAATATCTGCCTCTGAAGAGGCAGCACATCTTTGCAAAACAGAAAGCGCTGTCCAGTGAGTCACTGAAATCTCACTGGGCAGCGCCTTTTTGTTATTCGTTATCCCTGGAATCGTCTGAATCCGAATCGCTGTCCGAATCAGCACCTTCCTCCGCATCCTTCTCCGCCCGATCGAGCAGCTCATCAATGTCAGAGTAGTCCTCATCGTCCTCGTTCGGAACCAGCGCCTCCTGATCTGCCGGTGTCGTCACCGCAGCGCCGGAGGACTTGTACTCCTCTCCGGTATAGAGCTCATGATCGCCGGGATCATTGAACTCCTCCTCGACGTCCTCGCGGACCTTTGCGATCTTCACGACGCGGACGCCCTTCTCCAGCTGGACGAGCTTGACGCCGGAGGTAACCCTTCCGTGGACCGCCACCTCGCTCATCCGGATCTGGATGATGATGCCCGCGGACGTGATCATCATGATCTCGCTGTCATCCGTCACCGCCTTGATGCCGGCCACCATACCGGTCCGTTCCGTGATCTTGTAGCACTTCACGCCGCGGCCGCCTCTGGTCTGAACCTTGAACTCGGAGAGCGCCGTGCGCTTTCCGATGCCGTATTCCGAGACAATCAGGAGGGAATCGCCCTGGGTGTTCAGCTGTGCGCCCACAACCTCATCGCCCTCATCCAGACGGATGCCGCGCACGCCGGCCGCATTCCTGCCGGTGCCCCGCACATCGCTCTCGCGGAAGCGGATCGCCATGCCCTTCTTCGTGACAAGGAAGATCTCGTCTCCCTCCACGGTCTGCTTGACCTCGATGAGCTCATCGTCATCCCGCAGGTTGATCGCATTGAGTCCGTTCTTGCGGATGTTTTCAAAGGCGCGGTTTGAGGTCTTCTTGACAATGCCCTTCTTTGTCACCATAAACAGGCTCTTGGACAGGTCGTAGTTCATGGACGGCACAATGGCGCTGATCTTCTCATCCGGTCCCAGGGCCAGGAGATTGACGATTGCCGTGCCCCTGGATGTGCGGGATCCCTCCGGAATCCGGTACGCCTTCAGCTTGTAGACCCGACCCTTGTTCGTGAAGAACAGGATCATGTCCTTCTTCGCGCACATCAGGATGTCCTCAATGAAGTCGTTGTCGATGGTCTGAGTCCCCCGGATCCCGCGGCCGCCGCGGTTCTGCGCGCGGAACTCATCTGCCGTCATCCGCTTGATGTAGCCAAGGCTTGTCCTCGTGATGACCACGTTTTCATTCTTGATCAGGTCCTCTGTCTCGAAATCCGACAGATCTGCCTGCATATCGATCTTGGTTCTCCTGTCATCGCCGTACTTCTCCGCGATGGTGTTCATCTCATCCCGGATGACGCCGAGCAGAAGGTTCTTGTCTCCCAGTATTGCTGTCAGCCTCTCAATCGTTGCAAGGAGCTCCTTGTGCTCCGCCTCCACCTTGTCGCGCTCCAAACCTGTCAGCGCACGCAGCCGCATGTCCACAATGGCCTGTGTCTGCCTGTCATCCAGCCCAAACCGCTCAGTCAGGCGGTTCTTTGCCTCCTGCACGGTCTTGCTGCTGCGGATGATGCTGACCACCTCATCGATGTGATCCAGGGCAACGAGCAGACCCTGCAGCAGGTGATCTCTCTCCTGCGCCTTGTTCAGGTCGTACTTCGTCCTTCTGGTGACCACTTCCTCCTGATGCTTCAGGTAGTAGGTCAGCACTTCCTTCAGGTTCAGGACTTTGGGCTCGTTGCCGACGAGCGCAATCATGTTGACACCAAAGGTGTCCTGCATCTGCGTGTGCTTGAAGAGCTGGTTCAGGACGATATTTGCGTTCGCATCGTGCCGCAGCTCGATGACAACCCGCATGCCTTCCCGGTCAGACTCATCGCGCAGGTCCGTGATGCCCTCGATGCGCTTGTCCTTGACGAGGTCCGCAATCGTGCGGATCAGGTTCGCCTTGTTGACAAGGTACGGTAACTCTGTCACCACGATACGGCTCTTGCCGTTTGCCATGGGCTCAATGGCAGTGACCGCCCGCGTGATGACCTTGCCACGGCCCGTCAGATACGCCTGTCTTGCGCCGGAGAGGCCCATGATGATGCCGCCGGTCGGGAAGTCCGGGGCCTTGATGATGCTGAGGATCTCCTCGATGTCTGTATCCCGGTTCTCCTCGATCCGGTTGTTGATGATCTTCGTGCAGGCCGCCACCACCTCGCGCAGGTTGTGGGGCGGGATATTCGTTGCCATGCCGACCGCAATACCGGTCGTGCCGTTGACAAGGAGGTTCGGGAAGCGGGAGGGCATGACCTCCGGCTCCTTCTCCGTCTCATCGAAGTTTGGCACGAAGTTCACGGTGTCCTTGTTGATGTCTGCCATCATCTCCATGGAGATTTTGGTCAGTCTCGCCTCGGTGTATCGCATGGCTGCAGCACCGTCGCCGTCGACGGAACCGAAGTTGCCATGGCCGTCCACCAGGCAGTAGCGCATGGACCAGGGCTGTGCCATATAGACCAGAGCACCGTAGATCGAGCTGTCCCCGTGAGGATGGTACTTGCCCATCGTGTCGCCGACGATACGGGCGCACTTTCTGTGGGGCTTGTCCGGGGTATTGCCCAGTTCACTCATTGCCCAGAGTATTCTTCTCTGTACAGGCTTCAGGCCGTCTCTGACATCCGGCAGCGCACGGGATACGATGACGCTCATCGCGTAATCGATATACGAATTGCGCATGGTCTGGTCCAGATCCACTTCCTGAATTCTGCTTCTGTCAAATACGTTGTCGTCCATGCCGGTTTATTTCTCCTTACACATCCAGGTTCTGCACAAATCTGGCGTTCTGCTCAATGAACTCCCGCCTGGGCTCGACCTGATCACCCATCAGGGTGGTAAATGTCAGATCCACTTCCGACTCGGTCTCCGTGTCGATGTTGACCCGCTTCAGGACCCGGCGCGCCGGATCCATAGTGGTCTCCCAGAGCTGTTCCGGGTCCATCTCGCCCAGTCCCTTGTAGCGCTGGATGCGGTTGTTGTTGTCCCGTCCCACTTCGTTCAGGATTTTTGCCAGCTCCTCATCGCTGTAGGCATACCAGACCTTGCGGTTGCGCTCGAGCTTGTAGAGCGGAGGCATGGCCAGATACACATGGCCCTGCCGGATCAGCTCCGGCATGAAGCGATACAGGAAGGTCAGCATCAGAGTGTCGATGTGGGCACCGTCCACATCGGCATCCGTCATGACGATGATCTTATCATAGCGGAGCTTGGTGATGTCGAACTCGTCGTGGATGCCGCAGCCAAAGGCCGTGATCATCGCCTTGATCTCCTCGTTGGCGTAGATCCGGTCCTCTCGCGCCTTTTCCACGTTCAGGATCTTGCCGCGCAGCGGCAGAATCGCCTGGGTAAAGCGGTTTCTTGCGCTCTTTGCCGAGCCGCCTGCGGAGTCTCCCTCGACGAGGAAGATCTCGCAGTTCTTCGGATCCTTGTCCGAACAGTCCGCAAGTTTTCCGGGCAGGGACATGGTCTCGAGCGCCGTCTTTCTCCTGGTGAGATCCCGCGCCTTCCGTGCCGCCTCCCTTGCCCTTGCGGCGAGCTGTGCCTTCTCGCAGATTGCCTTGGCGATATTCGGATTCTGCTCCAGGTAATAGGTCAGCTTCTCCGAGACGACGGAGTCCACTGCCCCCCTCGCCTCGATGTTGCCGAGCTTCTGCTTGGTCTGCCCCTCAAACTGCGGATCCTCCACCTTGACGGAGATGATCGCCGTCAGGCCCTCCCGGATGTCATCTCCGGAGAGGTTCTGGTCGCTGTCTTTCAGGATGCCGTTCTTTCTCGCGTAGTCGTTGAACGTCTTCGTCAGGGCGTTATGAAAGCCGGTCAGATGCATGCCGCCCTCCGGCGTGTTGATGTTGTTGACGAAGCTGTACTCGTTGACGTTATAGGCGTCGTTGTGCTGCATTGCCACTTCGACATAGACGTTGTTCTTCGTCCCGTCGAAGTACAGGATGTCGGGATAGAGCGGGGTCTTGTTCTTGTTCAGGTACTTCACATACTCCCGGATGCCGCCCTCGTAGTGGAACACGTTCTCCCGCACCTCGGAGATCTCTCCGCCGGGCACTGTGGGATCATTCACCCGCAGGTCCTTCAGACTGATGCGAAGGCCCTTTGTCAGAAACGCCATCTCCCGGAGTCTCTGCAGGATAATGCTGTAGTCAAAGATCGTGGTCTCCTGAAAGATAGTAGGATCCGGCAGGAACGTGACAGAGGTTCCCGTCTCCTCCTTCGGGCAGGTGCCGATCTGATGGAGCTTCTCCTTGGTCTTTCCGCCATTCTCAAAGCGGATGCGCCAGACACCGCCGCCCTGCTTTACCGTCACCTCCAGCCAGGAGGAGAGGGCATTCACAACAGAGGCGCCGACGCCGTGCAGGCCGCCGGAGACTTTATAGCCCCCGCCGCCGAACTTTCCGCCGGCGTGCAGGATGGTATAGACCACCTCCACGGCGGTCTTTCCGGTCTTGTGGTTGATGCCGACGGGAATGCCTCTGCCGTTGTCCGTGACCGTGACGGAATTGTCCGGATTGATGGTGACCTCGATATGGGTGCAGAATCCCGCCAACGCCTCATCCACAGAGTTATCGACGATCTCATAGACCAGATGGTGGAGCCCTCTGGAGGAGGTGGTGCCGATGTACATGCCGGGGCGCTTGCGGACTGCCTGCAGGCCCTCGAGGATCTGAATGTCATCCGCCGTGTAGGAACCCACATCCCGGGTATCCTTCACATTGTCATCCTTGTACTCCCGCTCGTTTTCCTTGAACTCCTCCACAAAGCCGGCATGGGGATCCGCCGGATCCCTGGTTTCGCTCTGCTCTGTTTCCAGGAGATTTTTCTTTTCTTGTTCTGCCATAACTATTCAACCTCATTCGCCTGGTTCAGTTGCTCTGCGTGACCACACCGTTCTCCACCCGGTAGAGCCGGTCGATGGCAAAGCGGTGACTGACAAATTCATCCAGTCCCGTACAGGTGATAAACGTCTGGATACCGCCGAGGGAGTCGAGGAGCGTGTTCTGCCGGTTGGTGTCGAGCTCGGAGAGCACGTCATCGAGCATCAGAACGGGAGAGTCCCCGATCATCTTCTTCACCAGCTCGATTTCCGCGAGCTTGAGTGAGAGCGCACAGGTACGCTGCTGCCCCTGGCTCCCGAACTTTCTCAGATCGATCTCATTGCAGACAAAGGAGAAGTCGTCCTTGTGCGGCCCGACCGATGTGGATTTGAGATACTTGTCCCGCTCCCGGTTCTGCAGCAGCTTTTCCTTCAGGGCAGCTGCCTCGGTGTCCGGCAGGTACTGAAGAGAGAGATGCTCCCTTCCCCCGGAGAGCCGAAGATGAATGTCCCCGATGAGATCCGCCAGCTGTTCCATGAATTCCCGGCGGCGCGCGATAATCTTTGTGCCGTAATCCGCCAGCTGATCGTCCCATACATCCAGGGTCGCCTCGAGATCTGGATTGTTCCAGATCTCCTTCAGGAGGCGGTTTCTCTGATCCACGATCCGGTTGTAGTGGTTCAGGTTGAAGAGATAGTCCCCGTCGAGCTGACACAGCTCCATGTCGAGAAAGTGGCGGCGGTAGGCGGGGCCGTTCTTGACAATGGTCAGATCCTCCGGGGAGAAAAAGACGATGTGCAAAAGTCCCATCAGCTGGGAAGCACGCTTCAGCTTCTGTCCGTTGATCGCAAGGCCCTTCGTCTTGGCGGCGCGAAGATGCATGTCGACCTGATAGTCCACCCCGTTCTTGATGAGCACCGTCCGGATGTGTCCCTCCTGGCAGCCGAACCGGATCATGTCCCTGTCTCGGACACTTCTGTGGGACTTTGTGGTTGCAACAAGGTACAGTGCCTCCAGAATGTTTGTCTTTCCCTGGGCATTGTCTCCGTAGAGGATGTTGGTACCCTCCGAGAATTCCAGGGAGAGGGACTCATAGTTCCGGAAGTTGGCAAGCTGTAGTGATCTGATGTACATGGCGGATTATTCCTGTGTCGGTCCGCCGCCTGCGCGCACGGTCACGGTTTTTCCGCCATAGGAAAAGCTGTCGCCGTCGAGGAGCTTTTTGCCGCGCCGGGTTTCTGTCTCTCCGTTGACGGTGACCTCGCCATCTGTGATGACGTCCTTTGCCTCCACGCCGTTTTCAACCAGGCCCGCCAGCTTCATTGCCTGGCCGAGCCGGATATATTCATCCCTGATTTTGATTTCCATGATTATTCTTTCTTTGGTATCAGTCGTAGCTGATGAAATTGACGGGCAGGATGAGATAGCAGTAGGTGCTCTCGTCCCGGATAAACGCCGGTGCCCTCGGGGAGAGGAAGTAGACCTCCACATCGTCCTCGTCGATGGCGCGCAGCGCATCCATGAGGAGTCTCGGATTGAAGCCGATGACGATGTCGCTCCCCTCTTTTTCGATGGAGAGGTTCTCATCCATGCTGCCCATGGCAGTGCGGATCCGAAGCTCCAGACTTTCATCCGTGATTTTCAGAATAATGGGCTTTTTGTCCTCCTCGTGTACCAGGAGTGTCGCACGGTCAAGACAGGAGAGGAATGCCTGGCGGTTGATCCGGACGTGGGTATTGTAATCTCCGGAGATCATCTGGTCCACGTTGAAGTAGGTTCCCTCAATCAGGCGGGTTACAACTGTTGTGGTGCCAAACTGGAACATGGCGTGCTTGTCTGCCAGGTATACGTGCACCATTTCCTCCGGATTGGGATCCAGGATCTTGCTGATCTCGGTCAGTGTCTTACCGGGGATGATGACCTTTCTGTCCTCATAGGATTCCTTGAGTTCTACACTCCGGACCGAGATCCGATGTCCATCCAGTGCGGCAACACGCAGCTGTTCGCGGTTGCGGATCTCAAAGAGTTCTCCGGTCATGAGCTGATTCGTGTCATTGGTGGAGATGGCAAAGATGGTCTTGGTAATGATGTCGCGAAGCGTCAGCTCTGATACCTCAATGCTGTAGGAGCGATCAATTTCCGGAAGATACGGGAAGTCAGAGCCATCTCTTCCGGAGATGCTGAAGACGATCTTTCCGGAGCGGATTGTCACCTGTTCCCCATCTGTTTCCAGGGTGACATCCATACCGTCCGGGAGTTTTCTCACGATGTTTCCAAAGATGGCGGCGTCAATGGCGATAATGCCATGTTCCAGAATGGTGCCATCCTGTATGGTCTCAATGCCGAGTTCCTCATCGTTCGCCATAAATTTGATCTTCTCTGTGGAGGCGTCAATCAGAATGCACTCGAGAATCGGAAGGGTGGTCTTGGCGGGAACCGCTTTGGAAGCGATGTTGACGGCATTGATCAGGTTTGACTTGGAAATGTTAACTTTCATGGATTTGTGTTCCTTCTGTTATGTGGCGGTGCGTACAGCAGACCGCCATCTGCCGCAAAACCAAAAAAGAAGAGATCGTAGTCTCTCGTAGTAATGGCTGCGGATTTGCGGACATCTTAAAAAAATTATAACAGTTTTCGGCCTTTTTTCAACAAAAACAGGCATATGGCCTTCCGGGGATACCCCCGGGCGTAAAACGCAAAATAGGGCCGTTTTTTGCACGATTTCATCCGGCTGCGCCGGACGGGCAGATTGGCAGAGCCGCCACATGGCGCTTTGAATCCCCCGCTGTCGACGTTTTCCCCGTGGATAACTCTGTGGAAAAAAGTTCCTGCCGCCGGGTGCCCGCCTATTGCTGGCATGCGGCGGCAGGAATGCGTGGAACCGGAAGCACCCTCAGAGCGCTGCCTTCTCCTGCAGATTGAGTTTCTTCATAATAATGTCTACGTTGGACCGGAGCTCACTGTTCGTGCGCAGGTCCTGGCGGATCTTGTCCACACCGTGCATGACGGTGGAGTGGTCCTTCTTTCCGAGGAGGTGTGCGATGGAATCCAGGGTTGCATCCGTGTACTCCCGGCACAGGTACATGATCACTTGTCTCGGTACGACGCACTCGGCATTCTTCTTTCTCGATGCCACCATGGAGTAGCGCACTCCGTACTGCTCACAGACGACGGTTGCGATCATCTTGGGGCTGACAGTCTGTGTCTGGTCCGGATAGATGATGTCCTTCAGGGCCTCCCTGGCATTGTCCAGGGTGAT
>ONMH01000054.1:0-10058 GCA_900318875.1 uncultured Lachnospiraceae bacterium | reverse complement strand
TCCCGGATGTTAGACTTGATGTTTGTCGCGATGTACTCCAGGATGTCGTCGTCCAGCTTGTTGTGCTGGTTCTCCATGTTCTTTCGGAGAATTGCCATCCGCGTCTCGTAGTCCGGCGGCTGAATGTCCGCAATGAGTCCCATCTCGAACCGGGAGCGGAACCGCTCGTTCAGGGTTTCCATCTCCCTCGGCGGCCGGTCGGAGGACAGGACGATCTGCTTGCCGGCTGCGTGGAGCTCATTGAAGGTGTGGAAGAACTCCTCCTGGGTGGACTCTTTGCCGATGATGAACTGGATGTCGTCAATGAGAAGGACATCTACCGTGCGGTACTTGTCTCTGAGCTTTGCCATGGAGGCGGCATTTCCGGATCGGATGGATTCGATGACCTCGTTTGTGAACTGCTCACTCGTCACATAGAGCACCTTTTTCTCCGGGCTCTGCTCCAGGACGAAGTGGCCGATGGAGTGCATCAGGTGGGTCTTGCCCAGTCCCGCGCCTCCGTAGAGGAACAGGGGATTGTAGACGGTGCCCGGGGACTCGGCGACGGCGAGGCAGGCGGAGTGGGCGAGCCGGTTGTTGCTTCCCACGACAAATGTGTCAAAGCGATACTTGGGATTCAGGTTTGCGCTCTCTGCGTTATTAATATAGGAAGAAGCGGATTTTGTCTCCTCCGCCTCCTCACTCTCTGCGGTGTTGTTCTTCAGGACAAACACCACCTCGACATTCTCATTGAGTGCCTCGGAGATTGCCGCCTGGAAGGGCTCTCTGTACTTGTTTGTGATGTAGCTGAGCATCAGGCTGTTCTCGGAGGGAATGCAGATCGTGACCGTGTTGCCGTCTGCCTCCCCGAGTTCGAGATTTTTGATCCAGGTGTTGTAGGAGACCGTGGAGATGCCGTACTCGTCCCGGATCATTTCCTTCATGGCGGTCCAGTTTTTCTTGAGCTTGCTGAGTTCCATTCGCTTGTTCCTTTATGTGTATTCCCTGTGGAAATCCCGTTGATATCTCCCCCTGCGGGCGATGGAAAACGCCGGAAACAAGGGGTTCCGGCGTTTCTTCTTCGGGAATTCCTGATCATCTTATCCTAAGTTCGGGAACAATTCAAACGGCCCAAATCCGCGCCGCTCTGTGGACAGAACCACATTTCCACAATGAAATGTGAAAATGTGGATAACTCAAATCGACAATCCCGCAGGTGCCGCTTTTGTCGATGATTCCAGAGAGAAGGTCGGATGCCGGAAAGCCGGCTGAGGATAAAATACGGAGTTTTCCACATGTTATCCACAAATTGTGGATAGAGGATAACCGGAAGGGGAAAAATGTGCATGGCGGAAGGCCACAAAATGTTGCGTCAAAATATTTATTTTTACTACATTTAGTGACCGCCCAGAGGGCCAGAAAACGTGGAAAAATCAAGGTTTTTCGTGCTTGACGCCCTCGCGCCTTTCTAATATAATTATTAAGCTGTTCATCAGATTCTGCTGAAATCTGATTCAATTTCACAATGATTATGAAAATTTGCCTGGCTGATTTCAGCCAGCCCGTTAAGGAGGTGTTTGCAATGGCAAAGATGACGTACCAGCCCAAGAAGAGACAGCGCTCCAAGGTCCATGGCTTCAGAGCAAGAATGAAGACCGCAGGCGGCCGCAAGGTTCTCGCAGCAAGAAGAGCAAAGGGAAGAGCAGAACTGACTGTTTGATCAAGATTCGTCAGCTGTTTCCGGGTAAGAGACAAAAAGCCGCAGCAATGCGGCTTTTCTGTTACCCGGAAACAGGCAGTACGACACGTTATGGTAGAGACTGTTCATGGAATCCTTAAAGAAAAACGATGATTTCAGACTCGTTTACAGGTCGGGAAAATCCTGTGCCAACAGATACCTGGTCATGTACGCAAAACCAAATGACCTCGGTACCAGCAGAATCGGCATATCTGTCAGCAAGAAAGTGGGGAACAGCGTGGTCCGGCACAGGATCAAGCGACTTGTAAAGGAAAGCTACAGACTGCATGAGACAGAGTTCGAAGGCGGTTCGGACATTGTGGTCGTGGCGCGCAGATCGGCAGACGGTGCCAGTTATCAGATGATCGAAAAAGCGCTTCTGAGTCTGATGCGTGCGCATAAGCTCACAAGGGAAAAGAGGGTTTCCGGAGATGATCAGCAAGGCAATGATTGCAGTGATTCAGTTTTATCGTAAATACCTCTCGCCGCTCAAGCATACAAAGTGCCCCTATATTCCGACCTGTTCGGAGTATGGACTGGAGGCAATTGAGAAGTACGGCGCGCTGAAAGGGGGACTTCTCGCCCTGTGGCGCATCCTGCGCTGCAACCCGTTTTCCCACGGAGGATATGATCCTGTACCATAACAGAACATAAGGGAGAAAAAAATTGAATCCTATGTTACTTTCGAAGGACACGACGTTCCTGATCGGACAGATTGCGACGCTCCTCGGATACCTGATGAACGGAATCTTCTGGATTCTGAACAAGATCGGGATTCCGAACACGGGTCTCGCCATCATTCTGTTCACCATCGTGATCTACATGGCACTGATGCCCCTGACGATCCAGCAGCAGAAGTTCTCCAAGATGCAGACCATCATGCAGCCGGAACTGGCAAAGATCCAGAAGAAGTATGCGGGCAAAAAAGACCAGGACTCCATGATGAAGCAGAACGAGGAGACGCAGGAGGTCTACCGCAAGTACGGCGTTTCCGCCAGCGGCAGCTGCATCCAGCTCCTGATTCAGATGCCGATTCTGTTCGCCCTGTACCGGGTGTTTTACAACATCCCGGCCTACATCACCCAGGTCAAGGATGCATTTCAGCCCCTTGTGGACAAGCTGATTGTGACCGCCGGCTCCACGGACTATCTGTCCGCTACCAGCGCAGCATCCCAGTACGCAAAACACTTCAGCAATGCGAACTTTACGGACGGGGTGGTTTCCACCTATACCCAGAATACCTTCATCGATGTGCTGAACCGGTTCTCCACCAGTGACTGGCAGGATCTGGCAGCGAAGTTCTCCGGCCTCTCCACGGACATTCAAAACACGGTGTCCCAGCTGGAGCGCTACAACAACTTCCTCGGCCTGAACATCGGCAATACCCCTTGGTATACTTTCCGTCAGGCTATCAGCCAGCACTCTGTGATCCTGATCATCGCAGCTGTCATCGTCCCGGTGCTTGCTGCCGTGACACAGCTGATCAACGTGGCCCTGATGCCTCAGCCCTCCAACCAGAGCACAGGCAACAGCACCGCTGACCAGATGACAAACTCCATGAAGACGATGAACTATATCATGCCCATCATGTCTGCATGGTTTTGCTTTACCCTTCCCGCCGGTATGGGACTTTACTGGATTGCAGGTTCTGTGATCCGTTCCATCCAGCAGGTTGCCATCAACCGCTCCATCAACAAGATGGATATCGATGCCTACATTGCCAGGAATGTTGCCAAGGCAGAGAAGAAGGCGGCAAAGAGAGGCGGCCGGGAGACCGTTTCCCAGAAGCTGATGAATCAGTACTCCTCCATGAATACCAAGTCCATTGGCTCGGAGAGCAGCACGGCAAAGAAGAGCGGTGCTTCCAACCGGGATAAGGAGGAGAAGATTCAGGAGGCAAAGAAGTATTACGACAGCGGAAAGTACAAGCAGGGAAGTCTGGCATCCAAGGCAAACATGGTGAAGGACTTCAACAATGCGAACAACAACCGCTCTGCCGACAGCCGGAGTGACAAGAAGTAAGAGGTGGAACATGGCAGAAGAATATATTGAGTTTTCCGAGAAGACACTGGATGATGCGATTACCGCTGCCTGCCAGAAGTTCTCTGTCACAAGTGACAGATTGGAGTACGAAGTAATTGATCAGGGCAGCGCAGGATTTCTCGGGTTCAATGCGAGAAATGCCGTCATCCGCGCGAGGGTGAAGGAAGAGGACCTTGGCGAGAGCAAGGCAGACAAGGTTCAGGGCGATGTCCTGGAGAAGGTGCACGAGGAGGCTGCAAAGGAGGAGGAGGCTGAGGCTGCTGCTCCGGCGAAGAAAAAGCCCGCGAAGAAGGAAAAGGCACCCGTAAAGGAGACCGCACCGGCAGGACCGGAGAAGGAAGAGCCGAAGGTCGAGTATACCGACGAGCAGGTTGCTTCCTTTGAGGCAAAGGCGGAGGAATTCCTGAAGTCCATGTTCGCAGCCATGAACATGGAGGTAGAGCTTCACACCTCCTTTGATCATGACGAGAACATCCTGACCGTGGACTTTGAGGGGGATGATATGGGAATCCTGATCGGCAAGAGAGGGCAGACCCTCGATTCCATTCAGTACCTTGTCTCCCTGATCGTCAACAAGGGCATCGAAGGCTATGTTCACGTCAAGACCGACACGGAGAATTACCGGGAGAGAAGAAAGAAGACCCTGGAGAATCTTGCCAAGAACATTGCCTACAAGGTCAGACGCAGCAGAAAGGCTGTGGCGCTGGAGCCCATGAATCCCTATGAGCGGCGAATCATTCACTCCGCCCTGCAGGGGGACCGGTACGTGACCACCTACAGTGAGGGAGAGGATCCCTACAGAAAGGTTGTCATCGCGCCAAAGCGCTGAGAAGCAAAGAAACAAAACAGAGGGCGGATCCCGGAACGGTATTCCGGGGTCCGCCTTTATTTATGCATTTTTTCCTCTGGCTTCTGCCGCAGATGAAAAACGATGGCAAGATGCTATATAATAGTAAAACCTGAGGGAAGGAGGCAGAATCCATGGCACTGACCTATGACACGCTCCAGAATGATACCATTGCGGCAATCGCAACCGGCATAACGGAATCCGGTATCGGCATCATCCGGATCAGCGGACCGGACGCCTTTGCAGTGGGAGACCGTCTTTGCAGGGGGAGGGACGGAAGCCATGTTTTTTCCTCATGGAAACCGGGCACCATCCATTTCTGTCTGATCACAGATCCTGACAAGGAAGGCGGGAAGGAACCCTGTGTCATCGATGAGGCCATGGTATCCGTCATGCGCGCTCCCCACAGCTATACCACGGAGGATACGGTTGAGATCAACATCCATGGCGGCGTGTACCTGATGAACCGCGTCCTGGAACTCGCCCTGCACAATGGCTGCAGAATGGCGGAACCGGGCGAGTTTACAAAGAGGGCATTCCTTGGCGGGCGCATTGACCTCTCCCGGGCAGAGGCGGTCATGGATCTCATTCAGTCTGACAATGAATTCTCAAGAAGAACCGCTGTGGAACAGCTGGAGGGATCGGTCAGCACCGAGGTCAAAAAGCTCCGGGAGGAAATCCTGTACGAGATTGCCTTCATCGAGTCTGCGTTGGATGATCCGGAGAATTACTCCATGGAAGGGTATCCGGAGAAACTGCGGAAGAAGTGCGCCGATCTGATTGACCGGCTCGATCACCTGCTTCAGTTCTCCGAGAGTGGGAGAGTACTCAAGGAGGGAATCCGAACCGTCATTGTCGGAAAGCCCAATGCAGGCAAGTCCTCCCTGATGAACTTTCTTGCGGGATCAGACCGGGCAATCGTCACGGATGTGGCAGGAACAACCCGAGACACGCTGGAGGAGAAGATCCGGCTTGGAGATGTGATCCTGGATGTCACAGATACCGCAGGCATCCGAAAGACCGATGATGTTGTTGAGAAGATCGGTGTGGAGCGGGCACAGAAGGCGGCCAAGCAGGCGGATCTGATCCTGTATCTTGTGGACACCTCGACCGGAATCAGTGAAGAGGACCGGTACATCTTCAGACTCCTCCGAGAGCGGATCAGTGCTGGAACCCGCTGCATCATTCTGCTGAACAAGACAGATCTTCCCTCCAGGACGGACCGCAACGATATCGCGGAGATGTTCCGGTTTATCGCTCCGTCGCCAAAGCCTGAGGGCAGCACCAGGGTGGTCAACTACAAGCGGGCGGAGGTGATTCCTGTCTCCATTCGAACCGGAGAGGGAATGGAGGACTTCAAGGCAAAGATCCAGCAGATGTTTCGGACGGGGGAGATTGCATCAAAGAATGAGGTCTTTCTCTCCGGTCTGCGGCAGAGAACCGAGGCACGGTCGGCGAGGGACTCCCTGAAGCTTGTCGTGAACAGCATAGACAGCGGCATGAGCGAGGATTTCTTCTCCATTGACCTGATGAATGCCTACACGGCACTGGGTCGGATCATTGGCGAGGCGGTGGAGGATGATCTTGTGGAGGAGATCTTCTCAAAGTTCTGCCTTGGCAAGTGAACAAAAGAAAGAACACAAGAGATTGACCAATATGGTCAATATAATAAGTACAATCGAATGACAGAAAAGAATTATCACATTAAAACAGATGTTTGCGTGATCGGGGCAGGTCATGCGGGATGCGAGGCGGCACTGGCCTGTGCAAGGCTGGGATTTCAGACGGTGATCTTTACGATGAACGTGGACAGCATCGCCATGATGCCCTGCAATCCCCACATCGGAGGTTCCTCCAAGGGTCATCTGGTCCGGGAGATCGATGCACTTGGCGGGGAGATGGCAAAGAACATCGACAAGACCTTTATCCAGTCAAAGATGCTGAACAAATCCAAGGGTCCGGCAGTCCACTCCCTGCGGACACAGGCAGACAAAGCAGAGTACTCCAAGTCCATGCGGCAGGTTCTGCAGAACCAGGAGAACCTCACCATACGGATGGGGGAGGTCGTGGATATCTGCACGGAAGAGGTATCCGGAGAGGGAGAGACACAGAGAAAGGTTACCGGTGTCAGGCTCTTCAATGGAACGATCTATGAGTGCAGAGCGGTAGTGATTGCCACCGGTACCTACCTCAATGCAAGGTGTCTCGTCGGAGAGGCCATCACCGAGACCGGTCCCTCCGGCATGCAGAGATCTACTTATTTAAAGGATGCGCTGGAGAGAATCGGCATTCACACGAGAAGATTCAAGACCGGTACCCCAGCCCGCATGGATGGAAGATCCCTGGACTACAGTAAGATGCAGATTCAGAGAGGAGATGAGAAGGTAACACCCTTTTCCTATTCCACGGATCCTGCGACGGTTCAGATCGATCAGGTTCCCTGCTACCTCACCTACACGAATGAGCATACCCACGAGATCATCCGGGAGAACCTGGACCGCTCTCCGATCTATGCCGGCATCATCGAGGGAACCGGGCCGAGATACTGCCCGTCCATCGAAGACAAGGTTGTAAAGTTTTCGGAGAAGAACCGGCATCAGGTCTTTGTGGAGCCTGAGGGGAGAGGTACCAATGAGATGTACATTGACGGCATGTCCTCTTCGATGCCGGATGACGTGCAGCAGAGAATGTACCGGACCGTCCCTGGACTGGAGCATTGTGTCATTGTCCGCAATGCCTATGCCATTGAGTATGACTGCATCAACGCGAACAGCCTCAAACTCTCCCTGGAGACCAGAAAGGTGAGCGGTCTGTTCTGCGCCGGACAGTTCTGCGGAAGCAGTGGTTATGAGGAAGCTGCCTGCCAGGGCCTGATGGCCGGTATCAATGTGGCACAGAAACTCCGCGGCAGAGATCCCCTCATTCTCAAGAGATCCGAGAGCTATATCGGCGTCCTGATCGATGACCTTGTCAGCAAGGACAACCGGGAGCCCTATCGCATGATGACCTCCCGTGCAGAGTACAGACTCCTCCTTCGGCAGGACAATGCGGATTTGCGGCTCCGGAAGTACGGTTATGAGGTTGGACTGATAACCAGAGAGCAGTATGATCACGTGCTCTATAAGGAGAAGGCAATTCAGGAGGAGATTGCAAGGCTGAAGAGCATTCGTGTAGGTGCCGCTGCGGAGAATCAGGCATATCTTCGAAGCATCGGCTCAAGCGAGCTCAAGACTGCGGTCTCTCTGGCAGAACTTCTCTCCAGACCGGAGATGAACTATGAGAAGATGAAGGGGATCGATCCGGAACACTGTCCTGTGACAGATCCGGAGATCAGCGAGCAGGTGGAGATCAACATCAAGTATGAGGGTTATATTGCCCGGCAGAAAAAGCAGGTGGAGCAGTTCAACCGGCTCGAGAGTAAGAAGATCCCGGAGGACATCGACTACGATGACGTTCTGAGTCTCCGCCTGGAGGCGAGACAGAAGCTGAAGGAACTCCGTCCTTCCTCCATCGGACAGGCATCCCGCATGTCCGGCGTCACGCCGGCTGATGTGGCGGTCCTGCTGATCTATCTGGACAAACAGAGGGCGCAGGCAAAGGAAGCGGAAAAGCAGAAATAGAAAATCATGGATGTTTCACGTGAGGCGGAATGTTCCACGTGGAACATTTTTAGAAAGGTGCGGTATGAGTGCTGAGGAACTGCTGAAGAGCGGATTGCAGGAACTGGATCCCAGATTTGTCTTGTCCCCGGATATGGAAGAGAAGCTGCGGGTCTATTACAGAAACCTCATCGAATGGAACAGCGTCATGAATCTCACGACAATCACGGTGGAGACAGATGTCTATGTGAAGCACTATCTGGACAGCCTGAGCATCCTGAAGGTGCTGTCGGAGAAAGACCTGTCCGGAAAGAAACTGATCGATGTCGGAACCGGCGCAGGTTTTCCTGGCCTTGTTCTTGCCATCTGCTTTCCGAACTGTCATGTGACGCTGATGGATTCTCTGAACAAGCGGATTGGCTTTCTGAATGATACCATCCAGAAACTTGGAATCACCAATGCCGTCTGTATCCACGCAAGGGCGGAAGAGCTGGCAAGACAGAAAGAGCAGAGAGAGCGGTATGACATTGCAGTCTCCAGGGCAGTTGCAAATCTGAGCACGCTGTCTGAGTACTGCCTGCCGTTTGTCAGGTCCGGAGGAATGTTCATTGCCTTTAAATCAGAAAAGGTTGAGGAAGAGCTGAGTGCCGGAAGAACGGCAGTAAAGATCCTCGGTGGCGAATTCAGCAGGAAGTGTGACTTCACTCTTCCTGATACCGAGTACGAGAGATCCCTGATTGTGATTGAGAAGAAAAAGACAACCCCCGGCAAATATCCGAGAATACACCGTCCAAAGAACCGCTTGGGGTTACAAGAGAATAAGTTCTATTGTTCCACGTGAAACATTCGCTGATGTCTCACGTGGTTTTTTATTGTTTAGATATCCTGATCGGTCAAATCATTTGTGAAACAGACCTGCACGTCCGGTGGGGTAGGAGAGTACTGAATGACAATTCCCTGACCATTTTACCTGACGATTCGATCCTGAGAGCAAAATGTTGACTGACGATTCGATCCTGAGAGCGAATTGTTGTGATATTGGAAATGCAGAAACAGGAGCATGCGGGATCAATGTTCCACGTGGAATACTGATCAAGAAGAAAACGAAACATGGAAGGTTCTTAAGCCGTACCTTCACGGATATTTTGTCCTATGGATCGTCTGCTATGAAAACAGCGTTTCATTGGATACTGGAATGCGAACCTCTAGTAAGGCCATATATAGTGAATTGATATCCAGAAACATAAAGGAAAAGATACTTGAGTTTTAACAAGTGCCAATGTCCGCGGACAGATACTCGCTGATATTCGAGATGCCAGGATGGCAAATTTGGAAACATCACGCTGCATGGTGCAGAAATGAAACGCAGGAGAACCGAAATCTGCATAAGCAGATCGCATTCATAATGACCTCGTAAATGGCACTGGTAATCAAGACGGCAATAGTAGAGCAAAAGATCTGATGGCCAATCGTATCGGCACACTATGTGGTGAGCCTGAATAAAGTCGTTATATTCAGGTCTTCAGTTGACAGCGGGCAAGATCTGCCTTGCATCCGGGGACAGTACTGCGCAGCGCTGTAAAGAAGAATCTTCGCTGATGCTCCACGTGAAACATCTCGTAAAGCAGTAACGGTCTTATCCATTTCGAAAAATCATATCCTCAGGATGTAGCAATATTTCATGGCAGCCTGAAATCGGTGGGGTAGGAGAGTACAGGTGTGAACTGCTCCGTACATTTTTACAGATAATTTGCAGGGCAAATACGAGATCGAGTACGGTTATTATGAAAACAGATACGTAACTGCAGGGTGTTTCACGTGAAACAATTTCCTGGCAAGGCCGCAGAGGATG